>NZ_JAGIOH010000001.1:903125-1204166 GCF_017876625.1 Streptomyces syringium
CTTCGCCGTGCTCGCGGGCGACGGGCAGCCGGCGCGCCTCGGCGAGTTCGACACCGGCGGTTCCGGATACGCGGCGCTCACCGGGGTGCTCGGGGCGACGGCGCTGGGGTTCTTCGCGTTCCTCGGCTTCGAGGACTCCGTCAACATGGCCGAGGAGACCCGGGATCCGGCCCGGACCTTTCCCCGCGCGATCTTCCTGGGGGTGGCCGTCACCGGCACGGTGTACGTCCTGGTCGCGCTCGTCTCCTCGTTGCTCGTCGACCACCACACGCTCCAGGGCTCCTCCGGGCCGCTCCTGGAGGTCGTGCGGGTGGGCTGGGACGGTTTCCCGCCGAGGCTGTTCGCGCTGATCGCGCTCTTCGCCGTCACCAACTCCGCCCTGATCAACCTGATGATGGCCTCCCGGCTCTGCTACGGGATGGCGAACGAGGGCATTCTGCCGCGCGCCCTGGCCCGGGTGCTGCCGCGCCGCCGCACGCCGGTCGTCGGGATCGTCTTCACGACCGTGCTCACCGTCGCTCTGGCGTCGACGGGCGAGATCGCGGGGCTCGGGGACACGGCGGCGTTCCTGCTGCTGTGTGTCTTCGCGCTGGTCAATGTGGCGGTGCTGGTCCTGCGCAAGGACCACGTGCCGCACCGCCATTTCCGCGCCCCCACCGCGCTGCCGGTGCTGGGGGCGGTCACCGCCCTCACCCTGGCGAGCCCGCTGGCCGACCGCCCGGCGGACGTCTATGTGCGGGCGGGGGTGCTGCTCGTGATCGGTGTCGCGCTGTGGGGGGTGAACAGGATCGCGCTCGGTGGCGCGCGGCGGGCCGGCCGGGGCTGAGGAGCCGGGCCGCGGGAGGGCGGCGGACGCTTCGAAGGGAGTTTCGGCTTGTCGTGAAATGGGGAGGCGCCCACCACCGTTCGGGGTGACACTGTGTCCGTGCTGATCATGGACGCCGTCCTGGAGACCTACGACTCCGCCGACTTCACCCTGTGGCCCGTGGCCGATCCGTCGGCCGGCGCGGCTCTCCCGCTGTCCGGGCGGTTGTCCCCCCTGGAGGTCGGTACCGCGATCGCGGTGTGGGCCGGGTACAACGGCGCGGCCCTCGCCGAGGAGGATGCCCGCGCGCCCGACGGTCCCGAGCTGCTCCGCCGTACGATCGCGGCCGACTGCACCCTCCTGCCGGGCGGTCTGCGGGTGCGGGACACCGCCAGCGGGGTGTCGGTCTCCTCCGGCTGCTGCTGCGGCCTGGAGAACTGGCGCGAGTGGCTCGGCCTGTTGCACGGCGACGAGCTGTGGCTGGGGCACGATCCGTCACCGCGCGTCGAGCACGCGGGCCCGGTCGTCCGGTTGTGGCCCGACGGCCGTGACGCCCCGGCCCCGCCCGCCGGGCAGCCCGTCGAGGTCGCCAAGGACGGTCTGCCGGCGCTGCTGCGGTCCGTGCAGGACGATCTGACCGGATTCCTGGCCGTCGTGGAGCGGTGGGGCGAGCGGTACGCCCCTGCCCTGGGCGCCGAGCTGGCGGCCAAGCTCGACGAGGACCTGTCCATCAGCGAGCCCTTACGCCCGCCTCCCGGTGCCGACAGCCCGAGCTGACCGCCCGTAACACACCGGAGGCGGGAACGGCCAGGGCCGTTCCCGCCTCCTCATTCATTCCTCAATCCTCATTCAGAGGCTGCTTCCCGGGTCAGAACGGCAGGGAGAGGCCGCACTCGGGCTTGCCCTTGTCGTTCGGGTCCAGGGCTGAGAGGACCAGCTGCGCGGCGGCGGGGTGCAAGGTCATGCCCGCGTGGCCGACCCAGCTGCTCGGGCAGTGGTCCTGGATGGTGTGGTTGGTGACCTTCGCGCCCGCGCCGGCGGTGAGGTACTGGTTGGTGTACGGGGTGACCACCCGGTCGTTGGTCGTGACGATCGTCGTGTACGTGACGCCGTGCACGGTGTCGCCGCCCTCGTCCAGCTTGCGCGTGACCTCCGAACCCCGGGTCTGGTCGATGGCGGCCTGGCCGGCGAACTTGCCGACGATCCCCATGAGGTTCAGCGACTCGCCGAGGTTGAGGAGGCTGCTCATGTCGGTGCCGTGGTTACTGGGTGCGACACCGACGAGGTGGTTGACCTTCTGCGCGCCGCCCTCGAACTTCAGGTACCAGCGCGGCAGCAGACCGCCGCCCTGCGAGTGGCCGACCATGTCCACCTTGTCGGCACCGGTCCTGGCGAGCACCTTGTCGACGAAGGCGGCGATTTCCTTGGCCGACTCGGGGACCGGTCCGCTCGCCTTGATCACGGAGCCCGCGGGGGCGCCGAAGTTGACGGTGTAGACGCAGTAGCCGGCCTTCTTGAGCTTGGGCGACAGCGAGGACCAGGTGTTGAGCGCGTTGGCCCAGGTGCCGTGGACCAGGACCACCGGGCGGGGGTGCTCGGCCGAGGGCTTGCAGTCCCAGTCGTTGGCCCCTTCCGGGGCGGCGTCGGGGGTGATGAGCGATTTGGCCACGGCGGCGAGGGTCTGCGGGTCCAGACCGATCGCACCGGTGGGTCTGGGGGCCGCGGCGGCGGGGGCGGCGGTGAGCCCGGCCACGGCACAGGCCGCGGTGGCGGCCAGCAGGAGGGAACGCAAAGGACGCATCAAAGACATGTGAACCCCGTTGACTTCATCAGGAACGGATGATCTTCAACGCGCTAGACAGCGGTTCCCCCACCCGGGTTGCCTCACCTCGCATTTCCGCTAAATCGGAATATCTCCCTCCGCCCCGGATCCGTTCCGGAGGAGGACCCGAGGCGGGCCGGGAGGCCGTATCGACCGGTCGGGATGGGGAGCTATGGCCCGATTTTCCAGCCATACTGGATCATGGTTGATTGGCTTAAGAGTGATGTTTATCCCACCGGTTGACCGACCAGGAAGCGGAACGGAAGTCAACGGGTACCGGGCGCCAGGTGTAAATCTTCTTAGGCTAGCCTTACCTTATGACTCTGTCGCACGTGGGCCCCCCGACCTCGGGCCCCCCGGAGGCCCCCGCGGAACCGCGGTCCGAGGAGACCGCGGACACCCCGGACGCCCCGGAGATACACCGCCCCGTCAGCCAGGAGGCGCTGCCCGGCCGTCCGCACGGGCGGCGGACCCTGCTGCTCGTGTCCGCCTCGCTCGTCCTGGCCGTCCTCGTGACCGCCGCCCTCTCGCTGTCCATCGGCGCGGGCGAGGTCGGTCCCGGTGACGTCCTGAACTACCTCCTGGGGCGGAACGGCGCGCGCGACAGCTCCCGTCTCTCCCTCGTCGTGGGGGACCTGCGCATCCCCCGCACCCTGACCGCGCTGCTCGTCGGCGCGGCGCTCGGCACCGCCGGCTGTCTCCTCCAGGCCGTCACCCGCAATCCGCTCGCCGAGACCGGGCTGCTCGGAGTGAACGCCGGGGCCTCGCTCGGTGTCGTCTTCGGCATCACCTTCCTGGGCGCGCAGAACAGCTACAGCTATCTGCTGTGGGCCTTCGGCGGCGCCGTCCTCGCCAGCGCGCTCGTCCTGCTCATCGCCGGCAGCCGGGGCGGCGGGTCACCGATGCGGCTGGTCCTCGCCGGGTCCGCCCTGGGCGCCACGTTCGGCGGCGTCACCAGCGTGCTGATCGTCAACTCCGCCGAGACCTACGACCGGTTCCGCTTCTGGGTGCTGGGCTCGCTGGCCGGCGTCGAGGGCTTCGGCGAACTCGGCCGTCTCGTCCCCGTGCTGGCCGTCGGCTTCGTCGTGGCGCTGCTCGTCGCCCGCCCGCTGTCCGCCCTGGCGCTGGGCGACGACCTGGCCCGTGGCCTCGGCCACCGTCCCTCCGTCATCCGCGTCGTCGTCGCCCTGGCGGTCACCCTCCTCACCGCCTCGTCGGTGGCGCTCGTCGGCCCCATCTCCTTCCTGGGCCTGCTCGCCGGGTTCCTCGCACGGGCCGTCACCGGCCCCCGGCTCACGGCGCAGATCCTGCTCGCCGGGCTCATCGGCGCCGGTGTCCTGACCGGTGCCGACGTGCTGGCCCGGGTCGTCTCCCGGCCCTTCGAGGCTCCCGTCGCCGTGATCATCGCGCTCTTCGGCGCCCCCGTCCTCATCGCCATCGTCCGCTCCAAGCGGCTGGGCGCGATGGGCATGACGGACCCGGCCACCGCCGAGGGCGGGCAGCGCGCCGGGCGCGCCTCCCTCGCCCGGCGGCTGATCGAGCGGCTGCCGGAGCGGCACCGCAGCGAGAGCTTCGTCGTGCGCCGCGGGTCGCTGTCCGTGCTGGTGCCGCGCCGGGCGACGCTCGCCTCGCTGTTCCTGGCGGCCCTGCTGGTGGCGGCCGTGGTGCTCTCCGCGTACGCCGGACAGAGCGAGATGGGCATCGGCCGCACCTTCAACGCGGTCTTCGGC
Source organism: Streptomyces syringium (assembly GCF_017876625.1). Lineage (NCBI taxonomy): Bacteria > Bacillati > Actinomycetota > Actinomycetes > Kitasatosporales > Streptomycetaceae > Streptomyces > Streptomyces syringium. Next base: position 907,483 of record NZ_JAGIOH010000001.1, read on the forward strand.
TCGGGCGACCGCTTCGACGTGCTGCTGGTACAGAAGTTCCGGCTCGGCCGGATCATCGCCGGGCTCGCCGCCGGAGCCGCCCTCGGACTCGCCGGCCTGCTGACCCAGACCCTCGCCCGGAACCGGCTCGCCACCCCCGAGCTGCTCGGGGTCAACGACGGCGCCACGGCGGCCGTGCTGCTGTCGGTGACCTTCAGCGCCACCGGCACGTTCGGCGCCTGGTGGGCGGGGCCGCTCGGCGCGCTCGCCGCGGTACTCGTCGTCACCGCCGTCTCCGGCGGCCTCGGCCAGCGCGGCTACCGCGTCCTCGTCGTGGGTCTCGCCATGTCGGCGCTCGCCTCCGCCGTCACCCAGGTCGTGCTCTCCCGCCGTTCGCTGAACTCGGCCAGCTCGCTGTACGTGTGGACCTCCGGCAGCCTCAACGGCCGCGGCTACTCCGTCGCCGTCCCCGTGCTCATCGGCCTGGCCGTGCTGGTGCCGCTCGCCCTCGTCGTCGCCCGCCAGCTGAACGTGCTGCGCTTCGACGACTCCACCGCCTCGTCCCTCGGCGCGAACCCCGCCCGGGTGCGGATGATCTGTCTGCTCCTCGCGGTGGGCCTGGCCGGCCTGGCCGTCGGCATCTGCGGGCCGGTCGGCTTCGTCGCCCTCGCCTCCCCGGTCATCGCCGGACGGCTCGCCGGGCCCCTGCGGGTGCCCGTGCTGGGATCGATGCTGACGGGCGCCGTGCTGATCGTCCTCGCCGACACGGTCGGCCGGATCATCTTCGACGGCACGGAGGTGCCGGTCGGCATCGTCACGACCGTTCTCGGCGGACCGTTCCTGCTGTGGGTGCTCCTGGGACGGTCGTCGGCCGCACGGGTGTAACGCCTTGGGCGGCCCCTTCCCCCACCCCGCCCCAGAAATCCAGCCCGGCCGGCGTTTGAGGCCACCGCGCGCAGCGCGGTCCGCGGTATGGGGCGCAGCCCCCACCTGCCATCGCAAAGGAAGCTCATGGAAATGAAGAGCCCGGTACTCAGCGAACTGGCCGCGGCCGTAGAGGCCGGCAAGCCCGACGCCGTCGAGACGTTCTGGGCCCGGGCGGCGGCCACCGGCACACCGCTCGTCGAGGCCGACGCCACCGACCCCGCGTACCGGCTCGTCACCTTCCTCTGGCGGGACGACCCGCGGGAGCCGGCGTCCGACGTCCTTGCGCTGCTGCACACCGTCACCGACAAGGACCGGCACGCGCACGACCTCACCCCGCATCTGATGGAGAAGGTGCCCGGCACGGACGTGTGGGCGATCAGCCACCGGCTGCGCGCCGACCACCGGGCCTCGTACCAGTTCTCCGTGGCGCGCGGCCCCCGCGAGGAGGCCCTGCGCACGGACCGCCGGTCGTGGCTGCGGGTCCTGGACACGGCCGTGCCCGACCCGTTGAACACCGCGCCGCCGCTGCCGGCCCGCGACGGGCGCCACCCGTCGTCCGTCATGGAGCTGCCCGACGCCCCCGCCCAGCCCTGGGCCCACCCCCGGGACGGGGTGGCGCGCGGCGAGCGCGTGGAGGCCGAGGTGGACGGCCGAAGGGTGAGCGTGCACCTGCCGGCCGGTCACCGTACCGACGGCGGACCGTACGCCGTGGCGGTGCTGCTGGACGGTGAGATGTGGGGGCCGGTGCTGGACTTCGGCGACGCCCTGGACAGCCTCCTCGCGGAGGGCCGGATCCCGCCGACGGTCACCCTGCTGGTGGACACCATGGGGCGGGACCGGCGCATGGCCGATCTCAGCTGCAGCGAGGAGTTCGTGGACTGGCTCGCCGAGGTGCTGCTGCCGTGGGCCACGCGGGAGTACGGGGCGACGGCGGACCCGGCGCGTACGGTCGTGGCGGGGCAGAGCGCGGGCGGGCTGACGGCCGCGTTCGCCGCGTTCCGCAGGCCGGAGCGGTTCGGGAACGTGCTGTCCCAGTCGGGTTCCTTCTGGTGGCCGGACGGGACCGAGTTCGACAGCGGCAGCGAGTGGCTGACCCGGCAGTTCGCGGTGACCGAGCGCACCGCGGTCCGGTTCCGTCTGGAGGTGGGCCTCCAGGAATGGATGCTCCTCCCCCAGAACCGCCACCTGCGTGACGTGCTCCAGGCACGCGGCTACGAGGTGTCGTACGAGGAGTTCAACGGCGGCCACGACTACGCCTGCTGGCGCGGCGGCCTCGCCGCCGGACTCGCCGGGCTGCTGGCCGACCGGGACTGACCGGCTCTGACCGGCTCTGGCCGGGCCGCGAGCCCCTCGGACACATGAAACGGCCCGGGACCGACGACTGTCGGTCCCGGGCCGAGGCGTGTACCGAGCCCGTCAGGCCGCCGCCTGCGCGCCTTCCTCCGGCCGCGCCGTCGGCTCGTCGTCGAAGGGCGGCGGCGCGGGGGCGTCCTTGGGCAGGCGCAGCGCGAACAGCGTGCCGAGGGCGACCAGTCCCGCGGTCGTGAGGATCGCCGCCCGGTACGGGCCCGGGGCGGCGTCGTGCGTGCCCGAGCCGCCGGCCGCGCCGATCACCGCGGCGGTGGCCGCGATGCCCAGCGCCCCGCCGAGGGTGCGCACGATGGTGAACAGCCCCATCGCCTGTCCCATGGCCGGGGGCGCGATGTCCGCGAACCCGGCGATCTGGACGGTGAGTACGGCCGTGCCCAGCACCAGGCCGACACAGAACATCAGCACCCGCACCGCCCAGGCGTTCTCCGCCACGCCCGGCACCGCCAGTGCCGCGAAGACCGCCGTGGCGAGGACCAGCGCGGGGGCGGCGAGCAGCCGGGGGCCGAGCTTCGGCAGCAGTCGGTCGACGGCCTGGGAGGCCAGCATCAGGCCCAGCGCCTCGGGGAAGACGCTGAGTCCCGCGTCCAGGGCGGAGGCCCCGAGGGCCGCCTGGTAGAGCAGCGGGAAGGCGAAGAGGACGCCCATCAGACCGGCCGAGGTGACCAGGGCGAGGACGGTGGCGGACCCGAAGACCTTGTCGCCGAGGAGCTTCAGGTCCAGCAGCGGCGTCGCGGCCCTGAGCAGGTGCGCGCACGCCGCGACGAGGAGGGCGAGGCCGAGCAGCGCGCTCACCGCGATGGCCGGTGAGGTCCAGCCGTGCGAGGGGCCGAAGCCCAGCGCGTAGGTGAGCAGCCCGAGCGCGGGGGTGGCCAGCAGGAAGCCCCGGCGGTCGAAGCCGCCCTCGGTGCCCTCCACGTGCTCGCGCACGCCGAGGACGCCGAGCAGTACGGCGGCGGCGCCGATCGGCACGTTCACGAAGAACAGCCAGTGCCAGGAGAGGTGCTCGGTGAGGAAGCCGCCGAGCGGGGGCCCGAGGGCGGGCATCAGGGCCGTCGGCACGATCAGTACCTTCGACAGCTTCATCCGCTCGTGCGGCGGGAAGGCGCGGAAGAGCAGCGTCATGCCGACCGGGGTGAGCAGCCCGCCCGCCAACCCCTGGACGACGCGGGCGAGGACCAGGGTGGGCAGGTCCTGGGCGAGCCCGCAGGCCGCGGAGGCCGCGGTGAAGACGGCGAGCGAGCCGAGGAAGACGCGCTTGGTGCCGTAGCGGTCGCCGAGCCAGCCCGCGACGGGCAGGGCCACGGCGAGGGCCACCAGGAAGGCGATCTCCACGGTGTTGGCCGCCGACACGGGCTCGCCGAAGTCCCGGGCGATGGTCAGCAGCGCCGGGTTGACGATGGTGGAGTCGAGACCGTTCATGCACATCGCCGCCGTGTACACGATCACGACGGCGAGGCGCGGGGAGAGCCGGCTCACCGGGCCGCCGGGGCCAGGTCGGTCCAGTGCTCGGTGATCCAGTCGAGGGCGTCCTGCCGGACGCACGGCCCGTGGGCGGTGGTCCAGCCCTCCGGCACGGCGGCGAAGCCCGGCCAGAGGCTGTGCTGCCCCTCGGCGTTGACGAGGACGAAGAAGTCTCCGTCGCCGTCGAAGGGGTTGGCGGGTGCGTCGCTCATGGGGTCAGTTCTCCAGGTTCTGCAGTCGGTCGGCGATGACGCTCGCGATGTGCGCGATCGGTTCGGGCAGGGTCATGTCCTTGTGCGAGCAGGCGACGTCGGTGTTGTCGATGCGCCCGGTCACATAGGGGGTCCAGGTGTCGGGGGTGAGTTCGTCGTCGATGGTGTCGACGGTGGCGCGGAAGAAGAGCACGTCGCCGTCGAAGACCCGGTGGTCGAAGCCGCGGACCAGGTGGTTGGTGTTGAGGTAGGTGGTGTTGAGGGCCTCGATGGTGGTGTCGTCGAGGCTGGCCAGCGGGGAGCCCTCGCGGCGCAGCACCTCGGTGACGTGGGCGAGTTCGAAGGGCTTGCCCTCCAGGCTGTCGGGTCCGTAGCCGCCCATGGCGAGCAGGGCTTCGAGGGCCTCGGCCTGGTCGGGCACGGGCAGCGTGCGGAAGCCCTCGGCCGGGTAGGCGTCGAGGATCGCGAGCAGCTCGACCTCGTGGCCGAGGTCCTGGAGCCGGGTGGCCATGCCCTGCGCGATGATGCCGCCGGTGGACCAGCCCATGAGCCGGTACGGGCCCTGCGGCTGCACCTCGCGGATCCGGTCGACGTAGTGGGCGGTGAGCTCCTCCATCGTCCGCGGCAGCGGGTCGGCGGCGGTGGCCGGGCCGACGCCCTGGGCCTGCATGCCGTAGATCGGGACGTCGGCGGGGAGATGGCGGATCAGACCGGCGTAGCACCAGCTGAGGCCGCCGGCCGGGTGCACGCAGTACAGCGGCACCTTGTCCCCGTCCTTCGCCGGGCGCAGCGGCAGCAGCACGTCGAGGGCGTCGGTGCCTTCGGCCGCGTCCAGCGCGGTGTCGAGGGCGGCGACGGTGGGGGCCTGGAAGATCGTGCCGATGCCGACCTCGGCGCCGAGCGCGTCCTTGATCCGGCCGGCGAGGCGGACGGCGAGGAGGGAGTGACCCCCGAGGTCGAAGAAGTTGTCGTCCACGCCGACCCGGGGCAGGCCCAGGACGTCTGCGAAGATCGCGCAGAGCTGCTCCTCGCGGGGCCCGCGCGGGGCGCGGCCCTCGGTGACGGCGGCGGCGAGGTCGGGGGCGGGCAGGGCCTTGCGGTCGAGCTTGCCGTTGGCGGTCAGCGGCAGCCGGTCCAGGAGGACGACGGCCGAGGGCACCATGTGGACGGGCAGTTCGGTCGCGGTGTGCTCGCGCAGCAGGGCCGCGGTGGTCTCGCGGGCGGGCACGGCGTAGCCGACGAGACGCTTGTCGCCGGGGGTGTCCTCGCGGACGATCACGGCGGCGTCGGCGACGTCGTCGTGCTCGGCCAGTACCGCCTCGATCTCGCCGAGTTCGATGCGGAAGCCGCGGATCTTCACCTGGTGGTCGGCGCGGCCGAAGTACTCCAGGGTGCCGTCGGGGCGGCGCCGGGCGAGGTCGCCGGAGCGGTACATCCGGCTGCCGCGCTCGTCGAAGAGGTGGGCGAAGGGGTCGGCGACGAATCGTTCCGCCGTCAGGGCGTGCCGGCCCAGGTAGCCGCGGGCCAGGCCCTCGCCCGCGACGTACATCTCGCCGGTGACGCCGGGCGGCACGGGCTGGAGGTAGGCGTCGAGGACGTAGACGCGCAGGTCGGGGATGTTGACGCCGATGGTGCTGGAGGATCCGGCGGCGGCGCTCGCCCGGTCGAGCGCGATGTAGGAGACGTGGACGGTGGTCTCGGTGATGCCGTACATGTTGACGAGCGTGGGCGCGTCGTCGGCGTGCCGGTCGTACCAGTCGTCGAGGCGGCCCAGTTCGAGGGCCTCGCCGCCGAAGACGACGTAGCGCAGGGCGAGATCCTTGCCGGGGTTCTCCCGGTCGGCGGCGCTGAGCTGGTAGAAGGCCGACGGCGTCTGGTTGAGGACGGTCACGCCCTCGTCGGCGAGCAGCCCCAGGAAGGCCGCCGGGTCGCGGCTGACCAGGTGCGGCACGACGACGAGCCGGCCGCCGTGCAGCAGTGCGCCCCACAGCTCCCAGACGGAGAAGTCGAAGGCGTAGGAGTGGAAGAGGGTCCACACGTCCTTCTCGTCGAAGCCGAACCAGTGGTCGGTGGCGGAGAAGAGGCGGGCCACGTTGTGGTGGGTGACGGGGACGCCCTTGGGACGGCCGGTGGAGCCGGAGGTGTAGATGACGTAGGCGACGTCGCCGGGCCGCTGGGCACGGGTGCGGTCGTCGTCGGTCAGGTCCGTGGGCGCGTACGCGTCGGCCTCGGTGCCGTCGACGAGGACGACCGGAAGGTCGTGCGCCGGGATGCGCGCGGCGGTCGCGGTGTCGGTGACGACGGCGGCGGGGGCGGCGTCCTGGAGCATGTAGGCCAGGCGGTCGGCCGGGTAGTCCGGGTCCATCGGCAGATACGCCGCGCCCGCCTTCGCCACCGCCAGCAGGCCCACGACCAGCTCCGGCGAGCGGGGCAGCGCCAGCGCCACGATCGACCCCGGCCCGATGCCGCGCGCGGCCAGCAGCCGGGCCAGGCGGTTGGCGCGGGCGGACAGCTGGGCGTAGGTGAGGGAGGTGCCCTCGCAGGTGACGGCCGTGCGGCCGGGGTGCCGGCGGGCGGCGTCCTCGTACAGCTCGACGAGCGTCTGCTTGGACGGTGTGGGCGTGGTGGTGCCGGCGTTCCATGTGACCACGGAGCGGTGCAGCTCCTCGGCGTCGAGCAGGGGCAGTCGGCCGATGGGGGTGTCCGGGTCGGTGACGGCCGCGGTGAGCAGGCCGGCGAGGTGGGTGGAGAGACGTTTCGCCGTGCCGGCGTCGAAGAGGTCGGTGCGGTACTCGAGGAAGCCGGATATGCCGCCGCCGGGCTGCTCGCCCGCGTTCAGCGTGAGGTCGAACTTGGCGGTGCCGGAGGGGACGGCGTCCATACGGGCGTTCAGGCCCGGGCCCATGGCGAACTCGGCGTCGGGCAGCGACTGCCAGGCGAGCATCACCTGGAAGAGCGGGTGCCGGGCCAGCGAGCGCGGCGGGTTGAGCTCCTCGACGAGCCGGTCGAAGGGCACGTCGGCGTGTTCGTACGCGGCGATCGTCGTGGCGCGGACGCGGTCGAGGAGGGTGCGGAAGGTGGGGGCGCCCGAGGTGTCGGTGCGCAGGACCAGGGTGTTGACGAAGAAACCGACGAGGTCGGCGGTGGTGTCGTCGTCGCGCCCGGCGACGGGGGTGCCGAGCGGGATGTCGGTGCCGCAGCCGTAGCGGGTGAGGAGGGTGGCGAGGGCGGCCTGCACGGCCATGAAGACACTGGTGCCGGTGGTGCGGGTGAGCTGTTCGAGGGCGGCGTGCGTGCTCGCGTCGAGGTGGAAGGGGACGGTGTCGCCCGCATAGGACGCGACAGCGGGGCGGGGCCGGTCGGTGGGCAGTTCGAGCTGGTCGGGCAGGCCGGCGAGGGCCTGCTTCCAGTGGCCGAGCTGGCGGGCGGCGAGCGGGGTCGGCTCGTCGGCGGTGCCCAGGAGGCGCTGCTGCCAGGCGGTGTGGTCGGCGTACTGCACGGGCCGGTGCGGCAGTTCGGGGGTGCGGCCGGCGGCGCGGGCGGTGTAGGCGGTGGCGAGGTCGCGGGCCAGCGGGGTGGTGGAGGCGCCGTCGCCGGCGATGTGGTGCAGGAGGAGGAGCAGGGTGTGGCGGTCGCCGCCGTCGCTGAACAGCGTCGCCTTGAGCGGCGGTTCGGTGGCCAGGTCGAAGCAGTGGCGGACGGCCTCGGTCAGGTCGGCCCCCGCGGGCGCGGTGTGCAGGCGCGGGCTCGCCTCGTCGGCGGTGAGGATCCGCTGGTAGGGCTCGTTGTCCGTGACCGGATACACCGTTCTGAGCGTCTCGTGGGCGTGCGTCAGGTCGTTCAGGGCGAGCTGCAGCGCGTCCTGGTCGAGCGGTCCGGTCAGGGTCAGCACGAGCGGGATGTTGTAGGTGGGGCTGAGCCCTTCGAGGCGGTACATGAACCACAGCCGCTTCTGCGCCGGGGAGAGCGGCATCCGGTCCGTGCGGGGCACGGGCGTGAGCGCGGGGCGCTCCTCGCCCTCGGCCGCGGGGGCCTCGCGCAGGAGGGCGGCGAGCCCGGCCGGGGTGGGGTTGCGGAAGACGTCGGCGAGGGTGACGGTCGCGCCGAAGGTCTCGCGGATGCGGGCGGCGATGCGGCCGGCGGTGAGCGAGTGGCCGCCGAGGTCGAAGAGGCCGGCCTGCGGGGCGGGGGTGGCGTCCAGGCCGAGGGTGGCGGCGAAGAGGCCGCACAGGATCTCTTCGTGGGCGGTGCGGGGGCCGCTGTGGCCGGTGGCGCCGCCCACGGCGGCCGGATCGGGGTCGGGCAGGGCCCGGACGTCGAGCTTGTCGTTGGCGGTGCGGGGCAGTGCGTCCAGGGCGAGGATCGCGCTGGGCACCATGTGCTCGGGCAGCCGCTCGGCGAGGTGGGCGCGCAGCGCCTCGGGGTCGGCGCCGGCGCCTTCGGCGGGGACGACGTAGCCGAGGAGTCGCTTGCCGGTGGCGGTGTCGCGGGCGATCACGGCGGCCTGCGCGACGGCCGGATGCCCGGCCAGCGCGGCCTGGATCTCACCGAGTTCGATGCGGAAGCCGCGGATCTTCACCTGGTCGTCGGCGCGGCCGAGGAACTCCAGGGTGCCGTCGGGGCGGCGCCGGACCAGGTCGCCGGTGCGGTACATCCGGGCCCCGGGCTCGCCGTGCAGGGCGCCGAAGGGGTCGGCGGTGAAGCGCTCGGCGGTGAGGTCGGGGCGGCCGAGGTAGCCGCGGGCCAGGCAGGCGCCGGCGATGTAGAGCTCTCCGGTGACGCCGGGGGCGGTGGGCCGCAGGGAGTTGTCGAGGACGTACGCGCGGGAGCCGCGCACGGGGCTGCCGTGGGCGGAGCCGTCCTCGCCCGGCACCCAGTAGTAGGCGTCGACGGTGGTCTCGGTGGGGCCGTAGAGGTTGAGGGGGGTGAGGCCCTCGGTGGCGGCCAGCCGGTGCCACAGGGGCTCGGGCACGGTCTCGCCGCCGACGACGACCATGGCGGGGTGGTGCCGGCCCTCGTCCAGGAGGCCTTCCGCGAGGAGCGCTTCGGCGTAGGAGGGGGTGACGTCGAGGTAGTCGAGCCGGTGCTCGGCCATGTACGCGGTGAGCGCGGCCGGGTCGCGGTAGGCGGCGTCGTCCAGGAGGTGCAGCTCGTGGCCGTGGACCATCCAGATGACCGGGTCCCAGGAGGCGTCGAAGGCGAACGACGCGCTGTGCCCGATCCGCAGCCGGTCCCGGCCCGCGCGCGCCACGGCGGGGGCGATGTGGTCGGTGCCGTGTCCGGCGTGCAGATTGGCGAGGGAGGCGTGGGTGACGACGACACCCTTGGGACGGCCGGTGGAGCCGGAGGTGTGGATGATGTACGCGTCCTGGCCGAGGGCCGGCGCGGCGAGGGCCGTGTCCGGCCGCGCGTCGATCCGGGCCCGGGTGGCCGGGTCGTCGAGGAGCAGGGCGGGCAGGCCGTGCGGGGGCAGACCGGCCACGGCGTCGGCGGTGCCGATGACGCACCGGGGCCGGGTGTCCTCCAGGACCGCGGTCATGCGCTGCTCGGGGTGACCGAGGTCGAGCGGCTGGCAGACGCCGCCCGCCTTGAGCACGGCGAACATCGCGACGACGGTGTCGACGCCGCGGGGCAGGGCCAGCGCGACGGGGACCCCGGGCATCACGCCCGCGTCAGCCAGTTCACGGGCGAGCCGGTTGGCGGCGGAGTCCAGTTCGGCGAAGGTGAGGGCGGCCCCGCCGCTGCGGACGGCGACGGCGTCCGGGGTGCGGGCCGCCTGCTCGGCGAACAGCTCGGGCAGGGTCCGGCGGACGCGCTCCTCGGTGCGGCCCGCCGTGGCGCGGTGGATCTCCGCCTCGTCCAGGAGGTCGATGCCGCCGACGGGGCGCTGGGGGTCGTCGAGGAGCAGCGCGGTCAGCGCGTCGAGGTAGCGGCGCAGGCCGCGCTCGTGTCCGGCGAGCGACGGGCCGTCGTAGCGCGCGGCGTTGCCGTCGAGGCCGAAGCCCACGGAGCCGTCCGGTGCCGGGGTGATGGCGAGGGCCAGGTCGTCGACGGGACCGGCCGCGAGGTTGCGCACCCTGCCGGGCAGCGTGCCGAACTCCAGGTCGCCCTCGAACGCCTTGATGTTGACCATCGGCCCGAACAGCGTCTGCTCCGCCCCGCTCAGCCCGAGGTCGCGGCGCAGGTCCTCCTGCCGGTAGCGCTGGTGGCGGCGGACGGCCCGCACCTCCAGGACGACGCGGCGCAGCAGTTCGGCACCGGTGTCGTACGGGCTGACGGCGATGCGCAGCGGCATGACGTTGACGGCCATGGCGGGGGTGCGCAGGGCGACGGAGCTGCGGCGGTTCATCAGGGGCAGGCCGAGCACGACGTCCTGAGTGCCCGTCGTCCGGTGCAGATATCCGGCGGCGGCGGCGATGAGGAGCTCGGCCCAGGTGGCCTTGACCGCGCGGGCGGCCTCCTCCAGACGGGCCATGGTGCCGGCCGGGAGTTCGGCGGCGTGCCGCAGCACGGCACCGGACGGACCGGAGGGGGCGGCGGAGGCCGCCGGGTCACCGGCGAGGGAGACGGGCTCGGGCCGGTCGGCGAACCGCGTACGCCAGAAGTCCCGGTCGGCGGTGTGGCGTTCGCTCGCCGTGTACTCGGCCTCGTCCTCGACGAGTTCCCGGATCGTGCCGAAGGGGTTCCCGGAGGGCTCCTCGCCCGTGGCGAGCGCGGTGTACAGCTCGGCGACGCGGCGGCCGATGAGAGTCAGGGCGTAGGCGTCGACCGCGAAGTGGTGGACGCGCTGGTACCAGTGGTAGCGGTCGTCGGCGACGCGGATGAGGGCCTGGGTGACCAACGGCCCCTCGGTCAGGTCGACGGGTCGGGCGAGGTCCGCGCGCATCCAGGCGTCGGCTTCCTCCAAGGGGGCGTCGGCGGCGCGCAGGTCGAGCCGGTGCAGGGGCCATTCGCGGCCGGTCCCGACGCGCTGGGTGGGCGCGGTGTCCCCGGCCGACGCGCCGGCCGTACCGCTGCCGTCCTGCTCGGAGACCACGATCAGGGACAGCGTCTGCGCCTCGTCGACCGTCTGCCGCAGGGCGCGCTCGAACAGCTCCTCGTCCAGGTTTCCGTCGATCTCCACACAGTCACCCGTGTTGTAGACCGGGTTGCCGGGGTCGAGTACCTGGGCGTACAGGATTCCGGACTGCGCGGCGAGCAGCGGCAGTTCGGCAGGAGCAGTCTCGACCTGAGGGTGACGCATGACGTGGGGACTCCCGATATCTGGCTTCGTTCCGGGCACGCCGCGTATACCCCGGCGTGTCAGCTTAGGTAAGCCTAAGCTATTTTTTGATCCCTTGTGAGTGTGACCCCCCGCTCACGCGGAAGGGACGAACAGCCGGCGCGTCAGCCGGCCGGACAGGAGCTGGACATGACCGCGGGCCAAGGCCTCAAGACCGCCGTACAGGAGCGTGTCCTCGCGCACCGCGAGAGCCTGCTGGCGCTCAGCCGCCGCATCCACGCGCACCCCGAGACGGCCTTCACCGAGCACCGAGCCGCCGCCTGGTGCGCCGAACTCCTGCGGGAGCACGGCTTCGACGTCACGGCCCCGGCGTACGGCCTCGACACCGCCTTCTCCGCGACCTTCGGCTCCGGCCCCGTCACCGTGGCCGTCGCCTGCGAGTACGACGCCCTGCCGGGCCTCGGGCACGCCTGCGGTCACAATCTGATCGCCGCGGCGGGACTCGGCGCCGCCCTCGGCCTCGCCCCGTTCGCCGACGAACTCGGGCTGACCGTACGGGTCCTGGGCACCCCCGCCGAGGAGCGCGGGGCGGGCAAGGCACTGCTGCTGGAAGCCGGCGCGTTCGACGGGGTGGACGCCGCGATGATGGTGCACCCCTGCCCGTTCGACGTGGCCGAGTTCCGCTCGTTCGCGCTCGGCACCCTCTCCGTCGCGTACACCGGGAAGGCCGCGCACCCCAGCCTCAACCCGCACGAGGGCCGCAACGCCGCCGACGCCCTCACCGTCGCCCAGGTCGCCCTCGGGCTGCTGCGCCAGCAACTGCCGCCGCACTGGAAGGTGCACGGCGTGACGACGGCCGCGGGCACCGCGCCGAACGCGATTCCCGACCGGGCGACCGCCGAGTACGAGATCCGCGCCTCGGCCGCCGAGGACCTGCGGGAGCTGCGCGAGCGGGTCGAGGCGTGCTTCCGGGCCGGTGCGCTCGCCACCGGGTGCGAGGTGGAGCTGACCCGACCCGAGCCCGACTACCTGGACTTCCGCACCGACGCGGAGCTGATCGCGCTGTGGCGCGACAACGCCCGTGCGCTGGGCCGCCCCGAGCCGCAGCAGCGGGACGCGTTCGCCTGCACGGACATGGGCAACGTCTCGCACGTCGTCCCCTCGATCCATCCGGTGCTCGACATCACCGGCGGCTCCTGCGGGCCGCACGAGGCGGAGTTCGTGGCGGCGGCGGTGTCACCGATGGGCGAACGGGCGCTGCTCGACGGGGCGATCGGCATGGCCTGGACCGCGGCGGACTTCGCGACGGCGCGCCGGGCGTAGCGGCGGGCTCCTGGAACGGCACGGTCCTCGAGCGCCGGACAGGCTGCCAAGCCTGTCCGGCGCTCGAGGACCGGGGTCCGGGGCGGAGCCCCGGTTACTTCTTCAGCGCCTTGACGATGTCGTCGATGACGACCTGGCTGGCCAGCGGGCCACCACGGGTGGACCAGACCGAGCCGTTCACCGTCACGGCGTGGTCCTTCTTCACCGCGTTCAGGTCCTTGTACGCGGGCTTGCTCTGCACGTCCTTCAGCGCCTTCTCACCGTCGGAGGTGAGGGTCGACAGGAAGAGCCAGTCGCCGTCGATCTCGTTGATCTTCTCCAGGCTCAGCGCCGGGGTGTGGGCGTTGCCGTCCTTGTCCTGGGCCTTGGGGCGCTTGAGGCCCATGTCCAGGGCGACACCGCTCGCGAACTGCTTCTTCTCCATCCAGCTCGGGCCGTCCGGGTTCCAGCGGACGATGCTGACCTCGGCGCCCTTGTTGTCGCCCAGCTCGCCGCCGGCCTTCTTGGCCTTGGCCTCGTAGTCGGCGATGACCTTGTTGGCCTTGTCCATGCTGTTGAGCGCGTTGCCGATACCCCGGAAGGACAGCTTCCAGTCGTCGGCGGGGGCCATGGTGACCAGCGTGGCCGGGGTGATCTCGCGGAGCTGCTTGAGCACCTGCTCGTCCTGCATGTCACCGGCCAGGATGAGGTCGGGCTTGGCCGCGATGACCTTGTCCATCACCGGCTGGAGCAGGTTGCCGACGACCTTGATGTCCTTGACCTTGTCCTCGAGGTAGGCCGGCGGCTTGCTCAGGCCCTGCCCGTTGGTGATACCGACCGGCTTGAGGCCGAGCGCGAGCACCGCGTCGAGGTCCTCCTGGGTGAGCGTCACGATCCGCTTGGGCTGGGCCGGGACCTTGACGAGCTTGCCGGTCGCGTCCTTGATCTCACGCGTCTGACCGCCCCCGGCGCCCTGCGACGCCGACTCCGAACCCTTGTCGTCCGAGCCGTTGTCGGAGCCGCAGCCGGTCACCAGCAACGCGGCCGCCCCCACAGCGGCGAGAACCTGAGCCGCGCGGCGCGAAGCGGGCAGAAGAGGGCGGTGGGTCGAGGTCATCGAGTGCTCCGGGCGTCAAAAGGGGAAAGGAACAGGCGGAAAACAGAAAAGGGAACAGCGTTCCTCGTGGGATATCACCCCCACGTGGGACCTATGAGTCATTAGGTTAGCCTTACCTTAAGGCCCTTCCGCCGGGAGGGTCCACCTTGCGGCAAACGTCTTGGAAAGGCCTGCCACCTGTGGAGCTCCGCGTCGAACAGCTCACCGCCGGCTACCCCGGCCACCGCGCCGTGGCGGGCGTCGACCTGACCATCCCTTCGGGTCAGGTCGCCGCGATCGTCGGCCCCAACGGCTGCGGCAAGTCGACCCTGTTGCGCTGCGTCGCCCGGTTGCACCAGCCCGAGTCGGGCCGTGTCCACGCGGGCGACGCCGACATCTGGGAGCTGAAGCAGCGCCAGGCGGCCCACCGCATCGCCCTGCTCCCCCAGTCCCCGCTGGCCCCCGAGGCGGTGACGGTGGCCGGGCTCGTGCGCTACGGGCGCCACCCGCACCAGGGCCTCTTCCGCCAGTGGTCCCGCGACGACGAGCGGGCCGTGCACGAGGCCCTGCTCGCCACGGGGGTGTCCGCTCTCGGTGACCGCCGCCTCGACCAGCTCTCCGGCGGCCAGCGCCAGCGCTGCTGGCTGGCGATGGTCCTGGCGCAGGAGACTCCGATCGTGCTCCTCGACGAGCCGACCAGCGCGCTCGACATCGGCCATGCGGTGGAGGTGCTCGACCTCGTGAAGCAGGTGGCCACCGCGGGCCGGACCGTCGTCATGGTCCTGCACGACCTGGCGAGCGCCGCGCGTTACGCGGACACCGTCATCGCCATGAAGGACGGCACCGTCGTCGCCCAGGGCCCGCCCCGCGACGTGGTGGACGCGGCCCTGGTGCGCGAGTTGTACGGCATCGAGGCCGACATCCTCCAGGCACCGGGGGACGGCTCCCCCGTGGTGGTGCCCGCCACCCGCACGCCGGCCGAAGCCGGCGTGCGGGGTTCCGTCACGGCCTGAGCCCCACGGCCCGACCGGCGGCCTGCCCCACCGGGCCCGGCCCGGCCGCGCCCTGACGCGGGAGCACCCGGCCCGGCCCGGCGAACCGGCTCAGGGGGAGGGCTCGGGCCTGCCGTGGTCGCCCACGTGGCCCGGCCCCTGACGCAGGGACAGCAGCCGGGCGAGCACCCCCGGCCGGCGCGGGGCGGCGGGCGGAGCGTTCGGCGCCGGCCCGGACCGCGTGGCCACTTCCGCGGCCGGCTCGACCGGCTCTCCGTCGGCGCGGCGGGCCGCGCCGTCCTCGTGGTCGTCCTTCTCGTCGTCCCGGGCCTCCCGCGCGTCCTGGGTGTCGCGGTACTCCTCGACGACGATGGGGGCGGGCTCGGGTTCGGGGCGGTGGGTGCGGTAGGCCTGGGCGCGCAGATACGCGTCCATGGCGCGCGCGGGGTCGAGGGGCATGACGTCTCTCCTGCTGTCGCACTAGGGGTGAGCGGAAAGGTGGAGCGCGGCGCCACGGCCTCCGGCAGGGAGGCGACGGGCGCGGTTCCGCTCAGCAGCGCAGGACGGTGTGCCGCGCGCGGGCGGCGGCGAGCGCGACGGCGTCGGAGCGGAGCACGGCCCGCTCGCTCGGCGACCGTCCGGTGTCCACTCCCGGGGGCACGGGGGGCGGCAACGCGCCGCCGAGCCTCCCGGGCGGTCGGCCCGACCGCCGCCCGGAGCGCGAGCCGCGCTGCTCGGAGGCGCAGGCGGCGTACTCCTCGGAGGCCGCGGCCGACAGGGAACCGGAGGTCTCCTCCCGGCCGACGCTGGCGGCGAGGCCCTCCACGGCCGATCCGGAGAGCGTCAGCAGTACGGAGATCAGCGCGACGACCAGGGCCCGCAACGCGGACCTCAGGACAGCGCGACCCCGCACACTCATGACACCAAGAGTAGTTGGCCGATTACCCTGGGTGCACTCAGTCGAACGAGTGAAGATTTCGATGATGGGTACGGTCTGTCACCGTCCGGCCCCCGACTCCCGGCGATGACCTGCGCTTCAGCCCTCGCGAGAGACGGCGGCCGCGTGCGGGCCGAGCCGTGCGACCGCCTTCCGCCAGGCTCCGGTCACGGCCGCGCGGGCGTGGGCCGTGGCGGCGGCCACGTCACCGGCGAGCTGCACGGGCGCGCCGACGTGGACGTGCAGGGCGGGCCTGCGCAAGGGCGCCGTCAGCAGTCCGGTGACCTGCTTGGCGCGCGAACCGGAGGTGACCCGGCGGGCCCCTGCCTGCCCCACCGGGACCACGGGGGCCGAGGTCGCCAGCGCCAGACGGGCGAGCCCGGTACGGAACGGCCCGGGCTCGGCCTCGCCGGAGTCCGGGCGGCGCGGCAGCCGCCCCTCCGGATAGAGGATCACGACCCGCCCGCCGGCCAGGGCCTCGGCGGCGGCGTCGAGCGCTCCCGCGGCCGCGTCGGTGCCCCGCCGGACGGGCACATGGCCCTCGCGGGCGAGCACATGGCCCAGCACGGGGATCCGCCACAGACCGGCGGCCGCCAGGAAGACGGGCTCGGCTCCGAGCCGGCGGACCGCCGCGAGGATCAGCCCCGGGTCGACCAGCGACGTGTGGTTGGGGGCGATGATGCTTCCCGGCGCGATCCCCGTCGCCACGTCGGTGGTGACGTCGAAGCGACCGAGGGCGGGTACGACCGCATGCGCGAAGGTGCTGAGCACGTGCTTCTCCTTGACGATCCGTGATGCCATGCTTCCCCGGCGGAAGGCCCGGCACCTGAGTACGGATACTCAAGGGGCCGGGGCGGTGGGAGCGGAGGAACCCGTTCAGTCGCTGGAGCTGCTTCCGCAACTGCTCCCGCAACTGCTGCCACAGCTGCTCGCACCGCTGTCCCCGCCGCTGCCTCCGCCGTCGCCGCCGGAGCCCGCGTCCGAGCCGCCGGAGAAGAAGTCGCTCCACGACGCATCGCCGTCGGCCCCTGCACCGCACTCCGTCAGCAGCTCCCGCAGCGGGGCGTCCGGCAGGCACCCCACACCGTCGAGCGCCACGCCCAGCACCAGCCCCGTCGACGAGGCGGCCGCACTGCTTCCTCCCGTATCACCGCGCCGGACTCCCCGCGCGAGACCGGCACCCGCCGTCGTCCGGTCACCGGCCCCGGGCAGCACGTGGTGCCGCACCAGCCCGCACAGCAGCGCGGCGACCGCCGCCAGCGCGTCACAGAGCAGGACGTGGGGTCCCCAGGCAGGGTCGCGGGTGAAGCGCACGAATCCCACCACCGTCACGACCGCCATGAAGCCGAAGCAGAGGTAGGTGAGAGTCCTCAGCACACGGTCGCAGGCGCGGAACAGCCACCGCCAGCCGAGGCCGTAGTCCAGCCCCCGCTCCCTGAGGGAACGTCCGACGGCGAGGACTTCGGGGGTACGCCCGCACAGCCGGCGCAAGGGCCGCACCTCGGGTACGGACGTCCCTCGCGCCCTCGCTTCCCCGTGCGTGCGCACGATGGCCTCCTCGACGGCCGTCCGCGGCTCACGCCCCCGGGTCAGATGCACCCGGCCGCCGGCGGAGAGCCGGGTGGATATCCGCAGCAGTCCGTCGCGTTCCATGGCGACCAGCGCGGTGTCGACCACGCGCAGGGGACCACCGCTCAGCCACGCGACCTCCAGCACCTCGCGGCCGGCCCCGCCCCCGGCCGCGTCCGCGGCAAGCGGCGCGGGGTCGGCCGGGTCGCCGCTCTCCCGGCGCCGTCGGGCAGCCTCCAGACGCGCCGCCCCGCCGAGGGCCGCGCAGAGCACGACGACGAGGTAGCCGAACGCCAGAAAGAACAGCGGCACATCCATGTCCGACCGACCCCCCGAACAACGACAAGATCAACTATTGGGGACACGCTAACCGGTGGTCCGCGTCATTCGCGCCATCCCTCGCGCCCCTCCCGCCCCACCACCGGCAGCCCTGCCGACGCACGGCGCGCCACCGCCGCCCGCCACCCCTCTCAGCGGGACCGAACGGCTGGCCGGATCCGGATCGTCCGTCCCTGTGCGGCTCAACGCCTGAGGCGCCGCAGGAGTCCGGACCTCTGTACCCGTCCGTTGCGAGCGAGAGGCACGGCACATGACCGTACGGAGAACACGTACCGCACTGGCAGGAGTCCTGACGGCCGCCGCGATGACCGTGGCGGCCCTCGCGACCCCCGCCGCGGCCGATGACGGCCGGGGGGACGGCCCGCACGCCGCCACCCGGGAATCCCTGCGCGCCCAGGTGAGGGCCGGGGTGCCGGGAGCGGTGGGACAGGCCCGGGACGCGGGCGGCACCTGGAACGGCTCGGCCGGGGTGGCGGACCTGCGCACCCACCGGCCCCGCCTGCCGCAGGACCGCTTCCGGATCGGCAGTCTCACCAAGGCGTTCGTCTCGGTCGTCCTCCTCCAGCAGGAGGCCGAGGGGAGGCTCGACCTCGACGACACGGTCGAGCACTGGCTGCCGGGCGTCGTCCGCGGCAACGGCCACGACGGCCGACGGATAACGGTCCGTCAGCTCCTCAACCACTCGTCCGGGATCTTCAACCACACCGAGGACCCGGAGCTCAGGGACCAGCTCACCAAGACCTTCTTCCGCCACCGCTTCGACACCCGTACGCCCCGGCAGCTCACGGACATCGCGATGAGCCACCGCCCGTACTTCGAGCCGGGCAAGGGCTGGCACTACTCCAACACCAACTACGTCCTGGCCGGGATGATCGTGGAGAAGGCGGCCGGACGCCCGTACGCCGACGAGATCGTGCGGCGCCTCATCCGGCCCCTCGGCCTGCGGGGCACCAGCCTTCCCGGCACGTCATCGGGGATGCCCGGCCCGCACGGCCGGGCCTACGGCAAGCTCACCTTCGGCCCGAAGCCGACCGACCCGGTCCACGACGTCACCGAACTCAACCCGTCCTGGGGCGGCGCGGCGGGGGAGATGATCTCCACGCCCGGTGACCTCAACCGCTTCTACCGCGCGCTGCTGGGCGGCGGCCTGCTCCCGGGGGCCCAGCAGCGGCAGCTCCTGACGACCGTCCCGATGGGCGACGAGATCCCCGGCGGGCGGTACGGACTCGGGGTCATGCCGGCCACCCTGTCGTGCGGCGTGGACGTCTGGTTCCACACCGGCGGCATCCACGGCTCCGGCTCCCTGGCCGCGGCGACGCCGGACGGCCGCCATACGGCCGCGTTCAATCTGAACGGCGACTGGGCGGGTGACCTCGGCGGGCTGCTCGAGGCCGAGTACTGCGGTACGAAGCCGCACACGGCGGCGAAGTCCCAGGGCCTCGCGGCCATGACCGCACTGCGCTGACCATCCGCTCCCGCGCCCGCGGTACGGGTCCGCTCCCGCGGGCCCGTACCGCGGGACCCGCCGCGTCGGCGCGCACCCCGACAGGACGGGGATCCGCACAACTCCCCCACGCGTCCCACCCGATGGTGTGTAATGCAGCCATGCAGAGGCCGGATCGGGAGCGGGCGGAGTCGGCCGCGCGGCAGGAAGCGGCGCGGCTCACGGCGATGGACATTCACGGCGTCGCCCTCACCTGGGTGGACGTCGCGGGCCTCACCCGGGTCAAGGCCGTTCCCACCGCCCGGCTCCCGCATGCCGCGCGGCGCGGCGTGGGCATGTCGCCCTCCTTCGACGTCTATCTCACCGACGACTCCGCCGTCACCAGCCCCCACATCGGCGGGCCGGACGGCGATCTGCGGCTCTTCCCCGATCTGGACCGGCTGACCGTGCTGGCCGCGCAGCCCGGCTGGGCCTGGGCGCCCGTCGACCGGTACGAACAGAGCGGCGACCCGTACGGCGCGTGCCAGCGGCAGTTCGCCCGGCGGATGACCGAGCACGCCGCGGCGCGGGGTGTGCGGCTGCGGATGGGCTTCGAGACGGAATGGGTCGTCACCCGGGGCGATCTCACCGAGACGGAGATCCGGTATCCGTGCGCGGGCCCGGCGTACGGGATGACACGGCTGGTCGAACTGTCGGACTATCTGCGCGACGTCCTCGAAGCGCTCGCCGCGCAGGACGTCGAGGTCCTGCAGATCCACCCGGAGTACTCCCCCGGGCAGTTCGAGGTGTCGGTGGCCCCGGCGGACCCGGTCGGCGCCGCCGACCTCGCCGTCCTGGTCCGCGAGACGATCCGCGCGGTGTCGGCCCGGCACGGGCTGACGGCCTCGTTCGCACCGGTCGTGGAGGCGGGGAGCGTCGGCAGCGGCGCGCATCTGCACCTGAGCCTCTGGGACGAGGACGGGAATCTGTGCCGGGGCGGTGCCGGGCCGTACGGCATGACGGAGGTCTGCGAGGCCTTCCTCGCCGGAGTGCTCCGGGAGTTGCCCGCCCTGCTCGCCCTGGGCGCCCCCACCCCGGCCGGCTATCTGCGGCTCGCGCCCTCGCAGTGGGCCGGGGCCTTCCAGTGCTGGGGCCTGGAGAACCGGGAGGCGGCGCTGCGTTTCATCACCGGCGCCCCCGACGACGCCTCGGGTGCCAACGCCGAGGTCAAGTGCTTCGACGGGGCGGCCAACCCGTATCTGGTGGTCGGCGCGGTCACCGCCGCCGGGCTCGCCGGGATCGAGGCCGGGCTGACGCTCCCGCCGCCGGTCGCGGGCGACCCCGTCACCACCGGCCGGGAGACCCGGCTGCCGGCCTCGCTGCCGGAGGCGCTGGAGCACTTCAGCCGCTCGGCGCTGCTGCGCACCGCGCTCGGTGATCCGCTGTTCGAGGCCGTCGTCGCGGTGCGCCGCGGCGAGGCGGCGCGGTTCGACGGCGCCGCGCCGCAGGACATCGCGGACGCCACCCGCAGGCGGTTCTGAGTGCACCCCTCGGCGGCGTCACCGCTGGTGGACCACCACTGCCACGGCGTGGCCCGAGCCGATCTCGGCCCGGAGGACTTCGCGTCCTTCCTCACCGAGTCCGACGCGCCCGCCGCGCCCGGCACGACCTTCTTCGACACCCAGCTCGGCTTCGCGGTGCGCCGCTGGTGCCCGCCGTTGCTGGACCTCCCGGCGCACTGCCCGCCGGCCCGCTATCTCGCCCGCCGGCGCGAACTCGGCGCGCGGGAGGTGACGGGGCGGCTGCTGCGGGCCGCCGGGATCACCGACTACCTGGTCGACACCGGGCTCCCCGGTGACCTGACGAGCCCTCAAGAGCTGGCGGCCGCCGGAGCCGCGACGGCGCACGAGATCGTACGTCTGGAGACCCTCGCCGAGCGCGTCGCCGACGGCGTCGCCTCGCCCGACGCCGCCGAGGGCTTTCTCCAGGGCCTCGCCACCGCCGTAGGGGACGCCGCCCGGACCGCCGCGGGCTTCAAGTCGGTGGTCGCCTACCGGTACGGACTCGACTTCGACCCCGCCCCGCCGGACCCCGCCGAGGTCCGGGATGCAGCGGCCCGCTGGCTCGGCGGACGGGCGCCGGGCGGGCGGCTGGCCGACCCGGTGCTGCTGCGCCACCTGTTGTGGTCCGCCGCCCGGACGGCCTTGCCGCTACAGCTGCACACCGGCTTCGGCGACCCTGATCTGCGCCTGGACCGCTGTGATCCGCTGCTGCTCACCGACTTCGTACGAGCCGTGGGCCCCACGGGCTGTTCGCTGGTCCTGCTGCACGGCTATCCGTACCACCGGGGTGCCGGCTACCTCGCCCACGCCTTCCCCCACGTCTACACCGACGTCGGCCTCTCCCTGACCCACACCGGGGCGCGGGCCGAGGCGGTCCTCGGCGAGATGCTGGAACTGGCCCCGTTCGGCAAGATCATGTTCTCCAGCGACGCCTACGGGCTGCCGGAGCTCTACGTCGTGGGCGCCCAGCTCTTCCGCCGGGCCCTGGCCCGGCTGCTGACCGGCTGGGTGAACGACGGGGCCTGGTCGCCGGACGACGCACGGCGGGTCGCCGGGCTGATCGGGGCGGGCAACGCGCGGCGGGTCTACCGGCTCGGGGCGGGCGGGGCGGACGGCTAGGGGCTGCCCGCACATCCACGAGCGGGTGTCGCGCGCCTGGCGGCCGTCACCGGGCGCGGTGGCCGACCGGTGGGCCCCCGCTCTCCCCCGCCGCCGTATCCGGGCCGGTTCCTCCTCGTTGGGTCGATGAGGCAGTTCGTCGGACGCCGGCCGGGTCCCGGCGGGCGGGAGGGCCGGGTCATGCGCATCCAAATCATCACGGCGGGCACCATGGGTTCGGTGGCCCCGTACACCGGTCTCGGCCACCGTCTCGTGGCCGAGGGCCACGACGTCGAGATCGTCACCCACGCGAAGTTCGAAGAGCTGGTGACCTGTTGCGGCCTGCGCATGCGGCCGCTGTCCGCCGACCCGTTCGAGGAGCTGATCGGCGCGCACACCCGCTTCCGGCACGGCGGCCGTTCGCTGCGGGCGGTCCAGCGGCTCGCGCACGCCACCGAGCGGGCCGCGGCGGGGCTCGTGGACGGGATCATCACGGCGGTGGACCCCTCGGCGGACCTGGTCCTGCTGTCGACGATCGCCGCGCCGGTCGGCAGGGTCGTCGCCCGCTACCACGACATCCCGAGCATGGGGGTCTTCCTCCAGCCCGACGCGCCCACGGCGGCCTTCTCGCCGTGCGCCCTGTCGTGGCGGGAGCCGGGGTACGCCAACCGGCTCCGGGGCCGGGCGGTGAACGTCGCGATGGACTCCCTGTACGCCGCGGCCTACCGGCGGCTGCACGCCCGGCTGGGGCTGCCGTACCGCAGCGGCCACCGGCTGCGCAGGGCGCGGGAGGCCGGCCGCTGGCCCATCTGGCACGGGTACAGCCCCTCGGTCGTCCCGCGCCCCTCGGACTGGCGGCCCGAGCTGCGCGTCGCCGGGTACTGGTGGCCGCACGAGTGCCCGCTGTGGACACCGCCCGCGCTGGTCACGGACTTCCTGGCCGCCGGGCCACCGCCGGTGCTCGTCAGCTTCGGCAGCAATATGCCCGACGCCCCCGAGCGGCTGAGCGCCATCACCGCCCGTGCGTTGCGGCAGGCGGGGCTCCGGGGCATCGTCCAGTCCGGGTGGGCGGGGCTGTCCGTGGTGAACGACGACGTCATCACGGTGGGCGTGGTGCCGCACGGCTGGCTGCTGCCGCGCACGGCCGCCGTCGTGCACCACGCCGGCGCGGGCACCACGGGAGCGGGTCTGCGCGCGGGAGTGCCCGCCGTGCCGGTGCCGGTGCTGACCGACCAGCCCTGGTGGGCCGCCCGGCTGGTGCAACTGGGCGTGAGCCCCCGGGCGTTGCCGCACCGGGAGCTGACCGCGAGCCGGCTGGCGGACGCGATGCGGCGGGCGACCGGGGAGCCGGGCTTCGCCGAGCGGGCCACCGCGTTCGCCAAGCGGCTGGCGCAGGAGGACGGCGCGGGGGCCGTCGCCCGCGCGGCCGCCGCACTGGCCTCCTGACCCCGCTGTCCTCTCCCCCCGCCGGTCCCCCGGCCACCCAGCCACGTTGCCGACACCCAGTCAGAATCAGGACCCCTCGTGACGGAACGCACCCAGGACACCTCCCCGGACGCCCTCGCCGGCCACACCACCGGCCTGCCACGGCCACGCCTCGACACGAGCGGCCCGCAGCCCGCTCCGTATGCGGCGGGCATCGTCATGCCGCCGCTGGACGCCTGGTTCCACGGGCAGCAGAGCGGCGAACACCTCTGCATGACGACCGGGCTGCTCACCTGGTTCGAAGGCCCCCCACCGCCGCTGTCGGAACTACGGGAGCGGGTCCGCCGACGCTGGGGGGCGTACCCCCGGCTGCGGCTCGTGCCCCCCGCGGCTTCCGCCGCGTCGGCATGGCCGCGGTGGACGCCCGGCCCGGAGTTCGACGCCGCGGCGCACGTCACCGCCGGACCGGAAGGCGGACACGCGACGCCGGAAGCGGAGACGGCGCTGCTGATGGCCCGCCCGCTCGCCCCCGTACGGCCCCCCTGGCAGCTGCATCTGCTGCCCTCGCCCGGTGGCTTCGCCCTGCTGATCCGCGCCCACCACGCCCTGCTCGACGGCACGTCGATGGCCACGCTGCTGCGGAGCCTGCTCGACGCGTCGGCGGCGCCGCTGCCGGGGAGCGGGGCGCGGCGAGCGCACGCGCCCTCTGCCGCCCCGACGCGCCGCGCACTGACCCGGGCGCTCACCGACGTGCTGCCGAAGGCCCGCCCGCTGCCGTTCCACGGGCCCGTGGACGCCCGGCGGGTGCTGTCCTTCGAGCGGGTGCCGAAGGCAACGCTGAGCGCCGCCCGCGACACCCTGCCCTCGGGCCGGGCCTCCACCAACGCCGTCTTCCTCGCCGCGACCGCCGCCGCCCTGCGCACCGCCGGCCTGGCCGGGCGCTGGCCGCTCCTCCCGGGGGTCTGCGCGATGGTCCCCGTCGACGTGCGCACCACCGAGGAAGCCGGTGTCCTCGGCAACCACTACGCCACCATCAGGGTCCCGCTCCCCACCCACCGGCGCGCCGCGCGGCGGCTCGCGGCCGTGGACAGCTTCACCCGGCGCGCCGCGCTGCAGGGCCGGGCACAGGCGCAGGCCCTGCTGGTGTCCCGGACGCGGCGCCGGAACGGCCGCCTGACCGACGTACTCGGCCGTTATGTGGCCTCCCCCTTCTACTCCTCCCTGCTGTGCAGCAGTCTGGCCACCTACACCGGTCCGCTCGCCCTGGGCGCCGCGTCGCTGGTGGCCGTGTCTCTCCTGCCCACGCTCAGCACCGGCCACCCCGTGGTGGTGACCATGTCCCTGCACGACGCGAACGCGGTGGTGGCGGTGATGACCGACCACCAGCACCGGAGCCTGGCCCCTCGGCTGTCCGGCCTCATCCACGACGAGATTCACGCGTTGCGGTTGTGAGGCGTCGGGCTCCCGGGGCGTACGGGGCGACGTTGGGTGACCGCTCACGACCTGTCGGGCGGGCGGCCAGTAACGCGCGGGCATGACCTGTCGTTGCCCCTGGTGAAACCCCCCACGAGATTCCCGGTCGTACGCATTGCCGCGAGTTGCCGTGAGCAGCCGCCCGGACGCGACACCCGACCGTGAAACGGAGACCGCCGTGACGACGCACACCGCCTTCCGCGAAGAGGTCATTCCGCTCAGCTGCGACGGATACGCGTACAGCGGGCGCATCGTGCACCAGCCCAACGCGCGGATGGCGCCCATCGTCCTCGTCGGCGGGGCGTTCCAGCACCAGGGCGCCTGGGGACGGGTGGAGCAGTCCTTCCTGGAGGCGGCCAGCGTGATCACGGTGGACCTCCCGGGCTGGGGGGCCGCCGACCCCCTGCCGGCTCACTACGGCTTCGACTTCCTCACCCGCGCCCTCGACCGTTTCCTGTCCGAGGTCGCCCCGTACCCGGTCAATGTCGCGGGCACCTCGTACGGCAGTGCCATCGCCTACCAGTGGGTGCAAAGACATCCCGAGCGGGTCGAGCGGCTGGCGCTCATCGGCACCATGGCGCATGTGTCCGACCATGTCCGGGCGCGGGTGGAGCGTCTGCTGCGGCTGGGGGAACAGGGCCGGCGGGCCGAGTTCGAGAGCGGGGTCCTGGATTCCATGGTGTGTTCCTCCCCGCTGGTCACCGTCACGCGCCGGCCCACCGTCATCAGGGCACTGTCCCGTGCGCTGAGCGAGTTGTCCCCGCACGACATCGCCAAGTTCCTGGACAACAGCCGGCGGCTGCTCGACCACCCGGACGCGCCCGGGGGCCCGACGGTCCGGGTGCCGGTGCTCGTCGCGACCGGTGAGCACGATCCGCTGACCACCCCGGCCCTGAGCCGGGAGGCCGCGCACCAGTGCGCCGATGCCCGCTTCACGACGCTCAAGGACGCGGACCACCTGGTGCACCTGGAGCGGCCGACGGAGACCGTGGACCTGGTGACCCGGTTCTTCGCCGGCGAGTCCCTCGGCGGCCTGGACTACTGCCATCCCGTGGAGTACATCGGCCGCCGGAGCCCTGTCCCGGCGCCCCGGACGGGCGGGGAGCGTCAGTCCTCGTGTGCCCCCGAGGGCAGCTGACGCAGCTTCATCGGGGTGCGGGTGCGGTAGGCGTAGTCCAGCATCTTCCAGGCGTCGGGGTAGCGGTTGGCGTCGTTGAGCAGGACGCCCACGACGGTCCGCTTGCCGCGCTTCGCGGCGAAGACCAGGCAGGGCCCGGCCGCGCTGCCGGTGCCGGTCTTGATGCCGATCACGCCGGGGTACGCGCCGAGCAGCTGGTTGGTGTTGTACCAGGTGTAGGTCCGGTTGACGTTGGTCGCCTTCTGCCGGGTGCTGGTCGACCGGGTGACGGCATCGAAGGTGGCGTTGCGCAGGGCGTGCCGGGCGAGCTCGGCCAGGTCGCGCGGGGTGGTGTGGTTGCGGCCGTGGGCGGAGATGCCGTCGAAGGAGTCGTAGTGCGTGCCGCGCAGCCCCAGCCGGGCCGCCTTGGCGTTCATCTTCCCGATGAACGACGCGGTGCGCGCCTTCTCACTGCCCCCGCTGCCGACCGTGTCCGCGAGCGCGTACGCGGCGTCGCACCCGGAGGGGAGCATCAGTCCGTACAGCAGCTGGCGCACGGTCAGCTTGTCGCCGACGCGCAGGTCCGCGGTGCTGGCGCCCGTCCGGGCGACGTAGTCGCGGTAGGACTGCTTGATGGCGACGGGCTTGTTCAGATCGACGCCCGGTGTCTCCAGGACCACGACCGCGGTCATGACCTTGGTGGTGCTGGCCATCTGCCGCTTGATGTCCGCGGCCTTGCCCTCCCAGAGCTTGCCGCCGCTGCCGTCGAGCAGATAGGCGCCCTTCGCGCCGATCCCCTTCGGGCCGCCCGTCGCCTCGGCGGTGGCCGTCGGGAGTGCGACGGCGAAGGCAGCCGTCGTCGCGGTCAGGGCCACGGTCCACCGGCGGGCCGGGCTTCCCCCACAGCGTTGCATTGACACTCCAATTCCTCGGTAGCGGACCCGAGTTCGGGTCGCGGGCCGCATGCTCGCACCCGGCGCCGGGCGGGAAGAAATCGAAGATCACTAACGGGTGACCGGGCCGGGACGGCGCCGGGCGGTACCCGCGGTCGTGCCATGCTGCTGTGGCGCATGGCCCCGCCCGGAGAACGCCGCGGGGGCACCCCGCGCCGGGATGGCGCGAAGTGCCCCCGAGGGGAGCCGGGCGGAGGATCAGGCGTTGCAGATCCCGCGCGCGTAGTCGACCGTGGCGGTCTCCTGCGAGTACTTCCACTGCGGGTCGAGCAGCTTCGCGTCGAGCTGCTTGGCCGCCTCCGGGCTCTCCACGATGTAGCCGAAGTCCTGCAGCCACGACGGGTACAGGTTCTTGGAGCCGATGTAGAACGTGGAGCTGTCGACGGAGACCAGCTTGTGGTGCTGCGCGTACGGGTGCCCGTCGGCCCACTTGCCGTTCGGGGAACTGCGGAAGGTCGCGAGCTGGAGGTTGGAGCACATCGCCGTCTTGGCGGTCTGCTGGCCACCGGTGATGTTCGCGAGGCGGTTGCGGAGCGTGTCACTGATCTCGGACAGCGACTTGATCTGCGAGTAGCCGCCGCTGCCCACCGCGCCGCGGTTGGCCGGGTCGCTGACGACGATGCGGACCTTCACGCCCGCGGCCATCTTGGCGGCGAGGGCGTCGTAGAGCCGGATGTCGTACCGGGGAAGCGGCGGGCAGGTGGCGTTGAGGTCCTGCTGGGAGATCTCGATGTGGTCCTTGGCGCTGGCGACCAGCGCCCGCAGCGCGCTCTCCTCGGGGTTGACCGTGTCGTAGTCACGGTCGGCGTTGGTGTTGTCGTGCAGTCCCACCACGCACTTGGTGTCGGACGCGGTCGGCAGGTCGGGGCGGAACGCCGACTTCGGGTCGACGTCCTTGATGCCGACACCGAGGCCGCCGACGGCGATGACCGGGACGTTGCCGGTGGCCGGGGACGCCTTGGGGTTGGTGTCCTTGTGCATCGTCGGCATGCAGCCGGCGTTGCCCGAGGCGGCGAACCAGACGCTGGCGATGTTGCTCTTGTTCTGGCACGTCCAGGTCCAGAGCGTGTCCAGGTAGCGGCCCGCGGAGCCGGCGGCGGGGCCGGTCAGGGCGAGGTCGACGTCCGACACCGGGTGCGCGGTGTCGAGGTAGTCGTCCTTCCAGCTGTTGATGCCGCCGGTGATGGCCGACTGGCCGTCGACCACGAGGATCTTGGAGTGGTTCCAGGAGAACGCGGTCTTCGACGTGGTCATCGACGCGACGTTCAGCGTGATGTTCTCGGCGGCCTTGCCGAGCTTGGCCGTCAGCTCGTCGCGGTACTTCGACGGGATCACGTTCATGTGGTAGACCGGCGCGGCCCCGACGAGGATGCGGACCTTCAGCTTGTTGCCCTTGCCGGCCGACTCCTTGAGCCCGGCGACGATCGCGTCCTGGAACCCGCCGTTCGGGAAGGGCGCGAGGGTGGATATGTCGACCGTGCGCGTCGCCTTGCCGATGTTCTCGGTCATCTTGGCGAGCAGCCGCTTGGTGCCGACGCGGTCGGCACACTTGTCGTCACCCCAGCAGCCGGGGGTCTGGAGCAGCCAGTCGGAGGGGTCACCGGCCGAGCCGTCCAGCTTGTTGCCGGTGGTGCGCTCCCAGACGTCGCCTTCGAGGCCGGGTGAGACCTGACGCAGCGTCTGCTCGACGGCGTCGAGGTGCGGGGTGGCCGGGTCGGCGGCGAAGGCCGGGGTGGCGGGCAGGACGGCGAGGGCCACCGCCGAGACCGTGACGGAGCCCGCGAGACGACGGACACGGCTGAGTCTGACCACTGTTGCTTCCTTAACGAAGTGCGAAGTAAAGAGTTGAACGACATAACACATTTGGGCCAGGTATGGCCCATGTACATCCCATGACAAGGTGTACAGATGATCAACTCTTGGAAGCTACCAGGTGAATGACCTGTCCGATGCCCCGGTCCACCGCCGGACCGACGGGTTCCGGACAGTGGGGAGGCGTGGAAGCAGCACCTTCCTGACGGACCGGCAGGTGGCCGTCGGCCCCGGGCGTCAGGTGGTCAGATGACCATCTGGGCCTGCGGCCAGCGGCTCACCCGGTACGGTGCCCACCAGAGGTGATCGCCGAACCGCACCGCGAGGTCCTCGCGCAGGAAGTCCGCCACCGCGTCGGCCGGCAGGTCCTCGGCACGGGCGCCGTCCGCCAGTGCCTCGATGGCCTCCTGGTAATGGGGCTCGTCGATGGTGAAGCGGCGCAGCTCGCGGTACCGCCGGTCCCGTACCTGGAGGAAGCCCGGCCCGCGCCGGTAGACGCACTTGCAGATGTAGTAGCCGCGACGCCACTCGCTCAGCACGGCCCGGGGGTCCTCGACACCCAGGACGGCGGTGGGCGGGTGCAGATGGCCGAGCCGGCGCCAGTCGTGCGGGGCGGGCCCCGGCCGCACGGTCCAGTCGACGGCGAGGGCGAGACTGGTGAGGTCGCCGATGAGGCTCAGCGTCCGGACCGTCCGGGCGGCTCGCGCGTCGTCCATCGGGCCGGTCAGATCGACGGGGTCCGCCATGACCACCCGCCGGGCGCCCGCGTCGAAGAGGCCGCGCGCGTGCCCCGCGCCCGGCCCGTCGAGGTGCCGGACACCGATCAGCATGCCGGGCACCGCACAGGCGGCCCGGTCGTAGTCGCGCCACAGCGTCACCGTCAGAGCGTCCGGTGTCGTGGGCGCGGCGGCTGCCGTCATGGAAATCCCCTTCGTGAGTGCCGAGTCGAGGCCGGCCGAGTGCCGGAGTACGTGCTGGGAGACAGCCGGGACGTCCGCCGGCCGGATCAGGCTCCCGTGCTCTGCAGCGCCGGTTCCGCCTCCGCCGCGTCTTCCGCCTCGGTCCGTCGCATGTGGTCCAGCCGCAGCAGTTCCTCGTTCACCGCGGGCGGCGCCACGTGCACGTACTGGCCGCCGTCCGCGAAGACCAGGCCGAGCTCCCGCCAGCGGCGCAGGGTCGCCCCGATCGTGCCGGCGTCCGAACCGGGGTGCTCCTCGCGCAGCTTGCGCGCCGCCGCGACGAGGGTGTGCGGCTGGTCGAGCAGCCGGAAGAGCGCCACCTCCACCGGGTCGGTCAGCTCCAGCGTCCGCCAGTCGAAGCCCCGGCGGCGGCTCACCAGCACGATCCGCTCGCCCAGGTCGCAGTGCGTCAGCCGGCTGGCGGCGTAGGCCCCCTTCCACGCGATCAGGGCGTCGTTGAGCCTGCGCACCACGTCCTCGCCGACGCCGCGCGGCGGTACGTCGAAGACGTACGCCAGGTCGAACATCTCCGCTTCCGGCAGGTCGTAGGTGATGCGGTACGGCTCAGCGGGCCGCAGGTCGCTGAAGCCCATGCCGGGGTTGTTGAAGTACGGGCTGAACCGCTCGATGGCGATGCGCGCGGACTGGTCGACGGGCGGGTTGAGATGCTCCAGGGCGGGCAGCTGGCAGGTGATGTCGTCGTAGTCCGCCGCTTCCTCGCCGGGGAATCCGTGCAGATAGTTCCAGGCCACCGAGAGCCCGGCGGCCGCGCCGTCGCGGAGCATGCGGACGTTCTGGCAGCCGGTGACGCCCTTGTCCATGAGGCCGAGGACCTTGCTGCTGAGGCTCTCGATGCCCGGCTGGACGTAGATGAGTCCGGCGTCGGCGAGTGTCTGCAATTGGCCGCTGCGCATATTGGCCTTGATCTCGTAGTGCAGTCGCAGGTCGTAGCCGCTGTCGATGATGCGGGGCAGCAGCGACTTCAGGTATCCCATGTCGAGGATGTTGTCGACGACGTACATGTCGAGCACCCGGTGCCTGGCCGCGAGAGCGATGATCTCCTCGAAGAACACCGTGGGGTTCTTGCTGCGGAACTGCATGAACGAGCCGTTGAGCCCGCAGAAGGTGCAGTGGTGCTTCTCGCCCCACCAGCAGCCCCGCGCGCCCTCCACGACCAGCTTGGGCTCGACCCACGCATGGGCCGCGGAGGCGGCCAGCCGCTCGAAGTAGCCCGTGTAGTCGGGCGGCAGGATCGCCGCGGGCGGCAGGGGCCTGGTGCTCATCGGGTTGGCGTGCGAGCCGCCGTCCGCGTCGCGCCGGCACAGCCCGGTGACGGCGTCGAGGCCGGAGCCGTCGCGCAGCGCGGCGACCAGCGCGGGGAAGGACTCCTCGCCCTCGCCGCGGACGACGTGGTCGACGAAGGGGAAGTTGCGGTGGACGGCCTCGCCCTGCTTGCCGTCGCAGTTGGCGCCGCCCATCACGGTCGTGATGGCCGGATTGAGCCGCTTGACGTACTTCGCGGCGGCCAGGGCGGCGGTGTTCTGCTGGAACGTCGAGGTGAAGCCGACGACATCGGGTTCCGCCGCCACGATGCGCTCGGCGACGGTCCGTATGAACGCGGTCGCGCTCGCGTGGAGTTCCACGGTGGTCTCCAGGCGCGGGGCGCCGATCTTCCGGCCCATCGCGTCCGCGAACTCCGTCACCCGCCAGGCGTCGTCGTCGTAGAGCGCGGAGGAGAACACCCAGTCGCCGCAGCCGAGGAAGTAGGAGGCCAATGAATAGTATTCATAGTCGGCGAGCGAGAAATCGTCGCGCCGTTCGGTGATCCAGTCCACGTAGTCGATATTCGCGTGCAGCACGTCGGCGTGTGCCCCGGGCACCCCTTCGTCAATGCTGCGTTTCAGGATTCCCAGCGCCAGCGAGGGCAGATCGATGGGGGCCCAGGGCATGTTGACCAGGGTTACGCGCACAATTGGCCTCTCTTATCGGATCCCGTGCGGACTCCTCGCCCGCCGGGCCTTTTCACCGGTGCGGGAAATACCGAATGCAGCGCCGTCAGAGCCGTCAGCGCGAAGGGCCGGGCCGCCGCGGCGGCCCGGCCCCCGGGTGCGGCTACTCCTCGGGCTCCTCGGCGGAACGGAAGGGCACGGTGATGCTGATGCCCACGCTGGGCTTGCGGCTCTCCTCGTCGCCCTCGAGCGGGTCGTTGTTGATGACGTCCTTCTGCATGGCGTTCACCTCCTCGGTGTGGTGGCAGGTGCCGATGGGGCCGACCGGACACCGTGCGGCGTCCGGGCGTCTGGGGGCGGAGCGGCCGGGCGCGTCAGCCTCCGCAGGAGGAAGCGCACCGACCGTTCCGTGACGGCGGCGTGCTCGGCGCCGTCGTAGCCGTCGTGGCCGGAGTCCAGCCAGCCGACGTCGTGCGGGACCCCGGCCGTCTCCAGCGCCGCAAGGAACACCTCGACCTGCTGAGGCGGGCACTTGGTGTCGTGCCGGGCGGCCACCAGCAGGAGCGGGGCGCGGATGGCGGTGGCGTGAGTGAGCGGTGAGGAGTGCGCGTAGCGCTCCGGCACCTGCTCGGGCGTGCCCCCGAACAGCGCCCGGTCCAGCGCCTTCAGGGCCGGGGTGGAGTGGCGGTAGGCGGTGGCGCAGTCCGCGAGCGGCTTGACGGCCACCGCGGCCGCCCACAGGCCGGGGTGCGTGCCCGCGGCCAGCAGGGTCAGATAGCCGCCCCAGGAGGTGCCGCACAGCCCGACCGCGTCCGGCCGGGCGACGCCGCGGCGGACGAGGTCGGCCCGCACCCGCACCAGGTCGGCCACCTGGGTGTGCCCGACGCCCTCGCTCCACGCGGAGCGCCAGCGGGCCCCGTACCCCGTGGAGCCGCGGTAGTTGACCCGCGCCACGGACAGCCCCGAACCGACCAGGGACTGCACCATGGGGTCGTAGACGTCGCGGTCGTGGTCGGCGGGTCCGCCGTGGACGAGCAGGACCAGCGGCTGCGCGCCACGGCTGCCGGTGGGGCGGGAGAGGAAGGTGTGCACCGGGCCGTCGGGGCCGCCGTCCGTCCACAGTTCCTCGCTGGTGCCGAAGTCGGTCAGCCGGGTGGCGTCGCCCCCGGGCAGCGGTGCCCCGGAGAGGGTCATGGGCCGGGCGGGGGTCACCGCGTCCGTGAAGACGAAGTGGACGTCGCCGTCCGGGGCGGGCGCGGCGTCGAGGAGGCTGCCGGGCGGGGTGGCCAGCGGGGTGAGCGTCCCTCGAACGAGGTCGGCGACGCCGACGAGCGTCCGGCCGTGCCGTTCCTGCCGGATCAGGACCCGTTCGCCGTCGGGGAACCAGCGGGCGGTGAACTCGGTGTCACGCGCCGACCAGGGGTGCGGGCACAGGCCCTGGCCGGCGGTCCAGGTGACGAGGCGGTAGTGGCTCTCCTGCTGCTGGATCAGCAACAGGCGCGGCGCGCCCGCGCCGGGGGCGAACCCCCGCGCCCACAGCGGTCTCCCGCCGCCCGCCAGGGCGGCCACGCGGCGGCCGTCGGCCGTCACGACGGTGACGGCCTCGGGCGCGCGGGCCGACCGGGTCAGCGCGAGCAGACCGGCTCCCGGGGCCACGTCGCACAGCCGGACGGCTCCCTCGTGGCGCGGCAGGGCGCGCGGACGGGTGCCGCGCCGGCCGTGGTGGACGGTCGTGCCGTCGGGCCGTCGCAGGCCCAGCGCGACCGTGCCGTCCTCGGCGAAGGCCAGCCCGGCGAAGTGCCCGGGTGGCACTCCCGGGAAAGCGGGAGTGCGCGGGCCGCCGTCGAACCCTTGGGTGTACCAGACGCCCCTCCCGTCCTGGTCCTCCGCGAACCACCAGACGACGCAGTCGGCGTCGATGGCGCAGAGCAGGGTGCCGTGCGGGCTCCGGGTCACCTGCCGGGAGCGCCCGGTGGCCCGGTCCCAGGTGAACACCTCGCAGCGGCCGCCGGCGTCGCCGACGTACACCATCCGGTCGGGGCGGGTGGGGCACACCTCCGGCAGGACCGGCCGGTAGACGCCCCACGCGCGCGTGGCGGTCATCCGATCACGCCCTCGGGCCGCCGCGCCGTGACACCGGCCTCGTGTACGAGGCCGCGCCGCGCGGTGCAGTATCCGGCCAGCCCCACGAGGGCGCCGGCGCTGCCGAAGGCGACGGTCCGGCCGCCCGTCCAGGCCACGAGGGCGCCCGCGGCCGCCGGGGCGAGCGCGGCCACGGTCTCGCCCGCCGTGCCGAGGACGGTGCCCACCCGGCCCTGGAGCCGGTCGGGCGTCAGGAGCACCACGCGCGCGTGGAGCACGATGCCCACGGCGGGGGCGGCGAGGCTCACGGTGCCGAGGAGCAGCCCGTAGGCCCAGGTCTGCGTCACGAACCCGAGCCCGGCCGCGGCGGGGACCATGAGCCAGGAGGCGGCCACGACGACGCGGACCGGCCCCAGCCGTCGGATCACCCAGGGGCCGGTCAGTGCGCCGGCCAGCCCGCACAGGCCGCTGACGGTGAGGATCAGCCCGATGGCGGCGGCCCCGGCGCCGCGGGCGTGGGAGGCGAGTACGGCGTGGAAGTACAGCACGCCTAGCACGGCGTTGAGCCCCGCGGTCCACAGCGTCACGAACCGCAGGAACGGCTGGTGGCGGACGAAGCGCAGCCCCTCGGCCAGGTCGCGGGTGAAGCGGTCGCGGCGCGCGGGGCGCGAGGGGGTGAGATCGGCCCGGATCGCGCGGGTGAGGACGGCGACGCAGAGGAAGGAGAGCGCGTCGGCGAGTACGGGCACCCAGCGGGCGAGTTGGAAGAGGGCACCGCCCAGGGACGGGCCGACGATCTGTACGGCCTGGTCACGGGATTGGAGACGGCTGATGGCCGTCGGGTACCGCTCGGGTGGCACGAGGGCCCGGACGGTGCCCTGCGCCGCCGCCGCGTAGAGGGAGCAGGCGACGCGCTCGACGAGGGCGGCGAGCAGCACATGGGCGGGGGTGACGCTGCCCCAGGCCACCGCGGCGAAGACCGAGCCCATGGCCCCGGCGGCCACGAGTGCGGACCGGACCATCAGGGTGCGGCGGCAGCCGCGGTCCGCCAGCACCCCGGCGAACGGCGAGGCGATGAGCCCCCCGACGAGGGAGACGGAGGCCACGAGCCCGACGGTCCCCGGTGAGCTGCCCGATGCCAGGAGAATCAGCGGGAGGAAGAGCGCGGACGCGTAGGTGCCGAGTCCGTCGACGGCGCCGGCTGTCCAGAAATAAAGGAAATCCCTTGGCGCCGCCCCGTTCCGGGCACCGGTCGTGCGTAATTCGCTCTCCTTGTCGTTCATCTCTCCACAGCCTCGGATTTCCCGGACGGGGAATTCCGGTTCGCACGCTTCGGGAGCGGGCACAGGGGCATGGCCGACCTTCTTCCTTCGCCGAGAGAGGGTGCAGAAGCAAGGACGCGCGAGCTATTCGGTGAGCGATGGGGAGCGTAACCGAGGGGTTCACGGTACGCAACGCTTCCACCAATGATTCCGGAGCGGTCGGGCCGTTCGGCGGCAATGCCCGCCGATGGAATAGAAACGGCCGGTTCCATATCCGGTGAAGTCCTAGAAGTTCACCAGCACACCGCGGGAGACGTCGACGGTGGCGGAGGCCGTCGCGCGGGTACGGTCCGCCGCCACGAGGGCCGCGGCGGCGGCGATGTCGGCGGGCGTCACCGTGCGGATCGGCTCCGGCGTCTCCTGGGCGGCCGCCTTGAGCGTGACGACGCGGATGCCGTACCGGCCCAACTGCGAGGCCCACTGGCGGCGAAGCCCCTCCAGGGCGTCCAGGGCGACGGCGAACCCGCCCGGTCCGCCGGACGCGTCGGGGCCCGTGCCTCCCCATGCCAGGATCGCCCCGGATCCGCGCACGGCCATGTGCCGCGCGGCCGCGCCGGTGGTCAGGAAGTGGCTCCACGTGGCGGCCGTGGGAACCGGCCGCGCGGACTCCCGCGCGGGAAGGCCTGCCGACGGCTCCGGGAGCGTCGGGGCCGCGTCGTATCCGATGAGGTTGAACGAGATGTCGACCCGCCCGGCCCGCCCGGCCACCCCGTCGACGAAGGCGTTGACATCCTTCTCGTCGCGGGCGTCGAGGCGCGTCGTCACGGCCGTGCCGCCCGCGGTACGGATCTCGTCGGCGACGGCGTCGAGCGTGGCGCGCGTGCGGCCGGCCAGGAAGAGCTCGGCTCCCTCGCGGGCGAAAGTACGGGCCACGGCGCGGCCGACCCGGCCCCCCGCCCCGTAGATCACGGCGACCTTGTTCTCCAGCAGCATGTCGATCCGTTCCTCCGCGTCGCGAAGCGCTCCGGCGGATGCCGTCCGGGCGCGGGCAGGGTGAAGAGAGGACTTTCGGCGGTCGCCCCATGCTCCCAGGCCGACGCCCGCACCCGGCTCCGGGACTCGTATGAAGAGTTGCGGTCGTGGGCGCCTGGGAAGGCGTCGGCCGTCCCACCTCCGGTGACTACGTCGCGTGGAGGCGTGGCCCCGATCGTTTCCGGCCAGGGGCACCCCCGGGTTGTCCGTGGCCAGGTGTCCGCCCCGTACAACTTCGGGATGACCTCGGCCTCGCGAGCCGGTCTGCAGATGTACGGAACGCCGCCTCACGGGTGGACTCCAGGTGCCCGGTCGAGGGCCTAGTTTCTTGATCATCGGTGGTGCGACGCCATGCCCGCCGATCGGTCGTGAAGTGAGGCATGCATGTACGGCAAGGCATTCGCCCCGGAGTACCGGGGAGCTCTCGGCGCGCTCTCGGTGAACTCCTCCCTCGAGGACGTTCTCGAGCAGGCACTGGAACAGCGGCGGCGGGCCGAACTCTCGGGCAGTGCCCTGGAGTCGGCGCACGCGGGGCTCGCCGTCGCCGAGGCGAGCCGGCGTCTGGGCCGGGTGGAGGAGGCCGAGCAGGCCTGGAAGGCGAGCTACCGGGCCGCGCGGCAGGCCGAGGACGAGGGGGCGATGGCGTGGGCGGTGTGGAGCGGCGGCACCCTTGCACGGCAGCGGGGTGACCTCGCCCTGGCCCGGCGCTGGCTGGCTGCGGCAGCCGAACTCGCCGAGCGCGGCGGGGACATCGTCGCCCGTGGCTACTCGCTCGCCGGACTGGCCGAGACCGGGCGGATCCAGGGCGATTACGCGGCGGTCGGCGAGTTGCACGAGAAGCTGCTCGCCGAGGCCAGACGGCGCGGCGAGGCCCGGCACACGGTGTGGGCGCTGGAGGGCATCGCGCAGATGCACCGCAACACCGGCTCGTACGACACCGCCCTCGCCCTCTTCGAGGAGGCGGCGGAGATAGCCCAGAAGGCGGACGACGCCCGCGGGCGCGCCTGGGCCCTGCGCGGCATAGCCGACGTGCTGTCCGTGCGGGGTGACACCGAGCGGGCGCTGGAGCTGCTCTCCGAGGCGGAGGGCACCTGCCGGGAGATGCGGCTGGCCGGCGCGTTGGCGTACAACCACAAGATGCGCGGCAACGTCCTCTTCCGCGCCGCCCGTTACGAGGAGGCCCACGCGTGCTACAGCGGCGCCCTGGAGGAGTTCCGGGCCATGGGCGAGCCCCGGGGCGAGGCGCTCTCCCGGCTCGGTCTGGTCAAGTCACGTGCCCGCCTGGGACGGGACCTCGCACAGACCGCCGCCGACCTCGACGAGCTGTACGTCACCCTCGGCCGGATCGGGCTGCTGCACGCCCGGGACATGGTCGACAAGGCGCGGACCGAGCTGGGCATCGTGACCGCCGGGGCGGTGCCGACCGGCTGACCCCGGCCGCCACACCCCGCACGCTCCCCGAACGAAGAGAGAGACCCATGACGTCACGCACCGGCCTCCAGGCACCCCCGCCGCCCGTCCTGGACCGCTGCCGGGAACTGGTCGAACCGGCGCTGAGAGCGGCCGTGCGGACTCTGCATCCCTGGCCGCGGCGGATGGCGTCGTTCTCCCTCGGCTGGTGCGACGCGGACGGCCTGCCCGACGCCGGTTCGGGGAACAGAGGCGGCAAGGGCGTCCGCCAGGCGCTGGCCGTCCTCGGCGCCGAGGCCGTGGGCGCGCCCGGCGAGGCCGCCGTCGCGGGAGCGGTCGCCGTCGAGCTGGTGCACACCTTCTCGCTGGTGCACGACGACATCATGGACGGCGACGAGCGGCGCCGGCACCGCGACAGCGCGTGGAAGGCGTTCGGCACGGGGCCCGCCGTCCTGGCCGGGGACGCCCTGTTCGCCCTCGCGGTCGAGACCCTGGCCCGGGCCGGGGGTGAGAGCGGTGCCGAGGCCGTACGTCATCTGTCGGGCGCGCTGAGGGAGTTGGTGCACGGCCAGGCCGACGACCTCCTCTTCGAGAACCGCCCGTGGACGGGTCCGCAAGCGGTGGACATACCCGCCTACCGGGCGATGGCTCTGCGCAAGACGGGGTCGCTGCTGGGCTGCGCCATGGCGGTGGGCCCGGTCCTGGCCGGCGCTTCGCCGCTGCTGTCGGGGGCGCTCGCGGAGGCGGGCCGACAGCTGGGCGCCGCCTTCCAGGCCGTCGACGACCTGCTGGGAATCTGGGGCGACCCACGATCCACCGGCAAGCCCGTCCACAACGACCTGCACCGCAAGAAGAAGACACTGCCCGTCCTCGCGGCCCTCGCCTCGGACACCGCGGCGGGCCGCCGGCTGGCGCTGCTGCTCGACTCCGACGCCCCTCTGGACGCCGCGGACGCGTTCTGCGCGGCCGGACTCGTCGAGGAGGCCGGGGGCCGGGCCTTCACCTTGGCGGAGGCCCGACGCCATGTGGCGGCCGCGCACGATTGCCTCGACAGCGTGCCGCTCGTACCGCGCGCGGTGGAGGAACTCCAAAGTCTGTCGGAGTTCCTGATCGACCGTCGGCTGTGACGGCGGCTCCCCATCACCGGAAGTCCGCCTCTGACGACCGTTACACCAGGGAGGCGCTCTCCAGCACCGAGTCGACTTCCCGTCGCTCGGCCGGCCCGGCCGGCTGGGTGATGCCGAGGAGGAAGGCCGAGCGGCTGTCGTCCACCGAGATGAGGGTCATGCGGAGGTGGGCCGTGTGGCCCTGACGGTCGCTCACCTTCAGCACCACGGTGTGCGCGGGCCGGTCGCCGACCGTCGTCGCGCGGGACTCCTCGATCGTCGACCGCCCGTCCGGGTAGAAGTACTCCGCGTTCGACCGGGCGGCGCGCTCGGTCTGCGGCCGCAGGGAGGACTGCGGTATGCCGCCCGCCCGACCGGCGAGAACGGTGCGGCCTCCGCCCTCGTCGTCGGTCCGGGTGTCGGAGGCCGTGCGCTTCATGGCCACCGATGAGGTGAAGGCATTGATCAGGCCACCCTTGTCGTTGCGCTCCCAGCCTTCCGGGATCGCGTACGAGATGCCTGCCGTGCCGTCCGTCACCCGCGGCCGGCCGGCCAGCGGCCCACCGTCCTCCCTCGTCATGAACCACATCACGGCGAGCCCGCACACCAGCGCGAGAACCAGCACCGCGACGACCCCGGCCACCGCCGCCCGGCGTTTGCGCGCCGGTGCGGCGGGGGCGGGCGGCAGGTGGGCGGGGGCGGGCGGATACGGCGGCGGGCCGACGGGAGCAGACGTGATCATGACCCCAGCATGCTGCGCCTGCCCGGCTGCGGCTTGAGCGTTCGTACTCACTCCGCTACTCAGTTCCGTCTGTCCGCGGGACCTGCCGCCGCGACGGCCGGCGGGCGACTCGGCTACCGGATCGCCCGGGGGCTCACCGGGTCTCCCGCCGCATGGGCGGTTCCGACGGTGCCTCCGGCTGCGGGCCGAAGAGGACGGCCTTGGCGATGGACGGTGCGAAGAGGGACGTGACCGGCCGGGTCAGGGACAGCACGCCCCGGAACGCGGCGCCGATCTCCGGGTTGCCGCAGGCGCGGTCCTGGACGCGGTTCAGGTACCAGTCGGCGGGCCGGTCGACCGCGCGGGGGCGCAAGGCGTTGCCCCGGGCACCCGGCATGTTCTTGTCGGCCCCGGCGGAGACGTCCCACGCCTGTTGTGCCGCGGCGAACAGGGCCTTCTGCACGAAGCCGGTCGTCGGGGTCCGGCGGGGGTCGTCGAGGGCGTCCCGCAGGGCGACGGCGCTGAACGCCGAGACGGACAGCCCCTGACCGTAGACGGGGTTGAAGGCGCACAAGGCCTCCCCCGTGGCGAGGAACCCCGCCGGACGGCGGCCCGGCCGGTCGTAGCGGCGGCGGAGGTTGGCGGTCTTGCGGAAGCCGTGGACGGCCGATTCCGGTTCGGCCTCCAGCAGCCAGTCGTGGAGGACGGGGTGGGGAAGCCCGGCGG
Organism: Streptomyces syringium; assembly: GCF_017876625.1. Lineage (NCBI taxonomy): Bacteria > Bacillati > Actinomycetota > Actinomycetes > Kitasatosporales > Streptomycetaceae > Streptomyces > Streptomyces syringium. Next base: position 947,000 of record NZ_JAGIOH010000001.1, read on the forward strand.
CGAAGGCGAGGAACCCCGCCTCGTCGGTGGGCGGTTCGCTGCCGCGGAGGCCGGAGAGGATGACGGACCAGCGGCCGCCCTCCATGGGCAGCAGAATGCCGCCACGCGGCTGGGTGGGGTTCGGGACGACGTAAATACCCCGGAAGTCGGCGTTCGCATCGTCGTCGCGTGCGCGGTAGAACCGCGTGGAGTAGGCGAGGCCGGTGTCGAGCAGCTCTTCGTGGGGCGGTTCGGCGCCGATCGCTGCCAGCCACGCGGGGGCGTGGGACGAGCGGCCCGTGGCGTCCAGAACGAGGTCGGCCTCCAGGCCGCGGGCATCCTGTCGCAGGGCCGCGGCCCCGCGTTCGCGCAGCCGGACACCTCGTACCCGGGTGGCGTCGCCGAGCAGCCCCGTCACCTCCGTGCCCTGGAGGGTCGTGATCCGGGGATGGCTCAGGACGCGCCGGCGTACGACCCAGTCGGTCAACGGCCGGGATCCGGTGAGGATATGCGTGGTGGCGGCGGTACGGCGGAACCACCGGCCCCCCTGCCACTGCACGACGTCACTGGGCATGCCGACCCGGGGCGATCCTTCTTCGCGCATCGTCTCCAGGATTCCGGGCAGCAACGCCTCCAGAGCCCGCTGGCCGCTCTCCAGCAGCACATGGGTGTGCCGGTCCTGCGGCAGGCCCGAACGGTGTTCGGGGCCGTCGGGGAACCGGTCGCGCTCGACGATGGTCACGGTGTCGGCATGGGAAGCGAGGACATGGGCGGCGAGGAGCCCGGCCATGCTCCCCCCGATGACGACGGCATGGCGAGCCGAGGGTGAGGTGCGCTCAGGGGCGTCACTCGTCAAGGGCGTGCTCTGCGCTTCCACTGGGGCTCCTCGTGTCCGCTCCTGTACCGACCGGCCGCTCCGACACCCGATCGGAACGGCTGTCAGATGATTTCGCACTTCGAAGTCCAAGGCGAACGAGGGGGCGTGGCCTGCGTGCGGGCCCCAGGTGTGCGTGTGCAGTGGTACGACTGGCAGTCCGGGGTCAACAACGGGCTGCGGGAACGACTACGGCATGGTCTTCCTGACCTGCGGCCCGGGCCTGAAGATGACCGCCGGCTTCATCCACCTGCAAGGCATGCAGATGGACGCGCCAGGACCGCGGGCACAGGAGCTCATCAAGCGCTGGATCAAGGAGCTCGGCTCGGCCCGAAGGATCCGGCATGATCGACGGGCCTGTTCACCCGCTCCGCTCACTCGCAGTCCCGGCGGCGCCCCCTGGCTCCCTGAGCCACCCGGCTCGGCAACGTCCTGGTCGCCAAGGTCCTGGCCTACTGCGGGACCGCCTGAACCCGAAGGGATTCGTCCGCCGCCACCGGAACCTGACGCAGGTCGGCGTCCCCGACTCCGGGCGCCAGGTGCCGGCGTTCCCGCCCCGGATCTGCCGGGAGATGCTCTACAACTGGCTCTTCGACCGTCCCTTCCCCGGCTGCGACCCTCAGCAGTCGCCCAAGCAGCCCCACGGCGACACCGGACCACGCAGGGGATGAGCGCACCCGCCGGGCCGGCCGGTGCCGGCCGGCCCGGTCTGCGGGGAGGCCCCTGAACGGCCCGCCACTGCTCCGTGGCTACCCTCGTATCCGATCGAAGTCGACTTGCAGGGGGCAGGATGTGCGGAGCGCCACGGTGACGGCGGACGGCGACATGATCCGGTGGGTCGAGCTGCCGGGCCGGGAACCGGCCCGTGTCTACGCGCACGGTCCGGGGGCGACGTCGGCGCCCTACTTCGCCGAGGTGGCGGTGCATCCTGCCCTGGCCGGTCACCGTTCGCTGCTGATCGACCTCCTCGGGCACGGCATCAGCGACCGGCCGGCCGTGACCGTGTGCGAGAACGGAAGCGGGACCAGAAGCGGGAACAGAGGGAGTCGGCAGGTGACGCGATGAACGCCACGGCCGCCGCGGGACTTCTTCACCTCATCGCCGCCGAGCCCACCCTGCTCGCCGCCGCCCCCGCCGCCGCGGGCGAAGCCGACCTCGACCACCGCGCACGGCACGAGGACCACCCCTGCCTCGGCTGCGGAAGCATGGCCCGGTGCGCCATCATTGTCGACTCCGCGACGGCCGGGCCGCGTTGGCTCGATCTCTGCTCCGCGTGCTGGCACGTCGTCCGCCGGGCCAACGACCTCACGGGCGAGGAGTGAGCGGGACCGAGCCGGAGATCGCACGATCCCCGCAGGGCCCCGACGAGTCGGCCATGTGCGGGCGTCGATCGGTCATGCCGCGACGCCGGCGCAAATAGTTCGGCGCATCAACGAACAGTTCAGGCCAACTGCTCTGCCCTCCTACCGGGGCGGTGAAGGGTTCTCCCCATCGCGTAGCTCTGGGTAGGGGGACGAGTATGGGCGGAATTCCCGCGGTGGACGGGGCCAAGGACCTGGTGAGCGTGTTGGATGCCCTGATGGGCCGACGCGTGGGCAGGCAGACGGTCCCCGCGGTCGTCTTCGAGGACGACGGCGGTCTGGGTGCCGACTTCGTCACCGGCTTCCGGGACCGGCTGCGCGACGGGGCCGGGGCGGGCATCGTTCCCCATGCCCTGGCCGACGATGATCTGCTGGCCCGGGCCCGGGACGCCCGGGAGCCGGACGTGGTCCTGCTCGACGGCATCACCGCGCAGCTGGAGCAGACCATGCCGGCGAAGGCGGGACGGCTGACACTGACGACGTACTGGACGTGCCGCAGGGTGCTGGACGTCAACGTCGGGGCGGGGGCTCCACCTGCCCAGCGCGATGCGCTGGCCGCGTCACTGTGCGCGTCCTGGCAGCGCGGCACTCCCGGGCTGAGGGCGCTGCGGTCGTTCATCGAGACCGGTGGTGCGGGCCAGGTGAGCGCGCGTCTGGGGGCCGTCGCCACGGTCCTGCTCGCCTGGCCCCTGGAGTGGGGCTATCGCCTGTGGCTCCATCGCACCCGGCGACTGCGGTGGTATCCGGGGAAGGTCTGCAATGCCGGACAGGCAGCCACCACGTTCCTGGCTGCCGCGACTCATCTGAGTCTCGAAGGAGACCTGCGGAACAACTCCGCCTTGCGGCAGTCACTGTTGCTGGAAGCGCTGGCCGTGGATCTGACGCGCGCCGGCCGCCGGGGCGTGTTCTCACCCGGCAGACGACGCCGGGTCTGGCCCTTCGTCGTGCTGCTGCCCCGCGTCGACGGCTCGGGCGTCGCCCTGCGCCGACTGCTGGACGGCCTGGTCAAAGTCCGTCGCCGAGGTCTGCCGTTGGTCGTGATGGCCGCCCGCACTCCCGTGCCGCCGCCCGATGACCGTACGGAGCGCCGGGCCGCGCCGCGTACCCCGGCTCAGGCCGCGGCCGCCCTGCGGCCCCTGCTGGAGAGGAAGCCGCAGCCGGCCACGGCGGACGACGACGGTCAGGTGACCGTCGCGCCGGCCGGTCCGCAGCGGTCCTCGGTGAGTGACTGGCTGGCCACGAACGTGGCGGTGCGGCCCCGGCCGGTGCGCTGGCCTTCGACCTACCTGGGCACGGTCCTGGCTCTCGTCATGGTGGCCGCGGCCCTCCCGACGGCGGGATGGGTGGTCAAACTGCTGGATCCCTGCCACGACATGTGGCAGGCCGGGGGCGCCAGAGTCGGTGTCGACACCGCCGCAAAGGAGTGTTACTTCACCCATGGCAGCAGCCAAAAACTGCTGCGGACCCTGCAGGACCGCATCCGTGCCCAGAACACCGCCGCCGAGCGGGGCGGCCCGTACCGCACCGTGGTCTTTCTCGCGCCGTTGACCGCCGACCCTCATGGGGCCGGCGAACAGCTCACCCCCGCGGGCGTGCTCCAGCTCGAAGGCGCCGCTCGTGCCCAACGCGTCTTCAACCAGCAAGTGGGCGTCAACGCCGACCGCCCCCGCCTGCGGCTCCTCGTCGCCAACGTCGGCTACGCCTACTCCCACGCACCGGCGGTGGTGGACCGGCTCAACACACTGGCCGACGAGGATCCGAGCATTACGGCGGTCATCGGTATCGCGCAGAGCAGGCAGGCATCCGTCGACGCGATCAACCGTCTCTCCGTCGACCTCCCGGTCATCGGCGCCGCGGTCACCGGCGACTTCATGGCCACCGAGACCACCACCTACTTCCAGACCCAGCCCACCAACCGCCACCTCGCCCGCGCCCTGGCCCGCCGCGTCACCGAACTCGACCGCAAGAAAGCGGTGATCGTCTACGACGACAAGGACCGCTACAGCGTCAATCTCCAGCAGAACCTCCGAAGCGAGCTGACCGACCGCGGTGTCACCGTGGAGGAGCCGTCGTTCGCGATCATGCGTGAGGCCGCGCGGAGCCAGCGCGGCGGCATGAGCACCCTGCCCGACCTCGCCAAGGAGATCTGCGCACTGAGCCGGAGCGGGGGCATCACGCTGTACGCCGCCCGCGGGAGCCAGCTGCCCAAGGTCCTCAACGAAGTGCAGGCCCAGTGCGGTGCCGCCCGGAAACCGGCCTTCCCCCTGCTGGCGTCCGACACGGGCACCCTCGTCGAGTACCCCGAGATCCCCGAGTTCGCCCACCTCGACCGGTACACGGCCGTCGACCTCTCCTACATCGCCTTCTCCCACGACCACCACAGCGACCATGCCGTGGGCAGTGATGCCTTCCGCGCGGCCGCGGCGGCGATCTACCGGGTATGGACGGGGACGAACACGCCCCGCGCCTCCAACGTCCTGCAACAGCTGCGCTCGGGAATCGACGTCCAGGACACCGTCGCCGTCGACCGCCCCTTCCATCTGCCCGCCGACGACCGGGCCCTCGCCCGGCGCCCCCTGTTCCTGTGCACCGTCCCCCACACTCCCGACACCCCGCCCGTCTGCCGGGCCGCGGACGGGAGGCCCTAGGGCGTGTCCGACAGGGCGGGGTGCCGGCCGTATGCGGACCGGGCCGGAACCACCCTGATGCTCCTGAAGTGGCCCAACGTATCCTCGGCCACAGGGGCCGCGATCAGATGGGACAGGGGGTGGGCCTGTATGGAGTTCCGCGTGCTGGGAGCGGTCTCCGCGCTGACGGACGGCGGGGAACAGATCCCGCTCGGTCCCGCCATGCGCCGCAGCCTGCTGGCCATGCTGCTGCTGCGCCCCAATACGGCCGTCGGCGTCGACCGGCTGACCGAGGCGCTGTGGGGCGAGGAACCGCCCCGGCACTCCCGGACCGTTCTGCAGGGCCACGTCTCCCGGCTGCGGGCCCTGCTCGCCGAACACGGGGCACCGGCGTACGGCGTCGAGCTCGTCACCCAGGGGCGGGCCTACCTCCTGCGGCTGCCCGAGTCGCTGGTGGACGCCCACCGGTTCGAGGAGTTGCTCCAGCTCGCCCGGGGGCAGCGCGATCCGGGCGACGCCGTGTCGATGCTCCGGGAGGCGCTCGCGCTGTGGCAGGGGCCGGCGCTCGCCGGGACGGTGTACAGCACGCTGCTGGAGACCGCCGCGCACATGCTGCAGGAGCTGCGGCTGACCGCCGTGGAGGAGCTGGCGGACGCCCACGGGCGGCTCGGCGAGCACGGCACGGCGGCGGCCGTGCTGCACACCGAGGCCATCGCGAACCCGTTGCGGGAATCGCTGATCGCGGTGCTGATGCTGGCCCTGGGCAGGGCGGGCCGGCGGTCGGAGGCGCTGGACTGGTTCCACCGCACCCGGCGGCTGCTCGCCGATCAGCTCGGCATCGACCCCGGAGCGGCGCTCACCGACGCGTACGCCGCTCTCCTGAGGGCCGACGCCCCGCAGGCCGCCGCCGCACCGGCGCCGGCCGGGACGTCACCGGCCCCGGTCCCCGCCGCCGAGCCGCGGGAGACGCGCGGGGCACAGGAGTCACCGGGAGCGCGGGAAACGCCCGCACCGTCCGCACCGGCCCCTGCCGCACCGCGCCACATGGCCGCCGTGCCGCAGTTGTTGCCGCGACGCCCCGGGGGCTTCACGGGGCGCGAGGACGAACTGACCGCGCTCGACCAGGCCACGGCATCCGGCTCCGGTCCCATCGCCGTGATCACGGGCAGTGCCGGGGTCGGGAAGACCGCCCTCGCCGTGCACTGGGCACACCACCACCGCGCGGACTTCCCCGACGGCCGGCTCTTCGTCGACCTCCACGGCTACAGCGCCGTCCCGGCCCGCGACACCACCGCCGTGCTCCGTGAGTTCCTGCTCGCGTTCGGCGTCCCCGTCGAGCAGATGCCCGGTTCGCCCGACGCCATGGGTGCCCGATACCGGGAGCTGACCTCCGGGCGCAGACTGCTGATCGTCCTGGACAACGCCCGCGGCTCCGAGCAGGTCCGCCCGCTGCTGCCCGGCGGGGAGGACTGCGTCACGCTCGTCACCAGCCGCGACCGGCTCGGCGGGCTCGTGGCGTCGGACGCCGCCCGCCCCGTCCCGCTCACCGAGCTTCCGCCGGACCGCTCCACCGCGCTGCTCTCCGCCGTCCTGGGCCCGGACCTGGTCGCGGCCGAACCCGAGGCCGCGACACGGCTCGCCGAGCTGTGCGACGGTCTGCCGCTCGCCCTGCGCGTCGCCGCCGCCCGGCTCGCCACCCGCCCGCACGGCGGGCTGACCGCCTTCGCCGGTGAACTCGCCGACGAGCACAGCAGGCTGGACCTGCTGAACGTCGAGGACACCGGTGTCGCCGCAGCCCTCGGGCTCACCGTCCACCACCTCCCCGAACCGGCGCGGGAGATGTTCCACCGGCTCGGGCCGCACACCGGTGCCACCCTCGACACCGGCACAGCCGCCGCACTGGCCGACTGCCCGCCCGGCCGGGCGACCGTCGCGCTGGACCAGCTGGCCGCCGCCCACCTGGTCGTCGAGACCGGGCCACGCTCCTACGTCCTGCACGACCTCGTACGGCTCTACGCCCGCTCCCTCGCGCCGGGGCACGACCCCGACGCACTGCTCCGGCTGCTCGACCACCGGCTCCACACGCTCCTCGCGGCGTGCGCCGCCGCGGAGCCCGGCAGCGAGCCGTGCTGTGCCCTTCCTCCCGGGGCGAGGCACTCCGCCGCCGTCCGGACGTTCACGAGCCGTCAGGACGCCCTCGGCTGGTATTCGGCCGAACGGGACACGTTGCGCGGCGCGGTCGAGGCCGCCGCCGCGGCGGGAATGCACGACCGCGCCTGGCGCCTGGTCATCCTCCAGTGGCCGCTGATCCTGTGGCAGGTCCGCGACGGCTGGGTGCCGCTGCTCGAACAGGGCCTGGCCTCCGCGGAACTCGACGACGACCCCGGCGCCCAGTCGCGGGCGCGGGCGCTGCTGGGCTGGGTGCTGTCCGAGGAAGGCAGGTCCGAGGAGGCCTTGGCCCAGCTGGAGCACGCCCCCGCCCTCGCCGCCCGGGCAGGCGACACGGCCGGGGAAGCCACGGCTCTGATCAATCTGGGCGTCGAACTCATCCGGCACGGCGAGCAGGAGCGGCCCCGGGATCTGTTGACCCAGGCTCTCGCCCTGGCCGAAGGGGCCGGTCTCACCGAGACCGTCACCCTCGCCCATCTCCACCTCACGCACCTTTTCCTCGCCATCGGCGCCCCTCAGGAGGCCGCCGACCATGCCGTGCGCGGTCTGGCCCTCGCCGCTCCCCCGCTCGCGGCCCCCCGGCGCATCGTGCTGCGCACCCTGTACGGCAGGGCGCTCGCCGCGACGGGCCGCACGGGCGAAGCCGTGCGCCAGCTCGACGAGGCCATTCGGGAGGCGCAGGCCAGCGCGTACGAGGAGGGCGAGACCGAAGCCCGTGTCGTCCTGTCGGCGCTGGCGAACCGGTAGCGCGTGCGCGCGGCGGAAGGAGCGCCCCGGCCGTCGCCACTACCGGTACGCGCGAAGCAAGCGGATCCGACGGATCAGAAGTCGTCGGCGCCGTTGCGCAGCTCGGGCGTCCAGTAGCCGGTGGCCCACTTCGCCGGGTTGACGGCGATGCCGCCGCCGGGAGCCTTCACGGCGGTCATACCGCCGCCGCCCTGAAGCGTGACGGAGAAGTCCGTCACGGGCTCGGTGTTCTCGGTGCGCCCGCCGTCCGACAGCTTGACCAGCGCGTACGCGGGGGCGCCCGCGGTGAGCACGACGGGGGTGGCGGGCTTGCTCTTGGCGACCGGCGGCACGTTCTCGCGGTGGCTCTCGAGGAACTCGATCTCCGGGAAACCGGTCAGCCTGCAGCTGTGACCCGAGGTGTTCTTCGCCGTCAGGACGATGTGGGTGTAGGGCGGTCCGCCCTGGTGGGCGGCGCTGATGGCGACGTTCTTCGTCGTGCAGACGGGGGTGTTCGCGGCTGCCTGTCCGGCGGATCCCTTCGCGGCGCCGGCACCCTGTGCGGTGCTGGCGTTCTTCCCGTTGGCGGCACCCTTGGCGGTGTCGGTGTTCTTCTCGGCCTGTGCCGGCGCAGGGGCCGATGCGGCGCTGTCGGCCGCCGGGCCGGAGGACTTCACGCCCGAGCTGCCCTCACCGCAGGCGGTGAGCGACAGGGCGAGCACGGCGGTGGTGACGGCGGCGAGGCCGGTGGTGCGGTTGCGGAACATACGCATGGTCATTCCCTCGTGGTGATAGTGCGGCCAACGTCCGTCCTGCGACAGACCGAGCCCGGCCTGCCGACGTTCATGAGTCTCGGGCCCACCGCTCACGTTCTACTGCTCCGGCACTAACCTCCCGCTAACGTCCTGCCGGTCGGGCGCGGGCGATCGGTGTTGTCCCGCCATCCGATGTCCCGCCCGGGGCGCACAGTGGCGGAAGTCCCCCCGGACCAGCGGGGCGTCACCGCCGGTATGCTCACCCTGTCGCGCAACCTCGGGCTGGTCACCGGCACTTCCGTCATGGGCGCCGTGTTCGCATTCGCATCGGCGACGACCGACGTCACGGAGGCGGAGCGGTCCGAGGCGTGCCCGACGGCTCGCGTGACCGAGCGGTGCCGGCGTCATTGTGGCGCGAACTCGCCTCGGCGCCAGGAACTACAGTCGTGAGCATGGTCGAACACGATGCCTTCCACGCCACCCGCGAGGCCTACGACGCTGCCGCGCCCGTCTATGCGCAGATGTTCCGCGACACGCTGCGTGACCGTCCCCTGGACCGCGCGGTCCTGGACGCCTTCGCCGAGGTTGTCCGTGCGAGTGGGAACGACCGGGTCGCGGACCTGGGGTGCGGGCCCGGACACATCACCGCCCACCTGGACGGGCTGGGACTGTCGGCGTGTGGTGTTGATGCCTCGCCCGCGATGATCACGACGGCCCGGCAGGCCCATCCGGGACTGCGGTTCGACGTGGGCTCGATGGCCGCGTTGGACATCGCTGACGGCGAGCTGGGCGGCGTTCTCTCCCGCTGGTCCATCATCCACACTCCGCCGCGAGAACTCCCCGCCATCCTGGCGGAGTTCCACCGCGTGCTGGCACCTGGCGGCCACCTCCTGATCGGCTTCTCGGCAACCGATGATCCGTCTCACCCGACGCAGGTCTTCGACCACACCGTCGCACCGGCCTATCGGTGGTCGCCCGATCACCTTGCCGCGATGCTGCGCGCGTGCGGGTCGGCCGAGGTGGCCCGGATGATCCGCGAGCCCCAGCCCACCGACCGACGGCAGTTCCAGGAGGTTCACCTGCTGGCCCGCAAGGCCTCGGCAGGGACCGTCTGACCGAACACACCGAGCGCACCGCCCGCTCGGGCTCCGATGCGGTCGAACGTTGCCGCGAGTCCCCGGCGCTGAACCTGCGGCCTGGTGGGTGGGCTGCGGCGGCACGTGTACGCAGGCCCCGGTCGAGTCCCGCGCTCACTCGATTCCCTCCAGGAACGGGATGATCGCATCGATGAAGTGCTCGTTCCGATCGCCGGCCACCATGTGCCCCGCATCGGCCACATCGACGCGCCGCGCGTGGGGAACCCTGTCGCAGAACTGCTCGGCGATGTCTTCGCGCACCACATCGCTGATCCCGCCGCGTACGAGCAGGATCGGCACGTCGGCCTGGCGCGCGGCGGCGAGGAGGCGTTCCGCCATGCCGGGCGGGTCCATTCGGCCCTCGAAGCCGGCCGGCATCCGGGGGTCCCAGTGCCAGAACCAGCAATCGCCGTGGCGTCGCAGGTTCTTCCGGATGCCCTCGGGGTCGTCCGGACGTGGGCGGTGCGGCAGGTGGGCGGACACCGTCGCGGCGGCTTCGCCGGGGCTGGCGAAGCCGTCCGGGCGTTGGCGCATGAACTCGGCGATCCGGCGGGCTCCGTGGGGATCCGGCCGATGGGCGACGTCGACGAGCACCAGAGCGCGGATCGCAGCCCTGGGTGCCTCTCCGGCGGCGAGCAGCGAGCTCAGGCCTCCGAGCGAGGCACCGATGAGTACCGGCCGTCCGCCGACTTGGGCGACGAGCGCCCGGACGTCGTCGGCGAACAGGTCGAGAGCGTAGTCACCGTCGGCTGACCATTGGCTGGAGCCATGGCCGCGCAGGTCCGGGGCGATGACCCGCCACCCCAGCGCGGCCAGGCGGGGGCCGGTGCGCTGCCAGGCGTGTCGCGTCTGGCCGCCGCCGTGCAGCAGGACGAGAGGGGGTGAGGACGCCTCGCCCCACACATCCGCCGAGAGCAGCAGCCCGCCGCGGCCCACGAAGGTGCGGGGCCGCGGCAGGGCGGCGCCGGCCGTCATACCGCGCCTCGGGTTCGCAGCGGCGCCAGCAGCTGGTCGCGGTAGGGATCCGTGGCCGCCGCGGCGAGCGCGACGTCCAGCGCGAACAGCGCACGTGCGAGGAACCGGTCGTCGTCGATCAGGGCGACGACCCACTGATGCAGCGCACCCACGCACGAGGTAGCGACAGCGGCGGCCAACGCGTCCGTGTCGATGTCGGCGCGCAGCAGGCCCCGTGCCTGTGCAGCCGCCATCGCCCGGCGGAGCCGGGTGAGCGGACCGCGGTCGAGCACGAGGCCGCTGTCCTCCCACTCACGCACCATGCGACGCGAGACGACCGGGTCGCTCACGAACAGCCGGACGGTCGACCTGACGACCTCCCGCGGGTCATCGGCTCCCAGCAGCGCCAGGCGGCGCTCGAGTTCGTCCATGAACGCGGCGGCGAGCGCCTCCCAGATCTTGTCGCGCGGTCCGATGAGGTTGTACACGGTGGCCGGGGCGACCTCCGCCCGCTCGGCGATGCGCTCGGCATTGATCACCGAATCCGGGCCGTCCCGCAGGAGTTCGCGCGTCGCCTCGAGGATCCGCGTGCGTCGCCGGGCCTTGTGCTGCTCACGCAGGCCCCCTTCGGTCGGCTGCATACACGCACACCCCTTCGTCAAAACTTAGAGAGTATTCTAAGTTTTAGGGCCGCGTCCGGCCGTGGTCAAGTGTTGACGCGGCACCGACCGGGGGCGTAGGTACGCCGGGGCGGGGCAGGTGAGGGCCATGGCAGACCTTGAAGGACTCCTGCGAGAGGCCATGCGCCGACGTCATCTGACCGCGCAATGCCTCGCCGACCGGACCGGTATCCGTACCCCGCGCATCCGTGCGTTCACCCAGGACGGGGCCGAGGGGCCCGTCCGCCCCACGCCGGAGGAGCTGGCCGAACTCGCCGACGCCCTGTCCATCCCCCTTCCCGACGTACTGGACGCCGCCCGGACCCGCACCGGGGTGACGGCCTGACACCCGCGCCGACAGGATGCCCCCCAGCCACCCGTGTGGGTGACGGTACGGCGGCGCGTTGCCCGTCGGGGTTAGCCGGAACAGGGAGCGGTTACCCGTACGGGCATGGCACCGATGTGGCAGCACAGGCGTGGGAACGCACAGCCCCGGGACGGCCGGGGCGCGTCCGGGGACGACGGGAAGAGCACCGGGCCGGGCCAGGGCGCGGGACCGGATCCGCAGGTGGAGCGGGAGGCCCCGGACGATCCGACCGCTCTGGGCAAGAAGTCCTGGTGGGCGGTGCTGCGGCGGACGGTGGCGGAGTTCAAGGACGACGAACTGGCGGACCGGGCGGCGGCGCTGACCTACTACGCGGTGCTGGCGCTCTTCCCCGCCCTGCTGGTGCTGGTCTCGCTGCTCGGGGTGGCGGGCGAGTCGGCGACGAAGAGCATCCTGGACAACCTCAAGAAGCTCACCCCCGGCCCGGCCCGCGACATCGTCACGGACGCGGTCGAGCAATTGCAGGGCGCCGGGGGCACCGGTTCCGTCCTGGCCGTGGTCGGTCTGCTGGGCGCACTGTGGTCCGCGTCGGGATATGTCGCGGCGTTCATCCGCAGTTCCAACGCCGTCTACGACATGCCCGAAGGCCGCTCGGTGTGGAAGCTCACCCCGCTGCGGCTGGTGCTGACCGTGGTGCTGGTGACCCTGGCCTGCGCCAGTGCGCTGATCGTGGTGTTCACCGGCGGCCTCGCCCGGCAGGCCGGCACCGCCCTGGGAATCGGTGACACCGCCGTGACGGTGTGGTCGATCGCCAAGTGGCCGGTCCTGGTCCTCCTGGTCACCGTCATGATCGCGATCCTGTACTGGGCGGCGCCGAACGCGAAGAGCCGAGGCTTCAAGTGGGTCACCCCCGGCAGTTTCCTGGCCCTGGTGATCTGGATGATCGCCTCGGCGGGATTCGCGCTGTACGTGGCGAACTTCGCCTCCTACAACAAGACCTACGGCACCCTGGCCGGGATGATCGTCTTCCTGGTGTGGCTGTGGATCACCAACCTGGCGATCCTGCTGGGCCTGGAGTTCGACGCGGAGCTGTCCCGCGAGCGCGCGATCATCGGTGGTCACCCCCAGGACGAGGAGCCCTACGTCGAGCCCCGTGACACCGGCAAGTGGAGCGAGAAGGACCGGAGGGAGGCGGGCGGCACCTGACGTCCGCCCGACACCCAAAAGGCCGGGAGCCGGAATAGCCACCCCGCACACGAGGTTGTGGGCAGGCACGACACCCCGTCGCCAGGCCTCTGGAAGGACTCCCATGAAGATCGGCATCATCGGCGCCGGCAACATCGGCGGCAACCTCACACGACGGCTCACCGCTCTCGGCCATGACGTCTCCGTCGCCAACTCACGCGGCCCGCACACCCTCACCGCCCTCGCCGAGGAGACCGGTGCCACCCCGGTCACCGCGGCGGAGGCGGCGCGCGGCGCCGCGGTCGTCGTGGTCACCGTGCCCCTCAAGGCCGTACCGGCCCTGCCGTCCGGGCTGTTCGACGAGGCCGCGGAGGATGTCGTGGTCATCGACACCGGCAACTACTACCCCAAGGAGAGGGACGGCCGGATCGCCGCCATCGAGGACGGCCTGACGGAGAGCCGCTGGACCGAGCAGCACCTCGGCCACCCCGTCATCAAGGCGTTCAACGGTACCTACGCGCAGGACATCCTCGACAAGCCCCGGCCCCAGGGCCACCCCGAGCGGATCGCCGTGCCGGTGGCGGGCGACGACGAGACCGCCAAGAAAGCCGTCCGCGACCTCATCGACGAGCTCGGCTTCGACACCGTCGACGCCGGCGGCATCGACGACTCCTGGCGCCAGCAGCCCGACACACCCGTCTACGGCCTGCGAGCCGGCACCGAAGCGGTCGGCAAGGCCATCGACGAGGCGTCCCGGGAGCGGCCGGAGGCGTTCAGGGCGTAGCGGGGGCGCAGCCCGCCGCACCCGTGCCCGGCTGCCTCTTACACAGAGCGGATTTCCAACTGCACCTTTCTGGGGGCAGAGGACGAGGCAGGCATCCGGACGAAGCACTTGGTGGTGGAGCTGGGATCCAGGATCGCCAGAGTTCGATGGGCGGCCTGTCCCTTGCCGAGGCCCTCGGTTACCTTGCCGTCCAGCCGGATGGCGTTGAGGCCGCTGATGCCGAGGGCGGAGGAACTGCCGTACTCGATGACCGACTTGCGGCCGTCGGCGTAGTGGACGACCTCTCCTGCGGTGACGTCGTCCAGCCCAAGACACGAGGCGCGCGAGAACGCCACGAAGTGGCCGGTGGCCGGCGCGGCCTCACCAGGGCCGGTGGTGCAGGTGTACTGGGCGCGGCTCTCGAAATGAGCCGGCTTCGGCACCAGGCCCACACCGGTGCCGGCGGAGCGGCATTCCTGCCCTGTGCAGCCGCGATCACGAATCCACGCCTGCCGAACATGCGCATTCTTCCGGGGTACCTCTGGGAGATCGACAACGCTGTTTCTGGGCTCTGACTGCCCCTGAGGAAAGCACAGTTGCCTCAGGCGGGGTGCCGCCTTCGACCCGCTGCTCACCCTCGGGAGGTACTCCGGCTGATGAAGCCACCGGAGGCCTGATCACCTCGCAGGGGTCCACGCTCGATGAGCATGGGCCCCTGATGCTCCGCTCCCCCGCCGTCGTCCGGGCCGGCCGCCGTCAGTGATTCGCCCGCCGTGGCCCGTGAGGGGCCGAGGTGGGTGAGCGACGCCCACAGCACCGGCATGGCCGGGTGCGCGTCGCGGAGTTCACGGGTCGCCGCGTGCAGGGCGAACGCCGGGTCCGTGGTGCCGGAGGTGAGGCTGGTGTAGAACAAGGTCGCGAATCTCTCGGCGATGTCGTCGACGATGGGCCACAGCGTCCCGATGACGTGCCGGGCCCCGGCGGTCTGGAAGGCCGAGGCGATGTGGATGGCTTCGTCCGCCAGTTCCGTACCGGTCTGGCTGGTGCCACAGCCCGAGAGGACCACGAGACGGACCGCGTCCAAGGGCGTCCGGCAGATGTCACGGACCGGGGCCAGACGGTCCGTGAGCAGCAGGCCGCTGTTGAGCGGGTGATCGAGGTCGCTTGTGGCGTGGCAGGCGAAGTGCGCCCAGCGGCGCGTGGGGAGAGCGCGGCGGACGGCGGCCCAGGTGGCCTGTCGGCCGGAGAGCAGTCGGGCGTCGGGGAAACGGGTCGTCAGGAACCGTGCTTCCCTCTCGGCACCCGGCAGGGCCGGTGCTCCTGAGGCGTTCGGCAGGACGACGAGCGGATCCGGGGCCCGGCCGGGCGGACCGTCGGGCGCGGTCGTCCGCTCCGCGGCACCGAGGAGGAGGTCGCGCACCGTCGTCGTGCAGGAGGACACGACGCGGTCCATGACGGTCCTCGACGGTTCGTCGGCGGCAGCCGGTCCGTGGTGGCCGGCGGCGTGGAGCGGCAGCAGGGAGAGAAGTCCGGTCGGGCACCAGAAGAGACGTGGCCAGGGTTCGTCTTCGCGGGGCGCACGGTCGTGGCCCAGTTCGCGCAGGACGGGCTCGGCCATGGCGTCCCACAGCCATGCGAGCGTGTGCAGGACGGTCTGCTGCCGCGCGACGCGGCTCTCGAAGCCGCCGCCTTGGCCCTGTATCCGTACCGCGCCGAGGAAGTGGTTCACTCGGTCGTGGACCGCCTGGGCCTCCAGGCCGGGCAGGGGGACGACGCGGAGGCCGCCCGCGGTGAGGATGAGGGCGTCGGACCGGTACCGGCTGACGTTCACGACGACGACCGGGCCGTCCCTTCCCGCCTCGGTTCCCACCTCGATGAGCCGGTCGGCCGGCAGCGGCCGCAGGAATTCCCCGAGCCCGGGAAGCGTACGGATGCGGGCGATCAGCTCTTCGAGGCGCCGGGCGGCCCGGTGCCGTGAGTCGGCGGCTTCCCCCTCGGCGGCCGGCAGTCGCCCGGAGCGCGGGGGCCGCGGTTCCTCGCCGAGGGTCAGCCAGTCGACGGAGAGGTCACGGGCCAGCTCCTCGAATTCCATGGCGAGTTCCGGCGCGGCCGACCTGAGCGCGCCGAGGTCGGGGCGCAGTTCCAGGAGTTTGCTGAACAGCACCCCTCGGCCGCGCTCGAGGATGTGCAGCGCGGCGGCCGGTTCGTCGAGCATGAGCTTGCACGCGGCGGCGTCCGAGGCCAGGCCCAGGAAGTCGGAGAGCAGCCGTTCGCGGTCGATCAGGTCGATGTGCCAGGAGGCCAGCTCCGGCAGGAGGTCGACCGCGAGGGTCAGTCCGGCGTCACCCCGCGCGATCTCCCCGCGCTCGACCGCGGCGCGGCCGGAGCGGCCGGCCGCCTCGATGCGCAGGCGGGCCGGTGCCTGTTCGATGCGCGACGCGTGCTCCCAGGCGGCCAACGCGCCGTCGAGTGCCGTGGACCCGCCGTCGGTCTGGGCGGCACCCCACAGCGTGCTGCCCAGGCTGAGCAGGGATGCCGCCTGGTCGAGCGGCCTCGGTCCGCTCGCCTCGACCGCTGCCCGCAGGTTCTCCACGGCTTCGGAGAGCGCGCCGCTGTCGCCCGTGGCATGTGCTCTCAGGCGCAAGGCGTTGCCGAGGGCCGTCAGACAGGTCGCCCGGTGGGGGCTGCCCTCCGGGGCCGCGGTGACGGCGTCCCGGAGCACCGTCACGGACTCCAGCAGCGCTTCCCGGTCGCCGGCCGTCTCCGACTTGAGCCGCAGCGCGTCCCCCAGGCCGGCCAGGTACTTCGCGTGATCGGCGGAGTCGGGACGTGACCCGGCGACGGCCTGGCGGCAGAGGGCGATCGCGTCGTCGAGCGCGGCGGGGGAACCGGTCGACTGCGCTTCGAGGCGCAAGGCGTCCGCGAGCCCGGCGAGGGACGTCAGGCGTGCCGTGTCCTCGGGTGGCTCCGCCGCGGGATCCGCCCCGGCAGGCCGATGGGCCCGGTTGCGCGCGAACGCGATCAGGGCGCCCGCGTTCCTGTTGCGCTGCTGCGGAATCGGGCGGCCCTTCCGCGCCAGGGCGGTGTGCACCTGGGTGTGGATGACGGACATGCTGAGGTACTCGGGCTCCCCGACGACACCGGCCTCCAGTACGGCGATGAGCTCGCCGGTGAACGCGGTGTACCGCTCGCCCACCGGCGCCAGCGCCTTCTTGGTCTCCGCCGCCGCCACCAGGATGTAGGTGCCCTCGATCTCGGCGTCCTGCACGAGGTCGGTGACGCCGGCCATGCCGCCGGTCAGTGCGCGTCCGCTGTAGCAGCAGTCGAGGACGACGACCTTGCGGGGCGCCTCGGCGTCCAGCACGGCCTGGCGGATCCATTCGAAGGGCAGCGTGGTGTGGGGCGCGTTGGCCCTCGATCCGACGAGGGCGAGGCCCAGTTCCATGGTCCTGGGTGCGGTCAGGCCGTGACCGGCGAAGTAGACGAGCAGGGTGTCGGTGGCCTGCGCGGCGGCGGTCTCCACCGCGTCCGCGACCTCCGCCGCGCTCGTGGGCTGGCGAAGGACCACGCAGTGTTCCGGCGCCAGCCCCCAGACGTCCGGATCGGTCAGCAGGCGCAGCAGCCGGTCCAGGTTGTTCGCGACGGAGGGCAGGTCCTCCAAGTGCGCGAAGTGGTAGGCCCCGATGAGTACCGCGCGTGAGTGTGCGGGGTTCGCGCGCATGGCGTGTCCTGCGGCCGGTCGCCGTGTCAGCCCTGCCCGTCCTCCGGGGTGTCGTCCTCCCGGATGGTCCAGCCGGAGTCGTCGACGACGATGCGGACACCGCCCACCTCGATCCGCACGGGCGGCGGAGCCTTCCGTGAGGCCCGCCAGTTGGCGATGGCCATGCCCAGTCCGGCGATGTTGAAGCCGGACGAGACCAGCAGACTGATCAGCGCGATGCCGGGAGTCATGTCGCCCGGCCGGCCCGGTGTCTCGACCAGGGTGATCCGGGCCTGCCTGCGGATGTCGCGGTCGTCCATGAGCCAGCTGTGGAACGACAGCAGCGGCTCGGTGTCCTCCTCGTCGGGAATGCCGACTCTGATGTCCACAGGCGAGCCCCCGCTTCTGACGGTTCGGTCGGTCCGAAGCCATCGTAGGGCGAGGGGGCTTGGTTGGCCGCGGCACGGATGTCCGTGATCTTCACGGGAGTTGACGGCCTCGTGCCGCGCTTCACCGGAGCGGTGGAGTGGCTCCGTGTTCCGGGCCGGGCCGGGCCGGCGGCGGCCGGTGAACCGGGGACGCGCCCTCAATGCAGGATCTTCTCCTTCGCCCGGCGGAATTCGTCGTCGGTGATGTCTCCCTTGGCACGGATTTCCGAGAGCTTCGCGAGGGCTTCCACGTCGCTGGAGTAGTCCGGACCGCCGGCCGTCTCGCGAATGTAGTCGTCGACTGCCTGCTGCTGTGCCCGCACGTGGTCCCGCTCGCGTCGGCCCATGTTCTTGCCTCTGGCGATCACATAGACGAAGACCCCGAGGAAAGGCAGCCCGATCACGAGGACGAGCCACCCCGCCTTGGCCCATCCGCCGAGGGAGTCGTCACGGAATACGTCGGCGATGACCCGGAAGAGCAGGAGGACCCACAGGACCCACAGGAAGATCCATACCGCGGTCCAGAACGCGCCCAGGACCGGGTAGTCGTAGGCCAGATACACATTGGCGTTCATGTTCTCTCTCCTCCTGTCGGCTCCCCCGATGCTGTTCCAGCCTGTCCGGGCCGGGGTCCGTACGCCTCACCCGTCTAGGGCGAGGACCGTGTGCGGCGATCGCCCGTCGCGGTGCCGCCGGAGGCCGCGGCGAGGATACCGAGGAGTATCAGCACGGCGACCACGATGCCGAGGACCAGCGCCACGGAGGCGGGGGTGGGGTAGTTCCACAGGATCAGGGCCAGCCCGCCGCCGGCGATGACGATGCCGGTGGTCCAGCCACGGTGGGTGTCCAGCCAGTGTCCGGTGCTGCCGGTGCGCGCACCGGAGTGGGCCAGGGCCCGGCCCGTGGCGCCGGTGGCCCGGGTCGCCACCCCGCGGAGGAACCGGGCACCGCGTCCGGGACCGTACAGATAGCCCGCCAGCACGGTGATCACCGCGATGACGAGGACCGTGAGGGTGCTCGCACGCAGGAACCGTACGAGCGTGTCGTAGATGGGGGCCGCCGCGTCCGGTGGCAGGACGTCGGAGGGGACGGAGTCCAGGTAGACCCGCCGCATGAGGGCGAGAGCGACGAGCAGCACGGCCATCATGACGCCGACGCCGAGGCCCGTGGCCATCAGGGCCACCCGGTGCGAGGGGGCGGCCCAGATGCCGAGGGCGGCGAGGACGACCGCGGTGACGGGCAGCCAGGTGCCGACGACATTGAGCAGGCGCATGGCGTCCTGCGCGTTGTCGAGCTTGTCGGTCTTCAGCAGCGGGATCGTCCTGTCGGCGTCGGGGATGTCCGCGGCCTTCTCGTAGCCCGCGTCCACCAGCCGTTGCTTGACGTTGTCGATGACGGTCCCCATGTCCAGGACGATGGTGTCCCCCTTGGCCTCGACGGCGCTGTGCCCCTCTCCGGTGAGGGTCTTCACCACGGCGGCGTGGGCGCGCCGGTTGGCGCCGTCCCAGGCCTGGGCGAACTGGTCGCTCTTCACGGCCTGGGCCACCACATCGTGGACGGCCGAGTCGAGCGCGTTCTGCAGCGGCCCGGTGAGCAGGGGTGTCTTGTCGACCACCCCGGGCGGTGCACCGGCCTTGGCGAGAGCCCCGCCGAGGGCGTCCGTGATGCTCTTGACGTCGACGTTGCTCACCACGCGCTCGGTCAGCCGGTCGGTCACCAGGTTCTGCACGGGGGGATCGGTGGCGATCGGTGCGACGGTCTGTACGTACCGGCCGGTATCGGAGACCTCGGCGTTCACCCAGGCGGCCACGACGGCCAGCGGGGAGAGGAGGAAGGCCAGTACCAGCAGGACGGAGGCTCCCGCGTAACGCGTACCGCGGTGGCGGGTGTGGGCGGTCCTCCGCAGACGTTCGTATTCCTCGCGTTCGGCGGCGCTCAGGGGTTGTCCGGCCCCGGAACGGCCGGGGCCCTGGGGGGCGGAGGCGTCGGACGGGTCCATGGTTTCCTCCGTTCGTGCGCGATTGCGGTGGCCGCGGACACGGCTGCCGCGAACGGTCAGTCCGGAAGGCGGCGCATCTCTTCGACGTGCAGCCCCAGGTCCTGGAAGCGGGCGAGGAGGCCGTACAGATGGGCCTCGTCGGTCACCGTGCCGAAGAACAGCGTCTGCCGGGGGACGGACGCCCTGTCGAGCTCGGGAAAGGTGTCGGCCAACGGCGTGGAAACACGGCCGGTGACACGGAATTCGTAGCGCATGCCCGTACCGTCCCTGCCTGTTCCGGGGACTCTTCCTCTGCCATGCTGTGCGCCGCGCGGGGTGCGGGCATCCCCCCGCGCGGGTGAGCCGGCATCGGGGCGGCGCACGCCGGAGCCGGCCGACGGGTCACAGGAGGTGCAGCTCCTTGCCGAGCTCGACGGCCTCGCGACGGCGGGAGACGCAGAGTTTGCGGTAGACGCTCCGCAGGTGCGTTTTGACGGTGTTGACGGACAGGTGGAGTTCGTCGGCGATTTCGTTGGTGGACAGCATCCGCGCGACGCAGGCGAGTACCTCCCGCTCACGGCCGCTGAGCGGCTCGACGAAGGCGGGGGTGCGCGGGCCGTCCGGGCACCGGGTGCTGAGCCAGGAGCGGGAGAGGCGGGATGTGTCTTCGCCGTCGGCCCGCTCGAGCAGATGCCGCAGCCACGGCCCGGCTTCGGTGAAGGGGCGGCGCAGCTGTTCGGGGCGGGCCGCGTCCAGTGCTTGCGCCAGCGGGGCGTGGGCGGCGCGGGGATCGTCGCCCAGCATCGCGATACGGGCCCGCAACAGTCGGATCCGGACGTGGTCGACGAGACTCGACCGGTGTGAGCGGTCGGCGTGGGCCAGGAGCCGCCGGGCGCGGTCGATGCGTCCGGCCGCGAGGTGGGCATGGGCCAGCGCGACGGTGAGGGCCGGTCCGTCCCCGTCTCCGCCGTGCAGGGCGGCGACAGCGGCCTCGTGGTCTCCGTGGGCCAGGACCGCGTGGGAGCGGGCGACGGCGAGGCGCTCGGCCGGCCATGTCATGGGGGGCTGCCCGGGGTCACCGAGGGCCGTCAGGGCGGCTTCCCACCGGCCTTGCGTCAGTTCGAGGCGGGAGCGCAGGACGGCGCTCTCCGCGACCATGACCGGGTCGTCGTGGGCGTCGGGACTCGCCATGGCCCGTTCGAGATGGTGACGGGCGGTCCGGGGGTCATCGCGTTCGAAGGAGAGGGCGGCCAGTGCCAGGTGACCGGCTCCTGAACGGCGGGCGGGAGGCATACCGTGCCGGTCGGCCACCGTGAGGGACCGCACGGCGTGGTCTTCCGCCGCCGTCAGGGCTCCCACGGCACTCTCGGTCAGGGCGAGCTTGCCGAAGGACGCGTGGAGCACGAGGTGGGTGGCGTCGTCCGCGCAGGCCTCGACGGCGTCGGTGAAGGCACGGCGGGCATCGTCGAGGCGGCCGGACCGCAGGAGCGCGCAGGCCAGTCCGTGCAGCCGTAGCGCCGTGAGCTCCGGATGCTCCTCGGTCCGCCCCCCTGCCACTCGCGCCGTCATGTGCCCGGCGTTCCGGGCCATTGCCTCGGCCGCCGCCCCCGGGGTGGCACCGCTCTCCGGGCCGTACGACTCGCAGAGCAGCTTCAGGAGGGCATGCGTCAGCCCGGCCTCGGGGCCGAGCGGTGTGCTCCCGCTGTTCATGAACCGCTCGGCCGCCGTGAGCCGCTCGCGGCAGCCTTCGAGGTCGCGGCCGGCCAGGCGGCAGGCTCCCGCGACGAGGGCGGGCTCGACGCCGGGGGTGTCGTCGGGCATGCGGGAGAAGAGAGCCGGGAGACGGTCCTCGTCGGGGCCGGCGAGCAGGGACCCGACCATCAGATTGCGGACGGCTTCGGCGGCTCCGTAACTCCAGTCCCCGGCCGCCGTCGCGTGTCCGAGGGCTTCGGCCGGACGGCCGGCATCGGCCAGCCAGCGCGCGGCACGGCCGTGGAGTCGCGGTGCGAGACCGGGCCGTCGGCTGCGCAGGTGTGCCTGGAGCACCTTGGCGAACAGGGGACGGAAACGGCACCAGCGGGTGTCCGCGACCGGCTCCACGAAGGCACCCTCGCGGACGAGCCGGGCCAGGATCTCTTCCGCGTCCTGCCGCCCCGTCAGCGCGTTCGCCAGCTCCGGGTGCACCTGGTCCAGGATGCTGGTACGCAGGAGCAGTTTCCGAGTGGCGGCGGGCTGGACCTCGAGAACCTCGGCGAGCAGGTAGTCGGCCACGGCGTGTTCGGAGGCGGCGAACGACCGGGCGAAGCCGTCCGGGTCGCCGGACTTCCGCATGGCCAGGGCGCACAGTCTCAATCCGGCGGCCCAGCCCTCGGTGCGGCTCGTGAGGGTGCCAACGGTGCTGTCCGTGGTGGCCGGGTCGTGCTGTCGCAGCAGAGTCGCCGCTTCGTCCGGCGTGAACGTCAGGTCGGCACCCCGGATTTCGGTCAGCCGGCCCTCCGCGCGGTAGCGGTGGAGCGGGAGCCGTGGGTCCACCCGGCCGATCAGGACGAGGCGGAGCTGCGGGCCCGCGTGTTCGAGGAGGAAGCCCAGCCCCTTCGACACCTCCCGGCCGGGCGCCTTGGCCATGTCGTCGAGCACGAGCACCACCGGGTGGGGCAGGTGTTCCACGGCGGAGGCGAGCCGGACGAGCAGGGAGCGGCCGATGCTGTCGGGGCTGGTGGGTGTTCCGATGGTGGCGGGCAGGGAGGGAAGCGCACGCCGGAAGGCTTCGAGGACGTAGGACCAGAAGACGCCCGGGGCGTTGTCGTCGGTGTCGAGGGTCAACCACGCGACGGGCCCCGGGGGCGTGGTGAGGTGTGCCCAGGAGACGGCGAGAGTCGTCTTTCCGGCGCCCGCCGGGCCGCTGACCAGGGTCAGTGGCCCGTTGACGCCGCCGCTGAGGCGGTCCAGCAGGCGCTGTCGGGGGACGCAGGTCCCGGGAAGAACGGGCACCGAGACCTTCGAAGTCAGCAGGGGGTCACCGGACCAGGCCAGTGCTGCTTCGGTGGCGGTGCCGACCGGACGCCGGCCGGGCGTGTGGCCGGCGTGGGATCCCTTGCCTTCTTCCGTGACAGCGGGGAATCCTTCCGTGCCGGCGGGAAATCCGGACGTGGGCATCCAACCACCACCAGGGTGAGGGTCTCGGGCGCCGACGCCGGGCCCTTCCCCGACCGGGGCGCGCTTGCCTCGTCGTGTGCCGGGCCGTGCTCCGCACCCGCGACTCCATGGTGCCTGCTCCTCCCGGCGGCTGCCACGCGAGGGGTCCCCGGGCTCGTCGGAGGGGTGACGAGCCGGGTGGAGGCTCACCCGCTCCGGGTGATGCGACGCCGTCGTCCCACCCGGAACATGCGGGAAGGAACGTCCCGACGAGGCATCGGCTGCCGGACCGGCGGACCCGCGCGAGAGCGAGGAGGCCTGGTGATGACCGCGACGACCCCGCATCGCCACCCGACCCCGGAGGAGCGGGCGGCGCGTGGCAGAGCGGCCCGCGGCACGGTGCCGCGGTCCGGCCACGCCGCGTTCGCGCGTCGGGACGACCGGCCGGACCCCGTGGAGGTCATCGAGCGGCAGTCCGCCGACCGGGTCCCGGAACTCGTACCGATCCGCTACGGAAGAATGCTCGAATCACCGTTCCGCTTCTACCGCGGCGCGGCCGCGATCATGGCTCAGGACCTGGGGGCGCTGGGCCACACCGGCATCACGACCCAGCTGTGCGGGGACGCGCACCTGCTGAACTTCCGTCTGCTCGCCTCCCCCGAACGGCGCCTGGTCTTCGATATCAACGACTTCGACGAGACCCTGCCCGGACCGTGGGAATGGGACGTCAAACGGCTCGCGGCCAGCCTCGTGATCGCGGCCCGGGCCAACGACTTCTCGGCCGGACAGCGCGCCGGGGTCGTCCGCGAAGCCGTCCGGGCGTACCGGGAGTCGATGCGGGGGTTCGCCGGGATGCGCAACCTCGACGTCTGGTACGCGCAGGCGGACACCGAGAAGCTCAGTGCCCTCCTCGGCGGCCGGTTGGCCAAGAGCTCCCGCCGACGCCTCTCCCGCGCGCTGGACACGGCCCGGACCAGGGACAATCTGCAGGCCTTCGAGAAGCTCACCACGGTCGCGGACGGCAGTCGGCGGATCGCCTCCGATCCACCGCTCCTCGTCCCGCTGAGAGACCTGCTCTCCGAAGCCGGGCGTGCGGGGTTCGAAAGGGAGCTCCGTGAGGTCATCGAGCGGTACGGCGCCAGTCTCACCTCCGACCGCCGGCACCTCCTCGGACAGTTCCGGATGGTCGACATCGCCCGGAAGGTGGTCGGGGTCGGCAGTGTCGGCACCCGCTGTTGGGTCGTGCTCATGCTCGGCAGGGACGACGGGGACCCGCTGCTCCTGCAGGCCAAGGAAGCCGCTGCCTCGGTCCTCGCCCCGCACGCCGGGCGGAGCGCGTACGACAACCAGGGCCGGCGCGTTGTCGCCGGACAGCGATTGATGCAGGCCGCGAGCGATATCTTCCTCGGCTGGGACCGGGTCACGGGTGTCGACGGACAGCAGCGTGACTTCTACATCCGCCAGCTGCGCGACTGGAAGGGCATCGCGCGGCCCGAGACGATGAGGCCCAGCGAGCTGAGGTTCTTCGCGGGCCTGTGCGGCGCCACGCTGGCACGCGCCCACGCCCGCTCCGGGGACCGGATCGCGATCGCCGCCTATCTGGGCGGCGGTGACGTCTTCGACCGGGCGCTGGCCGAATTCGCCGAAGCCTACGCCGACCAGAACGAGCGCGACTTCCAGGCCCTCACCGACGCCGTTCGCACCGGCCGGATCACAGCCGAGACCGGCTGAGCCCCGCCCCCGGACGGGTAGGAACCGGGACGAAACATGCGAAATGTCCACTTTGTGCGGATATGCTATGTATCATGGTCAAGCCTGGACAGTCGCGACTCCGCCGTTCCAACGGCCGGTGGTCCTTTGTCCAGCTGTCCCCGGTGCTCCTGACCGTGGTCATCGCCGGCCTCGCGTACTCCACGCCCCCGGACATGGCCTTCAGCCGTATCCTGCCCGCGGCCCCCGCTCTCGCGGCCGCCATGTGGCCCGTGCTGCCCACCGTGCTGCTGGGGACGGTCTGCTTTCTGCTGATGATCGGCCTCAGCCTCGTGTTCCCCGGCCTGGGTGCCTGGTACACGGTGGCGGGCATTGTCGCGGTCACGGTGGCGGCGGCGTACGGAAGCCATGTCCGGCTCCAGCGGGAGCAGTCCCTCTTCCAGGTCCGGCTCGTCGCCGACGCGGCGCAGCAGGTGGTCCTGAGCCCGATGCCGCGCCGCTTCGGGGACATCGAGATCGAGTCGCTGTATCTCGCGGCAGCCGCGGAGGCCCGTATCGGCGGCGATTTCTACGAGGTGGCCGACACGCCGTTCGGGGTCCGGTTGCTGATCGGCGATGTGCGGGGCAAGGGACTGCCGGCGGTGGGCGCGGCCGCGGCGGTGGTCAACTCCTTCCGGGAGTCGGCCTACGACGAGCCCGACCTGGGTGGCATCGCACGCCGGCTGGAGGCCAGCAGCAGCCGTTACAGCACCGCGTTTCCTCCTGAGGACCTGATGGAGCGCTTCACCACCGCCGTTCTCGTCGAGATTCCGCACGAGGGCGACCTCATCAGAATTCTCAACTGCGGGCATCCGCCGCCGCTGGTCCTGAACCGGGAGGGGCTCCGGATCCTGGATCCCACCTCTCCCTCACCGCTTCTCAACCTCGCGGACCTGATCGGCGATCACTACAGCATCGACACCTTCCCCTTCGCGCGCGGTGACCAGCTGCTCCTCTACACCGACGGCGTCACCGAGGCCCGCGCCCGCAACGGCGAGTTCTTCCCCCTGACCGACTGGATGAGCCGGCAGGCCCCGGCACGCCCCCGCGAACTGCTCGACGGGCTCCACCGTGACCTCCTCCACTACAGCAGCAGAGGCCTTGACGACGACATCGCCGCTCTCGCCGTGCACCTGCACAAGGGCGCGTAGGCCAAAACCACCGGGCGTCGGCACAGGCGAAGCCGGCGCCCGGTGGTCGCTCGTGTGCCCGTCGGCGATCAGCTGCCCGCCGGGCTCGCCGACTGGGCGGCGTTGTAGACGGCCTTTTCCTCGTCACCGAGGTGGGTGGAGCTCAGGTTGGGGCCCTGTACCCAGCCGAAGAGGCCGATGATCTGGCCGGGGTCGTCGTAGCGGGAGAAGACGCCGACCTGGATGCCCTCACCGGTGGTGGGGTCGAAGTTCTGCAACAGGGGGCCGCCGCTGGTTCCCGGCGACAGCGCGCCGCGCATCACATCGCTGTAGTAGACCGGGTCGTTGCGGGTGGTGCCCTGGGCGGTCATGAGGCTCCGGCCGTCGAAGGTCCGCTGCAGCTGCCGGGACACATTGCCGGGACGGTAGTAGTTGCGTTCATTGATGGTCGGGTAGCCGAAGACGTGGTTGTTCTGGTTCTGCGGCTGGTTGAAACCGATCTGCTGGCCACCGGTGACCTGGCCGATCGGCCGCGGGTCATCGGGGTTGTCCACCAGGACCGCGGCCATGTCGTGGCCCAGCAGCCAGTCCGCGCTCTGGCTCCAGGTCTTGGTGATCCACTCGCGGGTCACGCCCCAGACCCCGTACGGGGCGATGTCCTTGCCGGGAAGTGCCGTGCTGGAGGTGTGGCGCTCCAGGCTCGCGCCGTTGAATCCCGGCACGAACACCATATTGGTGATCATGGTGTTGCCGAAGCCGACATTGATCGGGGTGTGGATGCGCAGACAGTGGGCGGCGGTCATGACGACGCTCTGATTGCCGCTGTTCACCACGTTGCCGGAGCACGACGTCGTCGAGACGGCGCCGGTGACCACGTCCTTGTTCTGGATGAAGAACTTGCCGGCGGTGCGCGAGACCAGCCCGGCCTTCCGCGGCCACGGCTTGCTGAGGTCGTCCCAGCCCCCGGGGGGCGCGGTCGCGTCCTGGTCCTCGTGGTTGAGGCCGGTGGCGGCCATCTTCTCGAGGGTCCAGAACTCCACCTCGGACCGGAGCTTCTGCTGATAGTCGGCACCGGCCGGGACCATCGGGGTCAGCTCGAACGCGGGGACATCGGCTCGCGCCGGGGGCGCGGCGGTGAGCAGAGCGGCCACCAGTCCGATCACGCCGAGCACGGTGGTTCTCGTGCGTCTCGCCAGCTTTCCGATGGGCAAGGCGTTCTCCTCCTTGAGGGTGTTCACGGGACGGACGGGATGTCCGACGTCGGTGACGAAGAGTGGGGAACGTTCCGGCAGCGGCCTTCAGCGCCCGCCCTTACGGGTTGGCAGTCACCGTGAACCCGGCTCCGAAGACGCCCGCGGGGGCGGCGGCGTCCCGGGCGCGCAGGTCGGCGAGGATGTTCGCCGAGCTGGTGTACAGGAAGGGCGGCAGTGCCAGGGTGATCCCCTTGGTGATGCCCGCCCAAGGGCCGGAGGCCTTGAAGCCGTTGGCCTGGGAGGGGAGTTCGCTCCCGGGGACGCGCCAGATGGCCGGCCCGCCCGAGTCGCCCTTCATGTTCACGGCCGACGACCGGTAGACGCCGAGTGTGTTCTCCATGATGGTGCCGTACCACACGCCCGTCTGGCCCGACGTGATGAGCTCGTTGCCGCCGGAGGCGAGCAGTCGCTCGTTGTCGAGTGCGGGGTTCAGGGCGTTCGGGCTGACGGATCCGCCGGGGACCTGCACCATGCCCGTCTGCTTCAGGTACGGCCCCTGCGAGGAGAGCGTCACCTGCGGGACCAGCTCGATGATCATGTAGTCCTTGGTCACGTGCCCGGTCTGCGAACCCTCGGGGTCCTTGAAGTAGCGCACGTGCCCGATCGGGCCGAATCCGGTGTCCGCCCGGTCGTAGACGGGAGCGACGTTGTCGGGGATCTCCCGGTCCGCGTACTGGCCCGAGGGGTCACTGAGGCAGTGACCCGCCGAAATGGCTATCTTGTGCGCGTACTTGTCCGTGCCCACCGCGCCGACCGTGCAGAAGGCGTCGGGCATCGACGTGCTGAAGATGATCTGCATCCCGTTGTGTACGCGCTTGCCCTCCTCGCCCTGGGCTGCCTGGGCGGCACCGACGCCCAAGGTCCAGACGACCGTCAGGCTCAGCAAGAACGTGCACAGTCTCTTGATCATTGCGTGGCACCCTGTCTGTCGGGGAACGGAAGGTCAGGCGGACGCGAATGCCGCTTCGAGCCGCGGCACGAAGTCCACGAGATCCTGTGCCCAACAGCCGTAGTTGTGGCCGCCGTTGCAGCTCTCGCCCCAGCCCGAGCCGTTGCCGTAGTCCACGTAGTGCACGGGGTACTTGAGGGCGTCCAGACGCTCCTTGGCGTGCTGGGATGCCGACTGGACCCAGAACTCGGGCTCGGCGGGGTTGCCGCCGCCGTTGCCCGTGTAGATCGTGACGCCCATGCCGGCCCGGGCCAGGACGTCCATGTGCGCGACGGGATCCGCCTCGTTCCAGCGCCAGTCGGCGTTGAACACCGGATAGGGCGTGCCGAAGACCGCGTCGCTGGAGACCGTGGGCCCGAAATTGAGCGAGCAGGTGGGGCTGGAGGTGCCGCAGAGCGGGGCGCCGATATTGGTCAGCGTGGCGACGACGGCGGCGCGCATGACGGCGTGGTTGCGCGAGAACTCATTGGCGCCGGAGAGTGTGGCGACCTGGCTGAAGAGGTCGGGGTGGCGCTGGGCGTAGTGCAGTGCGCCGAAGCCGCCCATCGACAGGCCGGCGACGGCCCGCCCCTTCTTCGTCGCGGTGGTGCGCAGGTTGGCGTCGATGAACGGGATCACCTGGTTGATGTGGAAGTTCTCCCAGTTCTGCGCACCGGCGGCGGTGCCCTGGTCCAGCCAGTTGTTGTACCAGCCCCGCAGGCCTCCGTCCGGGATGACCGTGATCATTGACTTGGCCGCGGCCAGGGCGGGGTAGGCCAGGTTCGGGTTGCCCGGGTCGTCGGACGCGCCGTGCAGGAAGTACAACACCGGGTAACGCTTGGTGGGATTGGCCTCGTAGTCGCCGGGCAGCAGGATCCGGATGCGGTGCGATCCGGCGACCTGGAGCGTTTTCACCGTGACCACGAAGTTGGTGGCCGTGCCGGTGGCACTGCCGGCCTGGGTCAGACCGAAGCCGTCGGCCATCTTCGGCGGGCCCGACGCGGCCTCGGCGTGCGCGGGCGGTGCGCCCAACAGAAGGAGGGCGGTGGCCAGGGTGGCGACTGCTGCCTTCACGCGCAGGAGCCGGGTGGGCAGGACTGATCTCATCAGTTGTCCTCGGACTGGGCGGGGGCTGGGTGCCATGGGACTGGTGTTCAGCCGGACACCGGAAATCTCACCGCAGCACTCTGGGTAACGCCATAGTGTGCGGGTGGCGCACCTGCGCCAACGGCCCAGGTGCGCCACCCGCGCCGTGGGCTCCGGGGGCCGGTCGGGCCGGCTCCCGTTACGGCGAAGGAGATGTCGTGCACGACGTGCTGGACCCGGACTCCGACCGTGGACGGGTCTATCGGTGCCTGGTCGGGCATCCGCGGGTGTCCGTGGACCAGTTGGCGGCCCGGGCCGGGCTGGGCGAGGCCGTCGTCCAGGCGGTGCTGAAGGAACTCGCCGCCGAGGACATCGTCGTGACGACGGATTCCGGGGCCGGGGAGTCCTTCTGGGAGGCGTTACCGCCCTCGGAGGTCGTCGAGGCGCTGTTGCAGCGCGATGCCGCCGTGCGGACATCGCTGCGTCAGGCCGGGACGGAACTGGAGCGGCTCTACCGTTTCGCCAGGCGGGATGCCGGTCACTACGGCGCGCTGGAAGTCGTCGAGGACCCCGCGCGCGTCCTGTCGGTCAGCCGGCAGCTTCAGCAGTCGGCGCGCGACCAGATCCGGGTCATCGACGTACCTCCGTACTCCGGGACGTCCGACTACTACCTCGCTCAGGAAGTGCTGCAGCGCGAGCGCATGGCCGCCGGTGTCGTCTACCGCAGCATCTATCACGGCTCCGCCTTCGACGACCCCATCGCGTGGCCCAACATGGCGCGCATGATCGAGGCCGGGGAACAGGCACGGACCCTGGACGATCCGCCCATGAAGCTCGCCATCGGCGACGACGATCTGGCGGTGGTCACCCTCGCCGCCGACGACCACCCCGGTGTCGTCTCCCTGCTGATACGTCCGTCGGGGCTGTTCCAGGCGCTGTCCAACGTGTTCGAGTCCCTGTGGAGACTTGCCGTTCCTATATCTGCGGCGGGCATCGGCACGCAGATCGACGCCCGGGACCGTCAGATCCTCACGCTCATGGCCAGCGGTGCCACCGACGACGCGATCGCCAGGCACCTGGGCGTGGGCCGGCGCACCGTCGTGCGCCGCGTCTCCGCCCTCCTGGCGAGGCTGGGCGCCACCACCCGGTTTCAGGCGGGGGTCCAGGCGGCACGGCGCGGCTGGCTCTGAGGGCACCGCTCACAGGTGGCGCAGCCACAGCAGACAGCCCCGGCTCGGGGAGTACGGCCTGATGCGACCACTGTCGTGAAGTCCGGCTGAGCCGAGGTGGGTGAGACATCGGCCTCATCGCCTGGGTGTGTCAGGTCGTGGTTCAATTCCGTGCGTGATACCGCCCGTGTTCCCCGGCAGATTCGAGTAGCGCATGGTCGAGCCTCTACGCCCCGGAGATCCTCGGCGTATTGGCCCGTATCGGCTGGACGGCCGGCTGGGCGCGGGTGGCATGGGTCAGGTCTACCTCGGTGTGTCGCCGGCCGACCGGAAGGTCGCGGTGAAGGTGATCCGACCGGAGCTGGCGGCCACCCCGCAGTTCCGGGCCCGCTTCGCCCGGGAGGTGGACGCCGCACGGCAGGTGGGCGGCTTCCACACCGCCCAGGTCGTCGACGCCGACCCCGACGCCGAATCCCCCTGGCTGGTCACCGCGTTCATCCCCGGCCCCACCCTGCAGCAGGTCGTCACCGACGACGGTCCGCTCGCCCCGCAGGCCGTACTCCGTCTCGGCGCGGGACTCGCCGAAGGGCTCGCCGCCATCCACCGCTGCGGCCTGATCCACCGTGACCTCAAGCCCGGCAACGTCATCATGGCCGAGGACGGTCCCCGCATCATCGACTTCGGCATCGTCCACGCCCCGGGTGCCGAGACGATGACCCACACCGGTGCGGTCATCGGCACCTATGCCTACATGTCGCCGGAGCAGATCCGGGCCGATCCGGTCACGCCTGCCGGTGATGTGTTCGCGCTCGGCTCGGTCCTTGCCTTCGCCGCCACCGGGCGCAGCCCGTTCGACGCGACGACCGTGCCGGCCATCATCCACCGGGTCACCAGCGAACCGCCCCGGCTCGACGGCCTCGACGGCAGCCTGTACGCGCTGGTCACCGCGTGCCTGGCCAAGGCTCCCGCCGACCGCCCGTCCACCGCGGACGTCCTGGCCCGGCTCTCGGTCGTCGGCCCGGGCAGCCCGCCCGGTGTCCTGGCCCGCGCCGTGCCCCCGGTACCCGGCACACCGCCCGCCGTCCCGCCCGCCGTGTCCGCCAAGCCACTCCCCCGGCGCGCCCTGCTGCTCGGGGGAGCGGCCGCCGCGACCGCCGTCGCCGTCCCCGCGTACATCTTCCGGCCGAAGTCCGGGAAGAAGAAGTCGGCATCGAAGTCCGCTTCGAGTGCCGCCCCTTCCTCCGCCCCGGATCCCACCAAACCGGTCGCGCGCCTCGCCGGCCACACCGGCTCCATCGACTGTCTTGCCTTCGGCCCGGACGGCAGAACACTCGCCAGCGGCGGTTACGACAACACGCTGCGACTGTGGGACGCCGCCACCGGTCGTGCGATCACGACGTACAAGGGGCACACCTCGAACGTCATGTCGGTGGCCTACACCCCGGACAGCCAGGCGCTGTTCACCGGCGGCTTCGACAAGACCCTGCGGCGCTGGGACCTGCGCACCGGCGCACCGCTGGACGTCGCCGCCTCGTACGACGGCGAGTTCGACAGCGTGAACTGTCTGGCGTTCAGCCCGGACGGCACGGCCCTCGCCGTGGGTGTCGGCAGCCGGGTCGAGATCGTGGATCCGGCCACCGGCCGCTCCCGTGCCACCCTCACCGGACACACCGGCAGCATGAACCATGTCGCGTTCGGCCCGGACGGCAAGACCGTGGCCAGTGTGGCCGCCGACACCGGCAGACACGGCACGGTCCGGCTCTGGGCCGCCGACACCGGCCGCCTGCTGAAGACCTTCACCGCCGACGCGGAGAAGAATTTCTCCTCGGTGGTGTTCAGCCCGGACGGCAGGACCATCGCCGGTGCCGGTCCCGGCGTCCGGCTGTGGGACCTGTCCACGGGGCGCCCCACCGCGACGCTCACCGACCGCCACTCGTACGTCCTCACGGCGGCGTACCGCCCGGGCAGAGCGGTGATCGCGGGCGCCGGCGGCAACCGCGAGCCCGAGGCCCGTGACATCACCGGCAAGACCATCAGCCTCTGGGATCTGTCCACCGGGCGCGTCGCCTCGACCCTGACGGGCACGATGCCGGACTCCAACCTCACCACCTCCGTCTCGGCACTGGCGTTCAGCCCGGACGGCTCGACTCTGGCGGCCAGTCTCAATCTCGCGGGCGTGAGCAAGGAGTCCGACACCTCGGTCCAGCTCTGGAAGCTTCGCTAGCTCGCCGCGAGCCCCCCTCTCTCACAGTCTCTCCCACGGACTCTCTCACGGACGGTATGCATGGACGCGTTGTGGCCCGATGATCCCCAGTGGGTCGGCCCGTACCGGCTGGACGGCCGGCTGGGTGCGGGCGGCATGGGGCAGGTCTACCTCGGTACGTCACCGGGCGGCCGCAAGGTCGCGGTGAAGCTGATCCGGGCGGAGCTGGCAGCCACCCCGCAGTTCCGGACCCGCTTCGCCCGGGAGGTGGACGCCGCACGGCAGGTGGGCGGCTTCCACACCGCCCAGGTCGTCGACGCCGACCCCGACGCCGAATCCCCCTGGCTGGTCACCGCGTTCATTCCGGGGCCGACGCTGCGGCAGGTCGTCGTCGAGCGCGGCCCGCTGGCTGCCGACGCCGTGCTCCGCCTCGGCGCCGGGCTCGCCGAAGGGCTCACCGCGATCCACCGCTGCGGCCTCGTCCACCGCGACCTCAAGCCCGGCAACGTCATCATGGCCGAGGACGGTCCCCGCATCATCGACTTCGGCATCGCCCGTGCCGTGGACGCCAGTTCACTCACCGCCACGGGTGCGATCGTCGGCACGTACGCCTACATGTCGCCGGAGCAGATCCGCGCCGACCGGGCCGGGCCCGCCAGCGACGTGTTCGCGCTCGGCTCGGTCCTGGCCTTCGCCGCCACCGGCCGCAGCCCGTTCGACGCGCCCACCCTCCTGGCCGTCGTCCAACGGATCCTGGACGAGCCGCCCGTGCTCGGGGGTCTCGACGGCGAGCTCCGGCGCCTGCTGGTCTCCTGTCTGGCGAAGGACCCCGCCGACCGCCCGGCTGTCGCCGGTCTCCCCGCCCGGTTCGCGGGCGCCCGCGGGGGCGAGGCGGCCGTCCACCCGCCCCGGCCGGAGCAGACGGTGGTCCTGGCCCCGGCGGAGCGGACACGGCCCGAGCCGGTGGCACCGAGGGACGGGGCAGCGGACGCGGGTGCCGGGGCGCAGCCGTACGCCGTCGGAGCCCGGGGCCCGGCTCCGGTGGCGTCCGCGGAATCCGGCCCGACCGTACCGGGAACGGGCAGGGTGTCGCGGCGTGCGTTCATCGTCGGCGGTCTGGCTGTCGCCGCGGCGACAGCGGTCACCGTCCCCGTCCTCCTGCGCCGCGAAGACGGCGACGACCCGAGCTCCCCCGCCTCCGCTTCGCCGCAGAGCGCAGGCGCGAAGGAGGTCACCCTCAAGGGTCCCGTGAGCGTGCACGCCCTCGCCTTCGCGCCGGACGGCACGTCGCTCGTCACGGCCGGCGGTGAGGGCACGATCTGGCGCTGGGACCTGGCCACGGGGCGCAGCACGACCACGCGCATCGGCGTGGCCGAGTACCTCCAGCCCAACGCGTTCAGCCGGGACGTCAAGCTCCTGGTCAGGGCGGAGAAGAACAAGGTCCTGCTGTGGGACGTGGCCACCGGCCGCACCGTCGGCACCTTCACCGGCATCACGTCCTACCGGCTCCAGGACGGCTTCGTCTCCGCCATGAGCCTCAGCCCGGACGGCAGGACGCTGGCCGCGAGCACCTCCAAGGGCCTGTACGTGTGGGACGTGGTCTCCGGTCGCACCCTCGATGTCCACGAGGACTCAACGAGCGGGCCGACGGCCTTCAGCCCGGACGGCAAGCTGCTGATCAGCGGATATCCCCTTCAGGTGCGGCAGATGCCGGGCGGCCGGACCCTGGCGGCGCTGGACGAGGGCACGACCTCACGCGAGGCGTTGTTCAGCCCGGACGGCCAGATCCTGGCCATCGCGCAGCTGGACGACACCGTGCGGCTGTGGAACACCAGCTCCCGCCAGGACGTCGTCACCCTCAAGGGCCACAAGGCCCGGATCCAGGCGCTCGCGTTCCACCCGGGCGGCCGGACGCTGGCCAGCGCCGACCAGGGCGGCACCGTCCGGCTGTGGGACACGGCCACCGCAACGGTCACCACCACCTTCACCAGCCACAACTCCATCGCAGCGGTGGCGTTCAGCCCGGACGGAAAGACCCTCGCGGCGGGCCTCAACGGCGGCACCAGCTACTCCACCCATGACACCGTCCGTCTCTGGAAGCTCCCCTGAGACGCCGGCGGATCCGGGCCACGCCGACGGCCGTTCCGGGCGTCTGGGAAATCCCCTAGCTGACTTGGTGTTGCTCTTGTGACGCAAGTGATCAGCAGGTCATGATCCCTGCACCTGAACGCGATATCCATCGCTGAACACACCCATGAACCGCCAAGAGCCGTGAAACAGCCTCCGCCTGGCTTCTCCGTGTTTCACCGCATACGCCGAACCTCAGGGGCATCATGAAATCCCGGAACACGGCTCTCGAGAACTCCCGAGCGGTGGTGGTCGGAGGGGGAATCGCCGGGCTGCTGACGGCACGGGTCCTCGCCGACCACGTCGCCCACGTCGTGGTCGTGGAGCAGGACCGATTACCGGAAGGGCCCGAGCCCCGGCGCGGTGTGCCGCAGTCCACCCATGTGCACGGCCTGGGGGTACGCGGCCTGCGGACCATCGAGGGGCTGCTGCCGGGGTTCACGGACGAACTGACCGGGGCGGGCGCCCCCTTGCTGGACCTGGCCTGGGATCTCGCGATGCGCAACCCGCACGGCTGGGCGGCGGTCTTCCCCTCGGGGCTGGGCTTCGTGTGCGCCGGCCGTCCCCTGGTGGAATGGACGGTCCGGCGCATGGTGCGTACCGCGCCCAACATCACCTTCCGCGAGGGGACCCGGGTCACGGGCCTGGTCGGGGACGCGACAGCCGTCACCGGCGTACGGGTGGAAACCCGCGGACACCCCGACGACGCCCCGGCGTCCCTGCCCGCCGACCTCGTCGTCGACGCGACCGGCCGGGGTTCCGCCGTGGACCACTGGCTGAAGGAACTCGGCTGCACACCCCCGCCGCAGGAAGTCATCGACCCCCACCTCGGCTACGCGAGCCGCCTCTACCGCATACCGGAGGACCACCGGGCGCCGTGGCGCTCGTGCTACATCCAGGGCGGCCCGCCCGGCCCGCTCCGCAGCGGTGTCCTGGCCCCCCTGGAAGGCGGACGGTGGATCGTCACCCTGAGCGGCAGCGGCGCGGACCGTCCCACCACCCGCGAAGAGGACTTCCTGCCCTACGCCCGCGGCCTGGCCGATCCGCTCATCGCGGAGGCGATAGCCCACGCCGAGCCGCTGACCGGCATCTCGGGCAGCCACGCGACCAGCAACCGCCGTCGGCTGATCCGCCCCGGGGCACGGCAACCGGGCAATCTGCTGCTCACCGGCGACGCCCTGTGCTGCTTCAACCCCGTCTACGGGCAGGGCATGACCGCGGCCGCCCTGGGCGCCGTCCTGCTCGGTGAGTGCCTGTCCGGCCCCGACGGGCTCCCCGGCCTCTCCGACCGGTACCACCGCCGACTGAGCGCTCTCACCGGCACCTTCTGGGACATGGCCGCGACAGCCGACAATCTGCTGCCCGGCACCGACGGCACACCGCCCACCCGGTCCCAGCGCCTGGCTTCCCGCTATATGAGCCGGGTACAGGCCGCCGGCACCCGTGATCCCCGGGTCCATCTGGTCTTTCTCGAGGTTCTCCATTCGTTGCGCCCCCCAACGAGCCTGTTCGCACCCCGCACCGCGCTCCGGACCCTGCTCCCCCGGCGCGCGGGGTGGTCCGTGCCGCAGGCCCGCCCGGCGCCGACAGCGCCCGGCAACACATCGGACCGACTTCGCTGAGGACGTGCGTCATGCTCGATCAGTCCCTGCAGATACCGGTACCGCGACTGCGGTGCCCCTTCCCCCCTGCCGTCCATCCGGCCGCCGAGAGCCTGGAGGAGTCCGCGATCGCGTGGATGTGGCAGTTCGGCTTCATTCGCGACGCGGCCGAGGAGAAAGCCGCCCGGGCCGCCCGGTTCGGGCACCTCGCCGCCCTGACGTACCCCTACGCGAGCCTCGAAGGCGCGCAGTTGGCCTGCGACTGGATGATCTGGCTGTTCCTCCAGGACGACGAGTACATGGAGCGCGCCGCCGAGGACGGCCGGCTCCTGGACTGCGCGCGGCACACCCTCCGCTGTCTGCGGGTCCTGCACGACCCCGACGCCCCGCCGGGTGACGACCCCTACATCCGCGCCCTGCACGACCTGTGCGCGCGCACCGCACGGCACGCCGGTCCGGAGCACTTCCAGCGGTTTCTCGCCGGCCTGCACGAGTACTTCACCGGAGCGGGCGCCGAGGTCGTCTACCTCTCCCACCGCGCGATGCCCTCTCTGGAGGAGTACATCGCGCTCCGCGAATCCAGCATCGCCCTGCGCTCCGTGATGTTCGTGCTCCTGGAGACCGCGGGCGGCTTTCCGCTGCCCGGCGCCCGGTGGAGCGAGCCGGAGCTCCAGGCACTCGCCCTCTCGGCGAGCCGGGTGAACTCCTGGATCAACGACATCCTCTCCGGGCTCCGCGAACTGCACTGGCCGGGCGCCATCAACCTGATCACCGTCCTCGCACAGCACCACGGCTGCACCCCCGAAGAGGCGATCGGACGAGCCGTCGCCCACCACGACCGGGAACTCGCCGATTTCGAGGAGTTGAGCCGACGGCTCCGGCTGACCAGTGACGACCCGCGGGTCGGGCGCTACCTCGACGCGCTGGCCGCGTGGACCCGCGGCAACCAGGACTGGAGCCTGACCTGCGGCCGGTACCACGTGGAGAGCCCCGACCTCGGCGTGACCGGCCCGCAGCACTTCGGCGAATGACGGGGCACGGACGGCGAAGGGAACACCTCATGCCCGCGGCTTCCCCCGGTCCGGCGGCGCCGGACTCCTCCTCCCCTCCCCGGGATCTGCCGAGTCTCACCGGCTACCGCTTCGTTCTTGCCCTGGTGGTGCTCGTCTGCCACGCGGCCTTCATCTCCTCCGTCTACCAGGACCAGCGACTCCACGACCTCCTCGGCCTCACCCTTCCCCTGGCCACCGGAGCAGTCGCGTCCTTCTTCCTGCTCAGCGGCTTCATCCTGACGTGGTCGGCCCCACGGCACGAGCCCAGACGCCGGTTCTGGCGGCGCAGGTTCTGGAAGATCGTGCCGAATCACGTGGCCGCCTGGCTGGTCGCCGTGGTGTTCCTCGTGACCACGGCCGGAACGACGGGCATGCTGGCCACACCCACCGACGCCGAACCGGCGCCGGCCCTGGCGAACCTCCTCCTGATCCAGAACTGGGTACCGCTCGAGCACTACTACGTGGGCCCCAACGTGCCCGCCTGGTCCATCTCGTGCGAGGCGTTCTTCTATCTGCTCTTCCCCTTCCTCCTGACGGCCGTCCGCCGCATCGCCGCACCCCGCCTGTGGCGGTGGTGGGGTGCGGTCGCCGCGGCGATCCCCCTCATGGCCCTGGTGAGCCTGCTCGTCAACGGGCCGACGCTCTACGACTGGCTGCCCCTCAACGGCACCCAGCTCTGGTTCGTCTACGCGTTTCCGCCGGTCAGGGTGCTGGAATTCACCCTGGGCATCCTCACCGCCCGGCTGGTGCAGGAGGGCCGCTGGATCGAGGTACGCCGCCCGGTGCTCATCGGCCTTCCCGTGGCCGCGTTCGCCCTCGTCCCGGTGCTGCCCGCGACCTTCGTCTTCGGCGCCGCGCTGTGCGTACCGCTCGCGCTGGTCATCCCCGCACTGGCCGGGAAGGACATCGCGGCACGCGCGTCCGTCCTCCGGCACCCGCGCCTGGTCGCCCTCGGGCAGTCCTCGTACGCCCTGTACATCATCCACTACCCCATCATCATGATTGTGCGTCATGTCCTGGGCGCCGAGCGGAAGTTCGGCGTGGCAGCGGGCACGCTGCTCGTCCTCGGCATCGTGGCGCTGTCCCTGCTCGCCTCCCATCTGCTGTACCGGTACTGCGAGGTACCGCTCATGCGCCGGTACGCACGGCCCCGTCCCGCACCGCACGCCGACCCCGCGACCGCAGGAGATCCCTATGCCCCGACGCGCTGAGAGCCCCGTCCTCCCGCCGGCCCCCCGTGCCCTCCCGGGCCTCGGCCACGTCCTTCCCCTGCTGCGCGCCCCGCTGCCGTTCATCACTTCCCTGTCGTCCCTCGGTGACGTGGTCAAGGTGCGCATCGCCCACATGCCCGCCTACGTCGTCACCGACCCGGAGCTGGTGCGGCGGGTCCTGGTCACCAGCGACCACGACTTCACGCAGGGCCGGGTCTACGAGAAGCTCGCCCAGTTCCTCGGCGAGGGGGTCGGAACGACCTCCGGGCGCAAGCACCGCAGGCTGCGCCGGCTCATCCAGCCGGCCTTCCACCGCGACCGCATCGCCGAGTACGCCGACACGATGCGGACGGCCGCCGACAACACGGTCGCCGGCTGGCGGCCCGGACAGGAGATCTCCGTCGACAGCGCCATGAACGACATGGCCCTGACGGCCGTGACGGCCTGCCTGTTCGCCACGGAGATGACCCCGCGGGCCGCCGCGGAGTTCAGGGAGAGCATCCTCACCCTCTTCCACGGCGCGGTCCTGCGCACCCTGCTGCCCACGGCGTGGGAGAAGCTCCCCACTCCCGGCAACCGCCGCTACCGCCGCGCGATCACGGTGGCGAACAGGGTCATCGACGAGACGATCACCACCTACCGCGCCCCCGGGCAGCGGCGGGCCGACATGCTGACCCTGCTGCTGGACTCCCGTGACGACGACGGGGACGCCCTCACCGACCAGCAGATACGCGACCAGGTGATCACTTTCCTGTTCGCCGGTGTGGAGACGACGGGGGCGACCGTGGCCTGGGCCCTCCATGAGCTCGGGCGCCACCCCGAGGCGGAGAAACGCCTGCACGAAGAACTCGACACCGTCCTGGGCGGCCGTCCCCCGACCTGGCAGGACCTCTGCGCCCTGCCCCACACCGGCCGGGTCGTCACCGAGACGCTGAGGCTGCACGCGCCCTGGCTCATCCTGCGCCGCACGCTCCACCCGGTGCGGCTGGGCGATGTCACGCTCCCCGAGGGCGCCGAGGTCGTCTACAGCCCCTACGCCCTCCAGCGCGACCCGCGGCACTTCCCCGACCCCGAGGTCTTCGACCCGGACCGCTGGCTCCCCGAACGGGACGGCGCCGGCCCCCGGGGTGCCTTCGTCCCGTTCGGGGCGGGCGTTCACAAGTGCATCGGCGACGCCTTCGCCCTGACGGAGATCACCATCGCCCTGGCGGTCATCTGCTCCCGCTGGCGCATGCGCGCCCGGCCGGGCGCCGCCGTCCGGGAAGTGGCCGCGGCCACCACCCACCCCAAGGGCCTCACGATGACCGCGGAGCCGCGTTTTCCCTGACAGGGGGCCGGGGGCGGCGGCGCGGTGCGCGGGGCCGGCCGGTCTACCGCTCGGCGTCCCAGGGACTCGGCCCGGTGCCGGCGGCCCACGCGGCCAGCTCGTCGGCGCCGAAGCAGCCGATCCCGCACTGAGCGGCGTACTCGGCGCCCGGTTGGGTGAATTCGCTCGTGGTGACCACGGTTGCCGTGTGGGCACCGTGGACAGCGAAACAGGTGCCGCCGAAGCGTTGGAGCTCCTGTGATCCCACCTTGTGGCCCGGGGAATATCTCTTGCACTGCATCACGACACGCCTCCCGTCGGGCGCGGTGGCCACGACGTCGGCGCCCAGGTCCCCGGCACCACCGGTGACCTGTACATCCGAACACCCGTCACGCTTGCACAGCTCCGCGACCGCCGCCTCGAACTCATCGGGGCTCATCGACTCATACGCAGGCATCAGGGAGGGTTCTGCGACGGTCGGCCCCGAGACGGGAACGCCCGCGTACTCCCGGACCCCCGCGGCCTGCCGTAGGCGATGGCGCCGGCGCAGCACGGCGGCGGCCATGAACAGCGCCGCCCCCATGGCCAAGGCCCTGCCGGGATGGTCCGCGGCCGCGGCGGTCACGGCGCGTACCGTCAGGCCTGCCCCACAGATGAGGGCGGCGATCAGCCCGAAGCACAGCGTCAGTTGGCGCAGGCTGAAAGGGGACTGCCGGCCGGATCGCTCCCTGGGGCCAGGAATGGTCATGGCCGCCGGTCCCCCTCACGTCTCGACGTCAAGATCGTCGGTACGTCTGCCCCGGCGCGCCGCCCCTACACCGCGCCCTCGCCCGGGCAGCGGCGACAGAGGCCGGCCGCACTCCGAGCGTGAAGCTAGAAATTTGCTTTAAGCTGACCGCATGAAGCCGATAGTCCGCCCAGGAGGCCGCAGCGCACGGGTCCAGCAGGCGGTTCACACCGCCGTACGCGAACTCCAGGACGAGCTCGGACGCCCGGAGCTGACGATTCCGCTGGTTGCGGCCCGTGCCGGCGTCACCCCCTCGACGATCTACCGCCGCTGGGGCGACCTGCAGGAGCTGCTCTCCGATGTCGCCGTCGAGCATCTGCGTCCGGACACTCCCCCGGAGGACCACGGCCATCTGCTGAACGATCTGCGGAGCTGGGCCGCGCAGTTCCTCGAGGAAATGGCCTCTCCCATCGGACGGGCCTACATCCGCGACGCCCTCCTGGGGGGCCCCGACGGCGACAACGCGGGGCAGTGCTCGGCCTACGCGGCGGACCAGATCAGCACCATGCTTGCCCGCGCCGCGGAGCGCGGCGAGGAGACCCCCGACGTGGAAACCGTGATCGACCGGGTCGTGGCACCGATGATGTACCGCATCCTGTTCCGCCCCGACGGCCTCACCGAGGAGTACGCACTCCGTCTCGCGCAGGAGGCCGTGGAGGGTTTCGGCACGACCCGCTGACCTCCCCCGGGCAGAGGCCGACAGGGCCTCAGGCCGCGGCAGGCCGGACACCGGCGGCCACCGCTTCGAGCCGGTAGCCGTCCCCATCGGTGACCACGCGACCGGCGGTCGGCGCGGGGAAGTGCGTTCCGAGAACCAGGGCACCGGTGTCGGCGAGCCGGGCGAGCAACGCACGGCGGGTCGCCTCGGCCTGCGCGGGGTCGATGTCGACGCAGCTGCCGATTCCCGGATGCGCCAGTTGTACGGGGTGGTGGATGGAGTCCCCGGTGATGAGGGCCGCCGCGCCCGCGCTGCTCACCTGGACGGCGAGCTGCCCGGGGGTGTGCCCCGGAGCCGGCAGCAAGCGCAGACCGTCGGCCACGTCGACCCCTTCGTCCGGCACATCGATCGTTTCCAGCAGTCCCGCCTCCGCGATCGGGATGACGGAATCACTGAACATGCCGCGCCGCGCCTCGTCCATGTCGTACGCGGCCCAGAAGTCGTACTCCGCCTTGGCCGTGAGGTAGCGGGCGTTGGGGAACGTCGGCACCCACACACCGTCGACCTCCCGGGTGTTCCATCCGACGTGGTCGGTGTGCAGATGGGTGAGCACCACCAGGTCGACGCCCTCGGGGGCGAATCCGACGCCCGCGAGGCGCGCGAGGTAGTCAGTGTCGAGGTCGTTCCACGCCGGGTTCTCCCTCGTCTTGCCGTTGCCGATCCCGGTGTCGACGAGGACGCGCAGTCCGTCCACGACCAGCGCGAAGCTATGGCTGTCGATGCGCAGGACGCCGTCCGGACCGGCGAAGTCGGGTCGCAGCCAGTCGTGTCCGGCGACCACCTCCGCGGTGGCGGCCGGCAGCAGCCACGGCCCGGTCCGGGGCGGAAGAGGGATCTCGTGGATGCGGTGGATCGTGATATCCCCGACGGTCCAGTGAGCAGCAAGGTCGGACGTGATCGGCTCGGTGAGTTGTGCTGTGCGCATGCTGGCGCTTCCTTCGCTTACGGAGATCCGGCATCCGGTGGCGGTGTGGTGCGGGCGCCCACCAGGACCCAAATCCGCTGGAGACGACCGACGTTCACAACAAACGCAATTGGTTTGCCTTAAGCGACCGTAGACTCTACCTTCGACTAACGCAAGCCGTTAGCTTTAGCTCGGCGGTGATCTTCCGCCGTTCACCGTGAAAGAAGGCAGCACACATGTCCGCCGCAGACCTCACTCCACCCGAGGCCGCCCGCTGGGCCGCACGGTCCGGGCTTTCGCTGCCACAGGACCGCCACGCGGAAGTGGCAGCCACCGCCGAGCACATCCGTTCCGTCGTCTCCGTCCTGCGCGAGCTGGACTTCGGCGACACACCGCCGTCCGCCGCGTACCGCGCGGGAGGGGAGCAGCACGATGCAGCCGTATGAGCTGTCCGTGACCGACGCGGCCGAGGCGGTACGCTCCCGGCGGGTCTCCCCGGTCGAACTGGTGGATTCGGTGCTGGAGCGCATCGAAGAAGTCGAGCCGCGTCTGCGGGCCTTCACCACGGTGACGGCAGCCCATGCGCGAAAGGCGGCGCGGACGGCGGAGGCCGCGATCGCCGGTGGCACTCCTCCCCGAGGGCCCCTGCACGGCATTCCCGTCGGGTTGAAGGACCTCATCGATGTGGCCGGGATGGCCACCACGGCGAGCTCCCGGGTACGGACGGGGCACCGGGCGAAGACGGACAGCACGGTCGCCGCGCGACTCGCCGAGGCCGGCGTGGCGTTCGTCGGCAAGACCCATACTCATGAGTTCGCCTACGGCTTGACCACCCCGCAGACCAGCAATGCCTGGAGCCTGGACCGGGTGGCCGGCGGCTCCAGCGGTGGTTCGGCCGTCGCCGTGGCCGCGGGGGCGGCCACCTTCGCCCTGGGGACCGACACCGGGGGGTCGATCCGGGTGCCCGCCTCGCTGAACGGGATCGTCGGGCTGAAGCCGACGTACGGGCTGGTGCCCCGGTACGGGGTGACCTCGCTGTCCTGGTCGCTCGACCACGTGGGCCCCCTCACCCGCACGGTGGAGGACGCGGCGCTGGTTCTGGCCGCCCTGGTCGGGCACGACCCGCGCGACCCCGCGTCCGTCGCGGCCCCTGTCGTGGACTATCGGACGAGCGGCGACGGCACGGACCTGACGGGGCTGCGGGTCGGCGTGCCGGGCAACTACTACTTCGACCGGGTGGATCCCGGGATCGAGGCCTCCGTTCGCCGGGCGATCGGCCGGCTGGAGGAACTCGGCGCCCGGCTCGTCGAGATCGAGATCCCGATGACGCGCTACATCCAGGCGATCCAGTGGGGTCTGATGGTGCCCGAGGCTTCCGCCTATCACGAGCGGACACTGCGGGCGGTGCCCGATCTGTACGCGACCGACGTCCGCGTCCTCCTGGAGGCGGGCGAGCTCATGACCGCGGGGGACTACCTCCGCGCCCAGCGCGCCCGCACCCTCATGCGGCAGGCCTGGCTGGAGATGCTGGAGACGGTCGACGTGATCGCCGCACCGACCGTGCCCCTCACCGCCGTGAAGGCCGGGCAGACCACCGTGACCTGGGGTGACACCAGTGTGGAGAGCGTCTCCGACGCGTACGTGCGGCTGTCGGCTCCTGCCAATATCACCGGCGTTCCCTCACTGACCGTGCCGGTCGGCAGTGATGCGGCGGGCATGCCGATCGGCATGCAGCTCATGGGGCGGCCCTTCGACGAGGCCACGGTGCTGCGTGCGGGACACGCCTACGAGCTGACCGGCACCGCCCGCGGCCTGGCCCCTGCCGCGTAGGGAACGCTGCCCCCCTTGTCACGGAAGGCTCGGCCGATGTGCCGCGTGGGGCTGGGTGAAATAGTCCGCGTCCTTGGGGCGGGCCGCCTCGCGGCCCGCGGGGCGGGGGGCCGGTTCCAGGTGGGGTATGTACTTGGAGCAGTGGATGTAGGCCTCCTCGACGGTGAGACGGACCCACATCTCCGGTCCGCGCCCGGGTGCGACGTCCGTGGGCAGACCGGGATGGATACGGCGTAGGTCGCTGTCGTGGTAGAGGTGGGCCACACCGTTGATGTGCAGCCCCACGTGGTGGTGGGTGAAGTCCACGAACAGCATGCCGAGGTGAGGGTTCTCGATCATGTTGCCGGCGCTGGCCATCACACCGTTCCCACGGAATTCCGGATAGGCGAGCGTACGGGCGTCGAGCACCTGCACGAACCCCGGCGGCCCGGCCCGGAAGCTGGCGTCGCACTCCCCGTGGGAGTCGGAGGTGGCGAGGAAGACCATTGCCTGGCGGCCGATGAAGTCCCGCATCTCGGCGGTGAGATGGGGGCGCACCTGCTGATCGTAGAACCGGGCGGCACGGTCGGCGGTGCCCAGCTGCTGCTGCAAGTGGTGTTCACCCGCTGATCCGAAGGTCGGCGGAGGCAAGGTCACGGGGGGTTCTCCTGGCAGGGGCGGACGAGAGGGTGCGGCTCAGAGGGCGGACAGGACGGGAGTGTCGAACGGGTCGTAATGGATGCGATCGGGCCGGGTGCCGCTGAGGGTGAGCGTCTCCCTGGCGGAGACCACCATCTGGGCCGGGCCGCTGAGGAAGACGTCGTGCTGGTACCACGGCCCGTACTCGGCCAGTACTTCCGGCAGGGAGCCACGGAATCCGGGGGTGTATTCATCGGAGACCGCACCCCTGATGGTCAGCCAGTGGTGCCGTTGGGCCATCCGGAGCATGTCGTCGACCCCGTACAGCTCGGCCCCGGTCCGGGCGCCGAGGAACAGCTGCACTTGCCGACGTCCGCCTCTGCGGGCGACCTCTTCGACGAGCGCGCGGATCGGGGCGAGACCGGTACCACCGGCCACGAGGAGCAGT
The DNA here is from genome assembly GCF_017876625.1 of Streptomyces syringium. Lineage (NCBI taxonomy): Bacteria > Bacillati > Actinomycetota > Actinomycetes > Kitasatosporales > Streptomycetaceae > Streptomyces > Streptomyces syringium. The sequence goes on from NZ_JAGIOH010000001.1 coordinate 991,874, forward strand.
TCGCTGTGGTGGGCCGCCGCGTCCAGGGTCATGTCGCCCATGGGCGGACCCAGTTGGAGGACGTCGCCCACCACGGCCCGGTTCACCAGTGCGCCGCTGACCGAGCCGCCGGCGACCGCGCGCACGTGAAAGGTGAGGGTGCCGTCCTCACGCGGCGCGTTGGCGACGGAGTAGTAGCGCCATCTCTTCGGCCACCAAGGCGTCTCGACGCTCACGTACTGGCCCGCGGCGTACGCGTAGGGCATGTGGGGGCGTACGGTGATTTCGGCGATGCCGTGGCCGCGCGAGACACGGTGCACCACCGTGGCGGGCCACACGGCGGGCCGTACCGCCTCGTCCTCCTCGGCCGCACTGATCATGACTTGGGCGACCGTGCCGTATGCCTTCGTCCAGGCGGCGGCGATCTCCGCGGTCCACGCCGGCCCGGCGAACCTGGCCAGAGTGGCGAGGAGGCACTCGCCCACAGCCGGGAAGTGCGCGGCGAGGGTGCCGAACTTGCGATGGTCGCGGCCGAGGTGCCCGCAGAAGCGGACGAGGTTCTCGGGGTCGTCGACCAGATCCACGATGCGCAGCAGCGCGCGCAGGAGGCGATCGCGCTGGGCATCCATCCCCTGGGGGAACATCGGCCGGACTTCGGGGTAGCGAGCGAAGAGAATCGCGTAGAAGTAGACCGTTACCTCCCCTGCGAGGGGCTCGACCACCGACAGGGAAGTCCTGATGAGTCCTATCTCGTGATCCGACAAGGGCGCTTCGGCGGCCGGTGGCTGTCCGGTGCGTACGGCCTGGGCAGGCACCCGGTCCTGCGGAGCCTGGCGTGCAGAGGTGCTGCTGGAACGACCGATCCTGAATCTCAAGGGGCCAGCGCTCCCCCGTCCGCTGCCCGACGTGACTTCCGCCGGGCGGACCGCGAGGCGTCATCGCCCCGGGCGCCTCGCCCTCGGATCGCGAAGTCGGCGGGGTGGGAGTCGCATGGGGCCAACATAAGTCCTCATTGGAGTGCGAAGGCGACGAAGCGGATGGGGTGCTTCCGGATGCCACCTGATCCTGAATGAGGAGCACGGAGTGAGGAAGGGCCGCACCCACTAGAAGTCGGGGCGAGTTCTTGTTGCCTTGCCCCGACCGATCCCGACCGGTGTGACGACTTGAGGGATATATCGACCCGGGGTGCTCAGACCGGCGGGGCGACGAAGCAGCCGCGGTCTACGTCGTTGAAGGATTCCTCGGCGATCAGCTCGTTCATGGGGTTGGCCGTGCCCCACTGGTCGGTGACCTCGGGCCGCGAGAAGTCGTAGACGTGCGGGTGCCAGGTGTCCTCGTCGAGTTCCTCCAGCTCGGTGGTGTATTCGACGGTGTTGCCGTGCGGGTCGAGGAAGTAGGTGAAGGCGTTGTCGCCCGCCAGGTGCCGGCCGGGGCCCCAGAGCTTGCGGTGACCGGCCCGCAGCAGGCGGCCGGAGCCGCGCAGGTACTCGTCCAGACCGCGCATCTCGAAGGAGATGTGGTGCAGCGAGGTGTGCGGGCCCTTGGCGAGGGCCATGGAGTGGTGCTGGGAGCTGATCCGCAGGAAGTGAATGAGGTCACCGGCGTGCGGGGAGCGGAGGGTGTCACTCAGCGCAAAGCCGAGGTGCTGCTCGTACCACGCCTTCGTCCTGGCCAGGTCCGGGGAGTTGAGCACGACGTGGGAGAGGCGGACCGGTATCGCTTCCTTCTCCTCGATCCTGCGGTGCCGACGGGCCTCGACATCGGCGGAGACCTCGATGGTGCGGCCGTCGACGTCGAAGAAGCGGAAGCCGTAGCCGCCGCCGGGGGTGTCGATCCTCTCCGGCCGGGAGATCAGCCGCACCCCTTGGGCGAGGAGGCGTTCGGCGAGGGTGTCGACGTCGGCCCGGTGCGCGGCGCCGTAGGAGACGAGGTCGAGACGCTTCTCGCCGGCCGCGCGCAGTCGCACGATGTACTGCTCGGGGGAGCCCTCGGCGGCGAGGAAGGAGATGCCGGAGTCCTCGGCGACCTCGGTCAGGCCCCAGACGCCGGCGTAGAAGTCGAGCTGCTTGTCGTAGTCGGGCACGGCGAGGTCGACGTGGCGCAGATGGGTGAGCAGACGACCGGTGGGTGTCATGGCGGGTTCCTCCTCTGTGGCGGCGCGGCAGGGCGGCCGGGGAGTCCTCGGTGCCCGTACCGACAGGGCGAGCGGTAGCCGGGCAGCAGGTGATCGGCTCCGGCGGTCATGCGTGAGCGTTCACGGGAGTTCCTTCAGCACGTCCGAGGTGCGGCGCAGCAGACCCGGGACGTCGGCGTCCCGCACGCCGTCCGACTGCCACTGGCCGATCCGGACCGAGGTGTCGACGACCGTCCGCACGCGCGGCATCCGGCGGTCACGGTAGGCGGTGAGCAAGGCGTCGTCCCAGACCTCGTGGGCACGGAGCAGCTCGGCGAGGACCGAGGCGTCCTCCAGGGACATGGCGGCCCCCTGGGCGAGGGTGGGCGGACACGCGTGGGCGGCGTCGCCGACCAGGACGACGCGGCCGCGGTGCCAGGGGCCTTCGACCAGGTGCCGGGTGAACCAGGTGTAGTTGACCTGCTCGGGGTCGGTGATCGACGCGCGGATCCCGTGCCAGTGGCCGCCGTATCCCCCGGCGAGACGGCGCATCTCGTCGGCGTACGACGCCGGGTCGATCGATGCCCGGTCACGGTTGGCCTCGACGAGGAAGGCATACATCATGGTGTCGCTGGTGGGGCAGAATCCGGCGATGTGGGCGGGGCCGCCGTACACCAGGTGGGTGCGGGTGACGCCGGCCGGGCGCGGTGCGGGAGTGCGCCAGATCGCCATGCCGGTCGGAGCGGGCTCGTCGGTGATGCCGATGAGCCGGCGCGTGGCGGAGTTCAGGCCGTCGGCCGCGACCACGAGGTCGTAGCTGGCGCTCGTGCCGTCGGTGAAGGACACGTCGGCACCCGTGGCATCCTGCGCCAGCCGGTCCACGGTGCAGCCGAGCCGGACCCGCGTGCCCGACTCCCGAACCGCTGCCATGAGGATCTTCTGCAGCACGGGGCGCCGCATTCCCAGGGTGGCCGGCAGGTCCTCACCGCCGGTGCGTACGTCCTGCTGGGTGAGTACCTCCGTTCCGTCGGGCGTGAGGAGGGTGACGCCGTCGCTGCTGTAACCGAGCTCGCACGCCCGCTCCAGGACGCCGATCTCGCGCAGCACGCGCAGGGCGTTGCCCTGAAGGGCGATGCCGGAACCGTGAACGTTCCCGTCGGCCTTGGCCTCGACGAGGTCGACGCCGAAGCCCGCTCCGCGCAGCAGGACGGCGAGTGCGCTGCCGGCAGTGCCACCACCGATCACGAGAACGGTGCGCCGGGGCGCATGCGGGTGCGTCATGTGAACGACGGGCGCTTGCGGGGCTGTTGACACGGGACTGCCTCCTACCGGGTTGGCATCACTCTGCCCCGGCCGCCACAATCAGGGAAATCAATCTTCCCTATGACTCCTATCCACCACGTGGATACCCTCATGGAGGGCATACCGCCGCAGTGAACCTCTCCCGACTCGACCTGAATCTCGTCGTCGCGCTGCGCGCACTGCTGGAGGAACGCAACGTCACGCACGCGGGCGAGCGCGTCGGGGTGAGCCAGCCCGCGATGAGCGCCGCCCTCTCCCGGCTGCGGCGGCACTTCGGCGACGAACTGCTCACCCGCGTCGGCAACGCCTACACGCTCACGCCGCTCGGCGCTGCCTTGCGCGACCGCAGCGCCACCGCCTGCGATCTGCTGGACCGCGTCTTCAGCAGCCAGGCCGAATTCGACCCGGCCACCGCGTCACGCGAGTTCACGCTGCTGGGGTCGGACTACGGCGCGGCCGTCCTCGGCGCACCGCTCAGTCGTGCCCTGCACGAGGAGGCACCGGGCATCCGCCTCACCTTCCAACAGGCCCCTCCAGCCGCCGTGGAGAGCCCCGCCACCGTGCTGAGCACCGTCGACGGCCTGCTGATGCCGCACGGCATCATCGAGGGCTTCCCCGCCACCGACCTCTTCCAGGACCGCTGGGTGTGCCTGGTCGCCGACGACCACCCGGACGTCGGCGAGGAACTCTCCCTGGCCGATCTCGCCCGCCTGCCCTGGGCCGTCTACCAGCGCCCTTACGACGCTCCGGCGGCCCGGCAGCTCAGCATGAGCGGCATCACTCCGCACGTCGAGGTGTCCGTGCACACCTTCCAGCTGCTGCCCTATGTGGTCGAGGGCACCCGCCGTGTCGCGATGATCCAGGAACGACTGGCCCGGCGCGCGGCCGGCCTGGCCGCCGTGCGGGTGCTGGAGTGCCCCTTCGCGGCGGTGCCGGTCCAGGAAGCCATGTGGTGGCATCCCGTACACACCCAGGACGCCGCGCACATCTGGCTCCGGGAGACCGTCACGCGGGTCGGGGATCAGCTCGGCGGCCCTCGTGGCGGGAGGCCACCGACTGCCTGAGTCAGCGTGCGCCGTCCGGTCCGAGGTGCTCGACGAGTGCGCTGAGGACGAAGAGGTTCGGGATCCCGGACACCCCGGGGCCCGGCCCGTGCCACCTCCCGTCGATGTCGAGTTCGAGAGCCTCCTCGCGGATCCTGAGGTGCCGGACCTGCGGCCACCACGCGCGGACCTCTCCGTAGCCGATCTGCTCGCTGGTCAGCCAGATGTCACCGAAGGCCAGGCGTTTCCCTCGGTCAAGTGCGTCCAGTGAGCGGGGCAGTTGAGAGCGGATGACGCCCCGCTGGATCTCCGAGTGCCATGGCGCCGCGTCGTCGTGGTCCGGCCCGCCGCTCAGCACGACCCGCTCCCCGGTGACATCGGTGACCGTGCAGGAGGGGCCGACGCGGGCCGGGTCGCGCGGGTGCGGGGGGCTCGTCCGGAACACGGAGGTGGTGTCGTAGCGGACGACCAGGATCCGCCCCTTGACGGCAATCGTCATTCCCTGTGCGTACAGGTCCAGTCGCGCGTCGTCGCGCCCTTTCGTCGCGGGCAGCCTGCCGTAGCGGATGAAAGCCGGCAGGCCGCGGATCCCCCGGGCCCATACGGGCTTCGCGTGTGCCGTGTGCGCGGCCGCCCCGTAGGTGGCACGCCGCTTGCCGAGATGCTCGCGGCCGGCCGCTGCCGAGACCCTGGCCAGCAGCAGCTCTTCGCTGCGCGTGCGCCGCACCGGGCCGGTCACTGCGTGGTTCCGGTGAGGCCCAGGCGGGGCTCGTCCCCGCGCAGAATCATCCCGTGCGTCCGCCGCAGCGACCGGCCCGGAGAGACCCCCAGGTCATCGGCCAGCCGGCGGCGGGTGCGGTCGAACACGGCCAACGCGTCGGCCTGTCGGCCGCTGAGGTACAGCGCGCGCATGAGCATCGCCGCGACCGATTCGTTCAGGGGCTGCTCCCCGGACAGGGCCGACAGCTCGGCGATCGCTTCGGAGTGCCGGCCCAGCCGGAGCTGCCAGTCGAGTTTCCGCTGTACGAGGACGTCCCTGCGGGCGGTCAGCCGCAGCCGTTCCAGCTCGGCCAGCGGCCCGGGCAGACCCGCCAGGGGCTCGCCCCGGAAGAGATCCAGCGCCTGGGAGCAGGCGCGGACCGCCTCGGTCAGTTCGCCCGCCCGCTCCGCGGCGCCGGCCGCGGTGATGAGTTCCTCCACGCGTCCCACGTCCACGGCGACCGCGCCGGGGAGCAGCCGGTAGCCGCACCGATCGTGCTCGATCGCCGCGACCGGGCTGCCTCCCACGCGCAGGATCTTGCGCAGCCGGTAGACGTACACCGGGACCACGTTCGTGCTCGGCGGCTCCTCCCCCCACACCCCGTCGAGCAGCTCCTGCCGGCTGACCGTCCGGCCCGGGCACAGCGCCAGCGCCGTCAGTACGGCCTGCTGGCGCAGGTGCCCCAGGTCCAGGGGCTGTCCGTCGCGCCACGCCCGCAGGGGTCCGAGCATCGATATCCGTATCCGTGGTTCGGGCGTGCGGCCGGTGGCGGTCGGTGGCATCGGGCCGCTCGCCCGTCTGCGGGGGCCGCGGCCGGGGGCGACCAGGCCGCAGTCGAAGGCGTGGACGATGGCGGCGGCCCGGTCGCGCAGTCCGAGGGTGGCGAGGATCCGTGCGAGGTGCCGGGCCACGGCCTCCTCGGGGATGGCGAGGGCGGCGGCGATCTCGTCGTCCCGCAGACCGCAGCCGACCGCGTAGAGCACCTCGCGCTCCTGGTGTCTGAGCGTGGTGACGGTCGGCTGGCCGGTGCTTGCGGTGATCGGCATGGTGGCTCCCGGGTCGGGGCTGCTTCCTGGTGCGGATGCCGTCGACGCTGGCCCCGGCGCCGTTCCACGGACAGGCCAGGAGACCGGCCGTATCCGGCCGGTGGTCACGCTAAAGTCCGCCACCTGGGGAAACACACATTCGAGGGGGAGGCCGTGACCTGTGGCCAGTGAGTTCAGCGCGCTGTTACGGCGGCTGCGGCACGACGCGGGAATGACTCAGGAGACCCTGGCGGAACGCGCCGGAGTGGGCGTGCGCACCCTCCGCGGACTGGAGACCGGCGAGCGCACCGACCCCCGGGTGACGACGGTGCGGCTGCTGGCCGACGCACTCGGGCTGGCGGCGGAGGAGCGCGAGGAACTGCTGGCCGCGGCCATCCGCCGGACCGGGCAGGGGAACCGGCCGGACGAGCGGGCCGACCACGTCCCGCCGGTCGTGGGGCAGCCGGCCTCGGCGTTCCAGGAGCTCCTGGACGGCATCGGCGAGCAGCTCGCGCAGGCGGTGGCCGCTCGCTGGCAGCGCGAGGAGGAACACCGGCAGATCCACGATCCCTACCCGTTGCCGGTGCGCTGGCGGTCGGCTCCCGAGGAGCTGACCGACCATTGGGCCAACATCCACTGTCTGCCCGCCGGGTCCGTGCGTGGTCCGCTGGACCTCGGCGGGCGCCTGGACGAGATCGTGGGCACCTACCGGCGGATCCCGTCCGGGCGGCTGGTGGTGCTGGGCCGGCCCGGCTCCGGGAAGACCGTCCTCGCCGTGCGGTTCGTCCTGGACTGTCTGAAGTCGAGGGCCCGCACCGATGCCGTGCCGGTGATCTTCAGCATCGGCTCGTGGGACCCCACCGCCCTCACCTTCCGGGACTGGCTCACCCGGCAGCTGACGCGTGATCACCCCGGGCTCGCGGCTCCGGGACCCGCCGGGCCGAGCCTGGCGGCCGCACTGGTCGAGAGCAGCCGGGTGCTCCCCGTGCTGGACGGCTTCGACGAGATCGCCGACGGTCTGCGCCGCCCCGCGCTGGAGGCGCTCAACGCCACCACCCTGCCCCTGCTGCTGACGAGCCGGCCGTCCGAGTACGCCGCCGCGGTGGCGGAGACCGATGTGCTCACCGCCGCCGCGGCGGTGAACCTGACCGATCTCACCCCGGACGACCTGGCCGACTACCTGCCGCGCACCACCCGTAAGGCCCGTGGCGGGGACCCCGCGCGGAGTGCCTGGGACCCCGTGCTGAGCGAGCTGTGCGAGCGACCGCACAGCCGGGCCGGTGCCGATCTCGCCGCGGTGCTCACCACCCCGCTGATGGTGACGCTCGCCCGCGCCGTCTACAGCGACACCCCCGGCCACGACCCTCTCTCGCTGCTGGACACCCGGCGCTTCGGCGGCCCCGCCGAAGTGGAGGAGCACCTTCTCGACAATTTCGTGGCCGCTGTCTACCGCCCGCGGCCGGAGCACCGCCCGGGCGGCGGTCCGCGCCGCGGCGTCGACCCGGACCGCGCCCGGTACTGGCTCGGCTACCTCGCCCACCACCTGACCCGGCTCGACAGCCCCAACCTGGAGTGGTGGCGGCTCGGTTCAGGGCTGCGCCGCTCCACCCGCACGCTGGTGACGGCGCTGATGACCTGTCTGGTCACCGGGCTGCTCGACTGCGTTGTCGGCACCCTCTTCGACTCCCTCGGCTTCCAGCTCGCGGACGGGCTGGCCGTAGGGATCATCGCCGGGCTCCTGTTCGGGACCACGTACTGGTTCATGGTCGCGGCCGGGAACACGGCGGTCGCCCCCTCCGGGGTGCGCGTGACGATGTCCGGCAGGCCGGGGAAGGCCGCGCGCAGGGCCGTGCCCCGGCTCGTGATCGGACTGCTGGGCGGGCTCGTCTTCGGCTTCGGCTACGGCTTCGTACGCGGAGTGCACAACGGCGTCCTCCGCCACGTCGAGCTTGCCGACGCCCTGCAGGCCGGTCTCGGCGACGGCACCATCTACGGCCTGGTGTTCGCGCTGGCAGCCGGCCCCAGTTTCGGCCTGCTGAGCCTCCTCGAGACGCCCCTCGACATCGGGTCCGCCATCAATCCGATCAGTCTCCTGCGCACCAACTTCCGCACGGTCGCCGCCCAACTCCTCATCTGGGCACCCACGTTCGGCATCCTGGTCGGCTTCGGGGCGGAGCTGGTGACGCGCCTCTCGCCGCCCCTCCTGGGCCCGGTCGTCTGGAGCACCACGTCCTCGTTCAAGCTCGGCCTCATCAGCGGGCTCGGCGGTGCCCTCAGCTACGCCTTCAGCCTGACGGCCTGGGGCCAGTGGGTGGTCCTCTCCCGGATCTGGCTGCCGCTGACCGGCCGGCTGCCCTGGTCCGTCGTCACCTTCCTGGAGGACGCCTACGAGCGGGGTGTCCTCCGCCAGGCAGGCGCGGTCTACCAGTTCCGCCACGCCCGCCTCCAGGACCACCTCGCCCGCACCTACCGGGAGCCCCGCGTGCCCCGGCAGCCGGGCGGCGCCGCTCCCCCTCGACAGCGGTGATACCCGGCTGCCCGGCCCGGGGCGGCTGCCCCGGGCCGACCGGGTGGCCTCAGGCGGCGCCGAACACCACCGCCGAGTTCTGGCCGCCGAATCCGAAGTTCTGCTTGACGGCGACGTCGATCGAGGCGGGCCGGCCCACGAGCGGGGTGTAGTCCAGGTCGCAGTCGGGGTCGGGGTTCTCGAGATTCGCGGTGGGCGGCACGAACTTCTCGCGCATGGCGAGCAGGACGCCGACGCTCTCCAGCACCCCGCACGCGCCGCAGGCATGGCCGATGACCGACTTGGGCGCCGTGATCGCCACCTGCCGCGCATGAGAGCCGAACGCGCGCTTGATGGCAGCGGTTTCCGCACGGTCGTTGAGCGGTGTCGACGTTCCGTGCGCGCTGACCAGGTCCACGGCAGCGGTGTCGAGGCGGGCGTCGGCGCAGGCCAGCTCGATCGTCCTGGCCGCCACCGAGCCGTCCGGCCGGGGGGCCAGGGCGTGGTGGGCGTCGCAGGTGGACGCGGCACCGAGCACCTCGCCGTGCACGGTCGCGCCGCGCGCCAGCGCGGATCGCTCGGACTCCAGCACGAGCACGGCGGCGCCTTCGGCCGGCACCATGCCGTCGCGGTCGCGGTCGAACGGGCGGGACGCGCGCACCGCCTCGGCCGCGGGCCGCCGGGAGAGCGCGTCCAGCAAGCAGAACGACGCCAGGCACGGCAGGTCCAGCCAGCTCTCCACGCCCCCGACGAGGACCACGTCGGCGGTGCCGTCACGCACCGCGCGCATGCCGGCCGCGATGGCGTCCGTCGAGGACGCGCAGGCGGTCGAGAGGGTGAGTACCGGGCCGGTGATGTCCAGTTCCTGGGCGACGAACCCGGCCGCCTGGTTGGGCAGCAGCCGGAGCAGGCCGAGCCGGTTCATCTTCGACCACCCGCTCTCCCGCAGGACCGTCACGAGGTGCGCGGTTTCGTCGAGCCCGCCGCCGCCGGTGCCGACGTACAGCGCCCCCGGCGCCGTGCGCAGCCTCGCGTCGGCCCGTGCCTTCATCGCCGCGGCGAACAGCAGTTGCTGGAAGCGTGAGGTACGGCGGACCTGCTGGGCGGACATGTGCTCGCGGGGGTCGAACCCCTTGACCACGCCACCGACCTGGCACGGCAGCGGTTGCTCGAGTTCCAGCGCCGAGATCGCGGGCCGTCCCGCGGCCAGGGCGTCCCACAACTCGTCCGGTGTGCCGCCCGCGCACGACTCGACGCCGATGCCGGTGACGAGCACGCGGTGGCGCGCCGCCTCGGACATCACAGCGCCCCGGACATCGCGTCGGCGACGTCTCCGACCGTGTGCAGGTCGGAGATCCTGATACTGGTGTCCGCCAGCTCGACCCCGAATTCCTTCTCCAGCACGGCGATGAGCTCCAGCGCCTCCATGGAATCGAGTCCCAGCACCGGCCGGCCGGGATCAGCGGCGTAGAAGAGGGCGGAGTCGCGGGTGATGGCCACCCGGGATTCGCGCAGGTCCGGCCGGATACCGATAATCGCTCGGGTGACCACGTTCAATGCCTCGGACATCTGGAATTCCTTTCTGAGGTTTTCACGGCCGGATCGCGGAGAAGTACACGCAGTGCCGCGTGATCGTGAACGGGGCGCGCTCGTATTGCTTTTCCATCGTCTCCGTGAGGAGTTCCGCGGCGGTGTGCCGGTCGATTCCGGGCAACGCGGCGGCGGCGAACATCGGGGTGGAGCACAATGCGGCGAGAAAGCGCGGACCGAGAGTGAAGGCCCGCTCGGTGGTGACCACTTCGGTGAAACCGCCCGCGGCGAGGGCGGCCTGATAGTCCCCGACGCTCCTGCGCAGCCCCGAGGGCCGGCCGGCGGCCGACCGGGTCAGCGGGAGCCCGCGCGACCGGGCGACACCGCGGGCCGTGCCGACCAGGTCGGCGTACAGGGGCAGGTCGGCCGCGGTCTCGGCGCCCGAGTAGAAGGCGGAGTTGAACACCAGTCGTCCGCCGCCGACGAGCACCTGCCCGATCGCGGCGAGCGCCTCGTCGAGGTCCGGGACGAGGTGCACGCAGTTGGCCAGCACGACGGTGTCGAAGGTGTCCGGTGGGAACAACCGGGAGACGGCTGCCGCGTCGCCCACGACGAACCGGGCCCGGTCGCCGAGACGGGCCCGCGCCGCGTGCAGCAGGTCCGGTTCGGGATCGGCGCCGACCAGGGACATGGCCGGGTCGCGCAGCAGCAGCTGCTCGCTGACGGCTCCGTCCCCGCACCCCAGGTCGAGGACGGCCGGCCCGGAGCCGACCGGGACCAGGTCGAGCAGCGCGCGGTTCAACTCGGCGTATTCCGGGTCGCGACGCAGGGCGGCGTAGTCCGTGGACGGTTCCGTATCGCCCGTGGATCGGGAGGATCCGGTTTCTGTTCGTGCGTTCATGAATTGACCCTCCAGCGGCGCGGTCAAATGAATCGGCGCGGTGCGGAATGAATGACGGGGGCCGAAGCTACCAGCGCACCCGAAGGGCAACAAGAGCGGTTTTCCCCGTGCCGGTGCCCCGGTCTGCGTGACCAGCGGACTCAGCTCGATTTCATTTTTGTTTCATCGCGACCGGATAGCTTCGGCCGGTCGCACCGAGGCGTCATAAGGAGAGCATCGTGATCGTGATTCAAGGCCGGCGTCGCACCGTGTCGATTCGGTGAGACATTGAAGTTCACAGAATTGGGTGACAGCACGGTTCCGGCCGGCCGACTGGTGTTCTGGACACCGACCGCCGCCGCCTCGGCCTGGGCGGACGACCCGCGAGCGCCCGCGCTCGTCCACGAGCACCATGTGCGGGCCGCGGCCGCGCGGGGACCGCGGCACGTCGATCCGGCCTGGGTCGGGGTGTCGTTCGGGGTGGGCCGGGCCGGCCGGCAGCAGGTCGGTTCGGCGCTCTCCGCCTGGCTGCGCGGTCACGAGCACCTGCGGAGCCGGCTGGTGCCGGCCCGCGAGCGATGCGTACGCCGCACGCTCCCCGCGAGCGCGGTCACGGTGCGGAGGGAGGACATCGGCGACTTCGCCGACGGCGCCTCGGTCCGACGACAGATCGAGGCCTTCTTCGACCGCGGCGCCGGCCCACTGGGGTGGCCGCAGGTGGTCTTCGCGACGGTCGAGGGCGCGGGCGGGGTGACGGTGTTCGCGGGAGCTGATCACGGCATCGTGGACGGCTACACGCTCGCCATGATCCCGGGGCAGATCCGCGGCCTCCTGGCGGACCGCGCCGAACACCTCCCCGGGCCGACGTTCCTGGACTTCGGCGCCGAGGAACGGAGCCTGGTCGACCGGCTGCCGACGGAGTCCGAACACGCCGACCACTGGCGGACGCTGCTCTGCGACGCCCACGACAGGACCCCCGCCTTCCCGCTGCCGCTCGGCGCGTCCGAGGCCCCGCTCACGCAGCGCAGTGCCTACCGTTGGCTTCTCGACGAACCGGCCACGGCCGGGTTCGCCGCCGCGTCACGCCAGGGCGGGGGCAGCACCGCCGCGGGACTGCTCGCCTGCCTCGCGCTCGCCGCGGGGAGGATCGCGGGTGGGCGGCACCTGTCCGTGGTGAGCCTGGCCAACACCCGGCCCGACCGGTGGCGGACGGCGCCGGGCTGGTTCGTCGGCCTGCACCCGGTCCGGATCCCGACGGCTCCGGGGGCGGTCTTCACCGACACCGTCGCCCTCGCCGCCGCCGAACTGCGGCGCCGCAGGCCCGGCCCGGGCAGTTCGCTGCCGCACATCAGCCGCATGCTGCGCAGGGAGATCCATCCCCGGTTCGTCGTGTCCTATCTCGACGTACGCCGAGTGGCGGGCACCCCGCCACGGCAGGAGGACACGATGCTGCGCAGCCGGATCCACGGCCCGGCCGAGGTGTACGTGTGGCTGACCAGGAGCGAACGCGGTGTGCACGTCTCGACGCGCTTCCCCGACACGGTCGTGGCGCGCGCGAACGTCGAACGCTTCGTTCTGGCCGCCGCGCACGCCGCCGCCCGCGTCGCGGACAGCCACCGGGCCGAAACGGTGCCCGCGCGCGTCTGACCTGCCGCCCCCATGGAGGAGGAGACCCACCGTGCGTATGACCCAGATACTCGACTGGCGCCCCGAGCCGGGCGAGGTGGTCGAGTTCGAGCTGACCACCGACCGGGCGCCCGTGCCGCACCACGTGCCCGCCTCGCACTTCCAGCAGTCGCACTTGCGGTCGGCGGCCGCCCACCGCGCCGCCGGACGACAGCAGTCGCCCTGGGTGGCCATGGCGTTCGACCTGGCGGGCCGGGCCGACCTGGACGCGCTCACCGACGCGTGGCAAGGGCTGGTGCGCCGGCACGAGGCGTTCCACACCTGGTACGAACCGGAGTCCGAGAACCTGAGCGGTTTCCGCCTGCCACCCGATTCCCTCACGGTCCGTCCGGCGCGCGTGGGCGACCTCATGAGCGCGGATGACGTGCGCGCCCATGTGCACCGGCGGATCGACGAGCAGACGACGACGGGCCGGCCGGGGCTGCTGGCCGGTGTGATCCGACGGGACACGGCGTCCACGGTGTTCTTCGCGATCGACCACTCGTACACCGACGGGCACTCCCTGGCGCTGCTGTTCGACGAGATCCGCGCGCGGTACGACGCGGCCCGCGGCGGCACCTCACTCGACCTGGCACCGGCACCCGGCTACCTGGACTGCAACCGCCGTGAGGGGGAACGCTCCGCGTCGCTGACGGCGGCCGCGCCGGAGCTGGCCGCGTGGTCGGAGTTCCTGGCCGCGGGGGACGGCGGCTTCCCCGGCTTCCCCGTCGAGCTGGGCAACGACGCCGACGAACTGCTGAGCGGCACGCGGCTGCAGTACCCGGTGCTCACAGGCGCGGAGGCACGCGCCTTCCGCGCCTATTGCGGCCGGCACGGCGGCGGGTTCGGCGCGGGCGCCTTCGCCGCGCTGGCCCTCGCACAGTGGGAGTTCACCGGCAACGACGTCTACCGCGTGCTCACCGCCGTATCGACCAGGGCCTACCCGCGGCTGCTCCAGGTGCACGGCTGGCTGGTCAACCTCGCGCCCTTGATGTTCCGGTTGCCGGCCTCGCCGACGCTCGCCGACGCGATCGCCGCCGCACAGCAAGGCTTCCAGCGCGCCCGCGCGGGATACGACGTGCCGCTGCACCGCGCCCTTGAACTGCTCCTGAAGGACGGCGAGGTCCCGGCCATCCCGCCCATGGCGTCCTATGTGGACGGCCGGGCCGCGCCCGGCTCCCGTGACTACCTGAGCGCCGACGCGACCGTCCTGACCGGGCCCGACAACGCCAGTGGCGTGTCGCTGTGGTTCAACTGGTTCTCCGACCGGGCCGACTTGGTGGTCAGCATGCCGGACACCCCGGAGGCCGCGGCGGGTGTGCCGAAGTACCTCGACCGGGTCAGGGAGATCATGCTCACCGCGTTGGCCGGTACACGCCCGGCATCCTGACGAAGCGCCCGGGTCGCGCCCGGCAGGCCCGTCATGTCGCGACCGGGCCCGGCACACGCATCCCGAGTCGCCGCGCTCGGCCATTTGGAGTTCCCAGCCCCCGGGAACTCACGGCCGGGGCGGCGACCCGCCGAATATAAGTCCGGCTATCAGAATCCCCAATGCAGCCTTATGCCGCGAGAGCGGGGTGGGCCACTGCGATCAACTGGCCGACTTTCTCTTGACAGTCGACGACCGCAGATGTTTTCTTGACCGTGGCCGATACACCCAACTCGAAATACGATGACGCACCCTCAGGTGCATGTCTCGGGACCCCTCATTCGGTGCACGTCCGACCGCAATGACGCGTCCCGCCCTTCATCCTGCGCTCTTTTTGCATGTCACGCACAGGAGAGTCCAAAGCAAACCATCGGGTACCGGGCGTTTTCGCTGACAGGTCACCCGTGCACGGGGGAGCACGAGCCGATGACGCTCCCCGCGTGCCGCCATATCGTGGAAACAGGGGGCGACAGTGAAGGTTCTCCATGTGCTGGTCGGCGCTGAGTTAGGCCTGCTGGGCCAGGACATCGCCGATTATCTTGTGGATGCCGGCCACTTCGTTTATGCGCTGGACAGTGATCCGTCGGTCGGATCCGGCGTGTGGCGTGAGCGTTTCACCCACAACGCGAGCGTCATCGGGGACGACGTGTTGGCGACTCGGCACATCGACTACGAATTAGCCCCGGCAGGCGCCACGGGCCGCTCCTCCGCCCCCGTTCTGGCGCTTGAACTCCAGGCGGCCGAGGGCGAGTCGGCATTCAGCTGCTTCCTGCAGACGCCCGATCGCGAGGCCCTCCTGTGCAGCAGCACTGACGCAGGACACCGGCCCGGCAGCGCCACCGGCCCCTCGGCGGCCGACCTTCGCGCCGGGCTCCTGGACACCTGCGTCGACGCGCTGATTCGCCTCTCCCGCGAAGGCCACGAGTCCCTCGCATTCCACTCCCGACGGGACCGCCCCCATGGCCTTTCCGAGCTGATCGGGTGGGAATCCACTGCCGCCGCACTTTCCGAGCGCTCCCGTTCCGCGGACGAACGCGAGGACCGCTTCGACATCGCGGACCTGATCGGCGCCGATCATCCGGCCCCTTCCGCCGACGTCTTCGAGTACCGGCTGGACAGGCACACCCAGCCGCTCACCGCCGAACAGCTGGAATGGCTCTGCATCTTTCTCCAGATGCTGCTCAATTCCCGCAAGGCAGGCCTCTACAGCTACGACGCGATCACCCCCGGCGGCCGGGTGCGCAAATATGTGGAGACAAGCCGGAGCCTTCGGTCCGCCGATCTTAAAAGGCAGCTCGACGACCCGCTCCACAATGCGCACACCAATCCTTTCCATGATTTCGACGCCGTTTACCAACACGCCCGGGACCCACGGGTCGCCGTGGAGTTCGACGTCGCCGAGGACACGGCCGATGCCACCGCCGGCCGCGCGCCCGTACTGAGCCTGCGCTACCGCGGCGACAGCGGTTCCCTGGACATCGTCACCATCGGCCGGCTCCCCTTCCTGAGCGTCCTGCGCGAGCACTTGGACAGCTTCTTCGCCGGGCTCCACCGATTCGCCGAGGGTGCCGCCACCCTGGGGGAGCTCCTGGCGCTTCCTCCGGAGCTGCACCGCCGTTTCGATGCCGAGCTGCGGCGGACGCGCGCACCGTTCCGCGACGACCAGCCCATCCACCGCCTGATCGAGGAACAGGCCGCGCGGTACCCGGAGCACACGGCCGTCGTCCACGAGGGACGTTCCCTCACCTACCGGCAGTTCAACGAAGCGGCCAACCGATTCGCCCGGCTGCTGCGCGAGCGCTACGCGCCCGCGCCGGGCGATCTGATCGCGCTGTATCTGGACCGTACGGAGAATCTGCTGATCGCCGCGGTGGCGGTCCTCAAACTCGGCTGTGGCTATGTGCCGTTGGACTTGAACTCTCCCGTCAACCGCACCGCCGGAATCCTGGCCGGCGGCAGGATCGTCCTGGCCGTCAGCGACACCGCCCACACCCCACGGCTCGACGGCGTCTCCGGCGCCCTGCCCGTGATCGCCATGGACTCCGACGCGCTCGCCGACGAGTGGGCCGGATACCCGGGCGACAACCTCGACGCGCCCGTGGCCGGCGACGACATCGCGTACGTCATCTATACCTCGGGCACGACCGGCAAGCCGAAGGGCGTGGCCGTCGAGCACAAGAGCTATGTGAACATCGCCACCGACATCGGCCGTTGCGTCGACTTCCGGCCGGGCGAGCGGATGCTGGCGGTGACCACCATCGCCTTCGACATCTCCACGCTCGAGGTCTTCATGCCGCTGCTGCACGGCGGGACCGTGGTCATGGCGGGCCGCTCCGATCTGCTCGACGTCGGCAAGCTGATCGGCCTGATCGAGCAGGGTGTGTCCATCGTCCAGGCCACGCCCTCGCTGTGGCACTTGATCACCCAGAGCCTGGACGGAAAGCGGCTGCCCATTCGCGCGCTGTGCGGCGGCGAGGCCCTCTCCCCCCAGCTCGCACCCGTGCTGGTCGCGTCCGTCGACACCTGCTGGAACGTCTACGGGCCCACGGAGACCACGGTGTGGTCCACCCGCCGCCTTCTGTCGCCCGAGTCCCCCGAGCCGCTGATCGGCACGCCCGTCGCCAACACCCGCTGCTATGTCCTCGACGAGGACATGCAGCCCCTGCCCCCGGGCGTCGTGGGTGAATTGTTCATCGGCGGCAGCGGGCTGGCCCGCGGCTACCTGGACGAGCCGGAGCTGACGGCGAACGCGTTCCTCCCGCCGCCGCCCGCGGTGAGCGGCGGCGGACCGGCCGTACCGGAGGAGCGGATCTACCGCACCGGCGACCTGGTCCGTGCGCTGCCGAGCGGTGACCTGGAGTTCATCGGCCGTAACGACTTCCAGGTGAAGCTGCGTGGGCACCGTATCGAGCTCGGCGAGATCGAGAGTGTGCTCAGCGCCCACTCCGCCGTGGACCAGAGCCTCGTCGTCGTCCACCAGCCGGACGCGTCCTTGGGCGACGAAGCCCGCTCCCTGGTCGGCTACTACGTCTCCGAAGCGCCGGTCGACAGCGAGGAGCTGCGGGAACACCTGGCCTCAGCACTCCCGGAGTACATGATCCCGGCCGTGCTGATCCACCTGGAGAGCATGCCGCTGAACGTCAACGGCAAGGCCGACCGAGGCGCCCTCCCGGACCCCGCGCAGTTCCTGACCCGGGGCTACGTCGCGCCGGCGACCGAACTGGAAACGCGGCTGTGCGACATCTGGGACCAGGTGCTCGGCAGCGCTGCCAAGGGCGGCCACCGCATCGGCGTCACCGACGACTTCTTCGGCTTCGGTGGCAACAGCATCCTGGGCATCAAGCTCGTCAACAGGATCAACAGCGAGCTCGGGTCCGACATCCGGATCCGTGACGTCTTCCGCGAGAAGACGATCCGGCGCCTGGCGCCCTTGGTCGAGGCCAGCCTCGGTGACTTCGCCTACCGCGACTTCGTGCTCGACGGCATCGACACCGATCGCCTCCACGAGCCGTTCCCCCTCACCAATGTGCAGCAGACCTACTACCTGGGCCGGTTCAACAGCTTCGAGCTGAGCAGCGTGTCGACCCACGTCTACAGCGAGTTCCGCTACAGCCACATCGACCACGAGCGGCTCGAGGCGGCGTACAACCGGCTCATCGAGCGGCACCTCGCGCTGCGCACGGTCTTCACCGACGGACAGCAGCGCTTCCTGCCCGAGGTGCCCCACTACCGCATCGCCTTCCACGAGCTGAGGGACCAGGAAGAGCTGGAACGGCTCCGGGGTACGTACTCCCACAAGCTGTACGACCCCGAGCAGTACCCGCTCTTCGACATCGTGCTCAGCCGCCTCGACGGCGTCCACCGGCTGCACATCAGCTTCGACGCGCTCATCATCGACATGGGCAGCTTCGACATCCTCTTCGACGAGTGGGCGCGGCTCTACGCCGACCCGCAAGCCTGCCTGCCCGACCTCGGCATCAGCTACCGCGACTACGTGCTCCAGTACGAGCGGGTCCGTGAGAGCCCGCTCCTGCTCCAGGCCCAGCAGTACTGGCAGGACAAGGCCGACGACTACCACCTCGATCTGAGGCTGCCGCTCAAGGAGCGCCCCTCGGCCGTCGGCAGTCCCGTCTTCCGGCGCAAGAGCCGGGTGATTCCCGCCGCGGTGTGGGACGAGCTGGCCGCCAAGTGCAGCCGGCACGGCATCAGCCCGACCGCGCTCGTCGTGGAGCTCTTCAGCCGGGTGCTCAGCCAGTGGAGCGGCCAGGACCGGCTGTGCATGAACCTCACGCTCTTCAACCGGCTGCCGCTGCACCCCGACATCAACGGCGTCATCGGCGACTTCACGGTCCTGGAGCTCTTCGACTACCAGGCCGAGCGCGACCTGGGCATCGCCGACAAGCTCCGCCGGGTGCACGGCGATCTGCTCCAGGACGTCGACAACAACCTCTTCGACGGAGTGGACTTCCAGCGCCTGCTGAAGCTGCGCCACTCCATACCGGTCGGCAAGATCGTGGCCCCGGTCGTCCTGACCAGCACGCTCGGCGCCAAGGGCAATGCGAGCATGTTCGAACTGCCCCTGGACGACACCTACCAGGGCGTCGACTACTCGATCTCGCAGACCCCGCAGGTGTGGCTGGACAACAAGGCGTACGAGACCGACGAGGGTTTCGTCGCCGAGTGGGACTACGTCGAGCAGCTCTTCGACACCGCCGTCATCGACGCGATGCACGACGGCTACTGCCGGCTCATCGAGCAGCTCGCCGCACTGGACTGGGAGTCCGCCCCGTTCCCGTCGCTCCCCGTGCCGGCCGAGGACCTCGCGCTAATCGAGGCGGCCAACGCGCACGACCGGCCGGCGGACGAGCGCACCCTCTTCGGCCTCTACGAGAGCAGGCTGAACGAGGCCGGCCGCTCCCGGGCCACCGCCGTCATCGACGCGGCCGCGGGTACCTCCTTCACCTACGAGCGGCTCCATCACGACTCCGTGCGGCTCGCGGGAGCGCTCCTGGCCCCCGGCACGCTGGGCGAGGAGCGTGAGACCGTCGCCGTCCTGGCGGAGAAGGGCTACCTCCAGGCGGTCACCACACTCGCCGTGATGAAGGCGGGCTCGGCGTACGTGCCGATGAACGTGGAATGGCCCGGCGCGCGCATCGGCGAAGTGCTCGAATCGGCGGGCACGCACGCGTTGTTGGTGTCGCGTGGTCAGTTCGCGCGTGCGGACGTACAGGCCCTGGGTTCGGTGTGCCGCCTGCTGGTCATCGAGGACCTCCTGGAGCAGGGGGCCGCGACGGATGAGTCCGCGCTGCCGGTGGTGGGCCCGGACGATGTCGCCTACGTCATCTTCACCTCAGGGTCCACCGGCCGGCCCAAGGGCGTGACCATCAGCCACCGCGGCGCGGTCAACACCCTCCTCGCCGTCAACGAACGCTTCCACATCACACCCCAAGACCGCATCCTGGCCCTGTCCGAACTCAGCTTCGACCTCTCCGTCTACGACCTCTTCGGCACCCTCGCCGCCGGCGCCACCATCGTCTTCCCCGCACAGGAAGAAACCAAGAACCCCGCCCACTGGGCCCACCTCGTCGACCACCACCACATCACTGTCTGGAACAGCGTCCCCCAGCTCGCCGGACTCCTCATCGACGAAGGCGGACACCTCCAGTCACTGAGGGCGTTCCTCCTCAGCGGCGACTGGATCCCCACCAGCCTCCCCGACCGGATCCGCGAGCACATCCCCCACGCCACCGTCATGAGCCTGGGCGGCGCCACCGAAGGCAGCATCTGGTCCATCTGGTACGAGATCGACCACGTCGACCCCGCCTGGAACAGCATCCCCTACGGCGTCGCCATGCCCAACCAACGCATGTACGTCCTCAACCCCCAAGGCGAACACTGCCCCACCGGCGTCATCGGCGAAATCCACATCGGCGGCACCGGCGTCGCCCTCGGCTACTGGAACGACGAAAAACTCACCACCGAGCGCTACACCGAACACCCCACCCTCGGCCGCCTCTACCACACAGGCGACCTCGGACGCTGGACCCCCGAAGGCCACATCGAATTCATCGGACGCAACGACTTCCAAGTCAAACTCAACGGCTACCGCGTCGAACTCGGCGAAATAGCCGCCAAGCTGACGCGGTTGCCGGGGGTCGACCGTGCCGTGGCCAGGATCCAGCAGGGTGACAAGCACGACCGGCTGGTCGCCTACCTGGTTCCCGCCGCCGACTACGCTCCCCTGGCCGGTGCCGGTGAGCCGGGTCTCGACAAGCAGACGTTCCTCCTGAGCGGGCACGGCGTGCTGGAGACGGCCGCGCCCGGGTTCCCGCTGGAGCCTCGCCCCGACCCGGCCGCGTACGCCCAGGCCAAGAGCTACCGGCAGTTCCTGGACGACGACATCGCGCCCGAGCCTGTGCACAAGCACTTCTCGGAGGTGGTGGAGTCCGCCGCGCACAGCCCCGCGGCGGGCCGGACGGAACCGGATCTCGAGGACTGGTCCGCGGTGCTGGGACAGCTGTCCGCCGTGTCGCTGCCCGACCGCGCGCTGCCGAAGTACCGGTATCCGTCCGCGGGAAGCGCCTACCCGGTGCGTACGTTCGTCCGTCTGTCGAGCCCGGCCGAGGGCCTGGTCGGCACGGACCACTACTATCACCCACTGACCGGTGAACTGCGCCCGCACGACCTCGCCGCGGTGGCCGGTCTGTCGTCCGCGGCCGAGGGCGACGAATTGCATCTGGTGGTCCACTGGCCCGCCATCACCCCCCTCTACGGGGAGCGTGCGCGGCACCTGGCGCTGTTGGAGACCGGGCACATGCTCGCCCTGCTGACCGAGGCCCTGGACGCACGCGGTATCGGCTACGAGGTCCTGCTGGACGAACGGTCGCTCGACGACGAGCACCTGGCGGTGTGCCGCATCGTCCTGGGAGGCACAGGCGGCTTCACGCCGGCCCGGCTCGACCTGGCCTGCTTCCTGCGGGAGACCGGCACCACGCAGTACGTCGAACAGGGCGGCAACCGCCGCTACGCGGCCGACGAACTGCCGGTCTTCGACCGCACCAGTGATGTGTACGCGATTCTCCGCCGGGCCCGGTGCCTGCTGACGCTGGAAGGCGAGGGAGGGTCCCACGAGGCGGTGTCGGCCGGCTTCCTGTTCCAGCGGCTGAGCGAGCGGCTGCGCGCCGACGGCATGGGCACCTGCCCGCTGGGGTTGCGCATCACCGAGCACGGTGTCTACGCCATGGCTGTCGGGATGGTGGACCAGCAGGCACGCGAGGCCTCGGACAGCCCGGCCGACCCGCAGACCCTCACGGAGGCGGTCACCCGGGAACTGGCCGAGGCGCTGCCCGACTACATGCTGCCCAGCGGCTACGGCGTCCTGGACGCGCTGCCGCTGAGCGCCAACGGAAAGCTGGCCGCCGACCGGCTGCCGCCGGTCGAGTTCGCCGGCGTCCACGTCGAGCCCGCGCCGGGGACCGAACGCACCCTGGCCGAAGCCTGGTCCGACATTCTCGGCCGGCCGGTCGCGGCGATCAGCGCGAACGACAGCTTCTTCTCGGTCGGCGGAAATTCGCTGGCCGCCATGAAGCTGGTGCGCCTGCTCCAGCAGGACCTGGGGTTCGAGTTGAAGCTCCGGGACCTGTACCAGAACGACACGATTCTCAAGCTTGCTGAGCACGTCGGCACGGCCCAGGCGGACGCCGTGCGCGAAGAGGGAGAGCTGTGAACCCCGAGCTGGAACTGCTGAACGACCTCCGGTCCGCCCGCGTTCTCATCTGGAACAAGGGCGACGACCGGCTCGGCTTCTCCTTCCCCCAGGACACCGGCTTCCCCCCGGAGCTGAAGGACCGGGTGAAGGAGCACAAGGAGCGACTGCTCCACGTCCTGGAGCTGACCGGCATCGACTCCCAGGAGCGCGCCCGGCAGACCACGCACTACAAGCTGCCGGACGGGGCGCACGACAGATCGATCCGGGCCATCCAGAAGGGGATGTACCTGCAGAGCAGGATCGACGAGCTCGGCTACACGTACACCATCCCCCTGTTCGTCGAGCTGACCGGCGCCGACGCGGAGTCGGCCGAGCGGGCGGTCCGCGCGCTGCTCGCGGCGGAGCCGATCCTGCGGATGCGCGTCCACGAGGACCTGTCGTACGAGCTGGTGCCGGCGGACGCGTACGAGATCTCCCGCACCCGGGTCTCGACCGGTGAGCTGGACGCGCTGCGGGACGACCGGGCCCGTACGGTCTTCCCGCTCGCCGACGGACATCTGATCCGCCCCGAGGTCATCGAGTCGACCGACGCCGCCTCGGTGACGGTGTCCCTGACGCACCACCACATGCTCTCGGACGCCTACTCGATGGAACTGATCGCCGCCCGGCTGGCCTCGATCCACGACGCCTTGGCGCGCGGCACCGACCCGGCCGGCGCAGACGGGGCCACCCCCGCCCTGAACTATTTCGACCTGGTGGCGCAGCAGCGGATCGAGCTGGCCCGGCCGGAGTACACGGCTGCCCGCGACAGGCTCGCCGACCGGTTGGCCGCCGCCGGGAAGCTGCGTCTGCAGCGCAACCCCGCACGCGGGGCCGACAACCGGGCCGGCACCCTCGACTACACGCTCGCGCCGGAGACCCACCGGGCGCTGTCCGAGCTGGCCGGGCAGCACGGGCTGAGCCTGTACGCGCTGCTGTTCACCGGCCTGTACCAGACGCTGAGCAGCTTCGCCGGCGGCCAGCACGACTTCGCCGTCGGCATCACCGTCGCGAACCGGCCGCCCGCCTTCCAGTCCGCCGTCGGCCCGTTCATCAACACGCTGCCGCTGCTGCCGGAGTTCCGGGGCGGCGACCGCTTCCTGGACAACGCGCGCCGGGTCAACGAGGCGGTCATCGATCTCAACCAGCACCACCAGCTCAATGTGGACATGCTGACCGGCGCCCTGCCGGGCGGGGCCGCGGACCTGGCCGATGTGCTCCAGGTCCTCTTCACCATGCACAACTTCGCCCCGGTGGAGCAGGCCGCCACCGCCGTCGGCCACCGCGTGCTGCCCTACCGCGATCTCGCGGAGAAGTTCGGCATCTCGGTCATCGCCAAGGAGGACGGCGACCGGGTCTCCTTCACGGTCACCTACGCCGAGGCGCGCTACGAGCGCGATTACGTGCGGGCGCTCTTCGAGGCGTATCTCACCGTGTTGCGCTCGGCGGCGGCCGCACCCCACGAGGTCACCGACCGCCTGGACCTGGTGGATCCCGAGGGGCTGCGGCAGATCGCGGAGTGGAACCGCACCGCATGGGACCACGGCACCGTGCGGACCGCGGTCGAGATGTTCGAGCGCCAGGTGCGGCGGACCCCGGACGCCCCGGCCGTGATCTACCGCGACCGGCTGCTGAGCTACCGCGAGCTCAACGAGAGCGCCAACCGGCTGGCCCACCTGCTCACCGAGCGGCACGGGGTCCGTGCCGGCAGTCTGGTCTGTCTGCTGATGGACCGCAGTGAGCACATGCTGATCGCGGTGCTGGGCGTCATGAAGGCCGGCGGCGCCTATGTGCCCGTCGACCCCGGCTCACCGCACGAGCGGATCCGGTTCATCCTCTCCGACACCGGCAGCCCGCTGCTGCTCACCGACGAGCGCAACGCGGCCGGCTGCCACGACGCCGCACTGCCGGTGGCCGTGCTGTCCGTCGACGGCGCCGCCGACGAGCTGGCCGCACAGCCCTCCGGCGACCCGGGGCTGCCGCTCACCGGTGACGATCTCGCGTACGTCATCTACACGTCCGGCACCACCGGGAAGCCCAAGGGCGTGCTGTGCGAGCACGGCGGCCTGGTCAACCGCATCCAGTGGATGAACCGGGCGTTCCCGCTCGACCCCTCGGACCGGGTGCTGCAGAAGACGTCGTACGTCTTCGACGTGTCGGTGTGGGAGCTGTTGTGGGCCAACTGGTTCGGTGCGGCCGTCGTCTTCGCCGAGCCCGAGGACCACAAGGACCCGTATGCGCTGATGGAGATCATCGAGCGCGAACACGTCAGTGTCGTGCACTTCGTGCCCTCGATGTTCAGCGCCTTCCTGGAGACGGTGGAGACATCCGCCGAACCGGCCCGGCAGGGGCTGGCGAGCCTGCGCTACATCTTCTGCAGCGGCGAGGAGCTCAAGCTCGCGCAGGTGCGCGCCACGCACGCGCTGCTGCCGGAGGCGGCCCTGCACAATCTGTACGGCCCGACCGAGGCGTCCATCGACGTCCTGCACCACCCGTGCACCGACCCGGCGATCGACACCGTGCTCATCGGCACACCGATCGACAACACACAGGCGTACGTGCTCAACGCGGCCCGCAGGCCGCTGCCCGCCCAGGCGATCGGTGAACTGTATTTGGGCGGCGCCGGTCTGGCGCGCGGCTACCTCAACCGGCCCGAGCTCTCCGCCGAACGCTTCGTCGAGAACCCCTTCGGTGACGGGCGCCTGTACCGCACGGGCGACCTCGTACGGCGGCTGCCCGACGGGTCCATCGCGTTCATCGGCCGCGACGACTTCCAGGTCAAGATCCGCGGCTACCGCGTCGAGCTCGGCGAGATCGAGGCGGCCCTGGCCGGATACCCCGGCGTCAAACAGGGCATCGCCCTGGTCCAGCAGCCCGACCCGCAGCGGCCCGAGCACAAGTATCTGGTGGGCTACTACGTCGCCGACCGCCCGTTGGACGAGACCGCCATGGCGGGTGCGCTGCGCGCGACCCTGCCGTCGTACATGGTCCCCAGCGCCCTGGTCCACCTGTCGTCCCTGCCCGTGACCGTCAACGGCAAGCTCGACCGCAAGGCACTGCCCGACCCCGGGCCCTCCGACACGGGCCAGGAGCACATCGCGCCCCGCACCGCCCTGCAGGAGCGGCTCCGCGACCTGTGGGCGGAGTGCCTGGGCCTGCGCCCCGACGACGTGGGCATCCGCGACGACGCGACCCGGCTGGGCATGGACAGCATCGTCGCCATCCGGCTGGCGAGCCGGCTGCGCCGGCAACTCGATCTGGCGATCAGCGTCCGTGACGTGTTCTCCCTGCCGACCATCGAGCAGTTCGCCGACTTCGTCGAGAGCCGCCAGGCCGCCGCGGCACAGCCGCGGGCCGAAGTGATCGCCGAGCAGGGGACCCTGGCGGGCGAGCTGGAGCTGCTGCCCATCCAGTCCTGGTTCTTCGGCCAGGAGTTCACCCGGCCCGAGCACTGGAACCAGGCGTTCGTGATCCGTACGCCGGAGCTGTCGCTGCCACGGCTGGAGTCCGCCCTGCGCGCACTCGTGGCCCGCCACGACGCCTTCCGGCTGCGCTACCGCGGCACCACACAGTCCTATGAGCCCGGTGCCCCGTTCCCTGGCTTCAACGTCCTCGACGTGCGCGGGCTGCCCGGCGGCGAAGGCACCCCCGAGTTCGCCGAGGCCCTGCACCGGACGCTGACCGGTTGGCAGCGCGGCTTCGACCTCGAGCACGGCCCCGTGTACGCCCTCGGCTATCTGCACGGCTACGCCGACCACACCAGCCGGGTGTTCTTCGCCCTGCACCACCTGATCACGGACACGGTCAGCTGGCGGATCCTGGCCGAGGACCTGCGCGCGCTGTACGAGGGGCAGCAGCTCGGGAAGAAGGGCACCAGTTTCCGGCAGTGGACCGGCGCCGTCTCCGCGTACGCGCACGAGCGGCCGGAGCAGAGGGCCTACTGGGAGGAGCTGCTCAGCGACTTCCGGCCGGACGCGCAGGGCCGGCCCGGCTCCGCGGCGGCGCACACCGAACAGTTCACCCTGAGCGAGCAGCACACCCGGGACCTGCTGGGGCCGGCGCACCGCGCGTACCACACACACGTCGACGACCTTCTGCTGACCGCGCTCGGCCGGGCCCTGGAGGCCGTCGGCGGCGGGCGCACCCATCACGTCATGCTCGAAGGCCACGGGCGCGAGGACATCGCCCCCGCGTTCGATGTCACCGGCACCATGGGATGGTTCACCACCCTGTACCCGGTGCGGCTGCCCTTGGGCGACGACATCGGCGAGAGCGTGCGGAGCGTCAAGGAGAGCCTGCGCGCCGTGCCCGACAAGGGCATCGGTTTCGGCCCGCTCGTCGGCTACCGGGACCGTGCGCTTCCCCACGTCTGGTTCAACTACCTGGGCCGGCTCGACGGCGAGCAGACGGGTGCCGGCGACTGGCAGCTCGTGATGGAGGACGGCGGCGAGGCCATGCCGCCGTGCAACACGTCCGACGCGGTGCTGTCCGTCTTCGCCTACGTGACCGAGGACCGGCTCCAGGTCCGGCTCGACAGCCGGCTGGCCGCCGAGGACACCGGCGCGCTGGCCCGGGCCCTCGAAGCCGCCCTCGCCGAGGTCGTCGGCCACTGCACGGGCCGGACGGCCCCGCGCTACACGCCCAGCGACTTCCGTGAGGTCCGCGGCGAGGCCGATCTGACGGCCCTGCCCGCTGGCATCGGCGCGGATCCGGGCGGCTGGTTCGACATGACCGAGATCCAGAAGGCTTACCTCGTCGGCAGGCTCGGCAACTACGAGATCGGCAATGTCGCCAACCACGTCTACAACGAGTACGTGTACCGGGAGCTGGACGCCGACCGGCTGGCGGCCGCGGTCCGCCGGCTCGTCGCCGAGTGCGACGTGCTGCGCACCGTCTTCTCCTACGACCGGCTCCAGCAGCGGGTGCTCGATGCCGCGGAGGTCCCGGACTTCGAGCTCGTGGTCCACGACTTCGCCGCGCACGACTACGACGAGTCGAAGCTGACCGCCGTACGGGAGCGCCTCTCGCACCGGCTCTACGACCCGGAGCGGTTCCCGCTGTTCAGCCTGGAGGTGAGCCGCTTCAAGGACCGCTGCGTGCTGCACCTCAGCTGGGACCTGATCATCCTCGATGTGCAGAGCAGGCTCGCCGTCCTGCGCCGCCTCGACGACCTCTACCGGGGCGCGGAGCGGCGTGCGGAACTGCCGCGGGCGAGCTTCAAGGACTACCAGGACTACACCGGTCTGCTGAAGAACTCGCAGTGGTACGCGGACGACCGCGCCTACTGGCAGGACCGGCTGGACGGCATGCCGCTGCGGTGCACCCTGCCGTTCAAGGAGTCACCGGACGCCGTCGACCACCCGCGTTTCGACGAGCACACCCTCCACGTCGCCCCCGACGTCTGGGACCGGTTCAAGGAACAGGCACGGAAGCACGGGGTGTCCACGTCGTCCGTCCTGCTGAGCCTGTTCGGCAGCGTGATCTCCTACTTCTCCGGGGCCCGCGAGTTCCCGCTCACCCTCACGCTGTTCAACCGCCATCCGGTCGTGGAGGGCATCGATTCCCTCCTCGGGAACTTCACCTCGACCGTGCTGTTCCACTACGTCGACGAAGGCGCCGACGTCACGTCGCTGACCCGCCGCACCCACGACACGCTGTGGGAGGACATCAGCCACGCCCTGTACTCGGGCGTGGAGGTCCAGCGTGATCTGAGCAGGCTGCACGGACTGGACACGACCAAGGCGGTCTCGCCGATCGTGTTCACCGGCGTGATGGGCAACGAGACGCGTGACTTCGAACGCGCGGCCTATCTGGACGACAGCGAATTCGTCGAGGAGCGCCACTGGAGCGCACAGACCTCACAGGCGTGGATCGACCTCCAGGCGATCGAGGTCGACAGCGGCTTCATGAGCAAGTGGCTGTACGTCGAGCAGCTCTTCGACCGCGCTTTCATCGAGCACCTCAACCGGCTCTACTGCCTGCTCATCGAGCGTCTCGCGGACGGCGACTGGGAAGCCGGACTGCCCAGGGACCGGTATCTCCCCGACACCGACCGGGCCCTGGTCGCCACGGCGAACGCCTTCGACGGCGAGACGTGCGAGCAGACGATGTTCGGCCTCTACGAGGAGCGGTGCCGCACCGAGGGCCGGGAGGCGGCCACGGCCGTCATCGACGCCGGGACCGGTCGTACGCACACCTACGGCGAGCTGATCGAAGAGAGCCGTACGCTCGCTCTGCGGCTGCGCACGGCGCTCGGCGACGCCTCCGGTGAGCGGCTCGTCGGCGTCCTCGCGGAGAAGGGCCACAGCCAGGTGCTGGCCACCGTCGCGATCATGAAGGGCGGCCTCGGCTATCTGCCGCTGCACGTCGACTGGCCGGCAGGCCGGATCGAGGAGATCCTCACCCAGGCCGCTGTGCGTACGGTGTTGGTGTCGCGTGGTCAGTTCGCGCGTGCGGACGTACAAGCCCTGGGTTCGGTGTGCCGCCTGCTGGTCATCGAGGACCTCCTGGAGCAGGGGGCCGCGACGGATGAGTCCGCGCTGCCGGTGGTGGGCCCGGACGATGTCGCCTACGTCATCTTCACCTCAGGGTCCACCGGCCGGCCCAAGGGCGTGACCATCAGCCACCGCGGCGCGGTCAACACCCTCCTCGCCGTCAACGAACGCTTCCACATCACACCCCAAGACCGCATCCTGGCCCTGTCCGAACTCAGCTTCGACCTCTCCGTCTACGACCTCTTCGGCACCCTCGCCGCCGGCGCCACCATCGTCTTCCCCGCACAGGAAGAAACCAAGAACCCCGCCCACTGGGCCCACCTCGTCGACCACCACCACATCACTGTCTGGAACAGCGTCCCCCAGCTCGCCGGACTCCTCATCGACGAAGGCGGACACCTCCAGTCACTGAGGGCGTTCCTCCTCAGCGGCGACTGGATCCCCACCAGCCTCCCCGACCGGATCCGCGAGCACATCCCCCACGCCACCGTCATGAGCCTGGGCGGCGCCACCGAAGGCAGCATCTGGTCCATCTGGTACGAGATCGACCACGTCGACCCCGCCTGGAACAGCATCCCCTACGGCGTCGCCATGCCCAACCAACGCATGTACGTCCTCAACCCCCAAGGCGAACACTGCCCCACCGGCGTCATCGGCGAAATCCACATCGGCGGCACCGGCGTCGCCCTCGGCTACTGGAACGACGAAAAACTCACCACCGAGCGCTACACCGAACACCCCACCCTCGGCCGCCTCTACCACACAGGCGACCTCGGACGCTGGACCCCCGAAGGCCACATCGAATTCATCGGACGCAACGACTTCCAAGTCAAACTCAACGGCTACCGCGTCGAACTCGGCGAGATCGAGAGCGCCCTCTCCCAGGACCCGCGCATCTCCCAGAGCGTCGTCCTCATCAAGGAGTACGACACCGCGGCCGGTCGCCGCAGGCAGGCTCTGGTCGGCTACTACGTCTCCGGTACCGCACTCGACCCCGCTCCCCTGCTGGAGCGGCTGTCCGCGAGCCTGCCCGCGTACATGGTCCCCGAGGCCCTGGTGCACCTGCCGGAGCTGCCGTTGAGCCCCAACGGCAAGCTGGACCGCACGGCCCTGCCCGATCCCGGGACCGCGGTCGCCGCCGAGCACGTCCCGCCGCGCTCCGAGCGCGAGCGGCAGCTGCGCGACGCGTGGGCCGACGTCCTGGGCGTGCCGCCCGAGCGGCTCGGCATCACCGTCGACCTGATGCACCTGGGGATGGACAGCATCGTCGCGATCCGACTGGTGAGCCGGCTGCGCAAGGAGCTCGGGCTGCGGGTCAGTGTGCGCGATGTCTTCGCCCACCGCACCATCGAGCGTTTCCACGACCGGGTGGTGGCCACCGCCGGGTCCGGCGCCGGGCCGGCGGTACGCACCGAGCAGGGCGCCCTGGAAGGGGACGCGCCCCTGCTGCCCGTCCAGTCGTGGTTCTTCGCCCAGGACTTCCCCCGGCCCGGGCACTGGAACCAGTCCTTCCTGGTCCGCACGCCCGCACTGGACCTGCCGCGGCTGGAGGAAAGCCTGCGGGCCCTGGTGGACCACCACGACGCGTTCCGGCTGCGCTACGAGCCGGGCGCACCGGGCGGGCCACGGCAGTACTACGACACCGCTGCCGGTTTCCCCGAGGTGCGGGTGCTCGACGTGCGCGACCTGCCCGGCGGTGAGGGAACCGCCGAGTTCGACACCGCTGTGGACCGCGTACTGACGGAATGGCAGAGCGGCTTCGACCTGGCGAGCGGACCGACGTACGCCTTCGGCTTCCTGCACGGCTACGCCGACGGAAGCAACCGGGTGTTCTTCGCCCTGCACCACCTGATCGTCGACACCGTCAGCTGGCGCGTC
Source organism: Streptomyces syringium (assembly GCF_017876625.1). Taxonomy (NCBI): domain Bacteria; kingdom Bacillati; phylum Actinomycetota; class Actinomycetes; order Kitasatosporales; family Streptomycetaceae; genus Streptomyces; species Streptomyces syringium. The sequence goes on from NZ_JAGIOH010000001.1 coordinate 1,022,225, forward strand.
CTCGCCGAGGACCTGCACACGCTGTACGAGGGGGGCCGGCTCGGTGACAAGGGCACCAGCTACCGGCAGTGGACCGGCACGGTCGCCGCGCATGCCGAGCGGCACGCTAACGAGCGCGGCTACTGGGAGGGCCTGCTCGCCGACATGGACGAGGCACCGGTCCTGCGACAGGACACCGGAGCCCCCGTCGAGACCGGGATCTCCCTGGACGCCGAGCGCACCGCGCTGCTGCTGGGCGCGTGCCAACGCGCCTACGGCACCCGCGTCGAGGAGTTCCTGCTCACCGCCTTCGGGCAGGCGCTGACCGAGCTGACCGGCCGGTCCGTCAATCATCTGATGGTCGAGGGCCACGGGCGCGAAGAGCTCGACGCGGGCGCGGACGTCAGCCGTACCCTCGGCTGGTTCGCCACGCTCTACCCGGTACGCCTGGAGGCGTGCGGCGAGCCGGCGGACGCCCTGAAGTCGGTCAAGGAGAGCGTGCGGGCGGTCCCCGCCAAGGGCATCGGCTTCGGGCCGCTGATGGGGTACGCCCGCGAGCTCCCCCAGGTCTGTTTCAACTACCTCGGTCGGATCGACGCCGAGGAGCACGGTGACTGGCAGACGGTCGACGAACCGAGTGGCGAGTGGCTGCACGAGGCCAACCTGCTGCCGTACACGGTCTCCGCGGCCGGCATGGTCGTCGGCGGCCGACTGCGGTTCACGCTGCTCAGCAGGCTGCCTCGGCAGGACGCGGAGCGGTTGGCCCGCGCGTTCGAGGAACGGCTGGCGGCGCTGGTCGAGCTGACTGCGCACAGCCCGCGCACCTACCTGACGAGCAGCGACATCGACGGCCTGCTGCCTCAGGAGCACCTGGACCGGTTGCAGGCGGACGGCGAGCTGGACGGGGTCTTCGCGGCCGGCAGCCTCCAGCAGGGCTTCATCCACCATGCCCTGAGCCAGGGCGACATCGACGACGCCTATCGCGTCCAGGCCGTCTGGGACTACCACGGGGCCGTCGACCCCGAGCTGCTCCGGCAGGCGTGGGGGCAGGCACAGCAGGCCCTCAGCGCCCTGCGGCTGCGTTTCGACTGGCAGTACGAGATGGTGCAGGTCATCGACCGCCGGTCCCGGCTGACATGGGAGTTCGTGGACCTCAGTGACCACCCGGACCCCGACGCGGCCTTCGAGGAGCTGCTGGAGCGCGACCGGGGCATCCCCTACGACCTCGGCACGAGCGGTCTGTTCCGGGTGTACCTGGTCCAGCGGGGGCCGGAGCACTTCACCTGTGTGCTCAACACCCATCACGCGATCCTCGACGGCTGGAGCAGCCCGCTGCTCCTGCGGAACGTGCACGCGTGTTATCTCGCGCTGCGCGAAGGCGAGGTCGCGGTGCTCCCGGAGGAGAACTACGCCGGGATCCAGCGCCATCTGCACCGTCACGCACGCGACCACGAGACGTTCTGGCGGAGCTATGTGGCGGACGCCGGGCAAGGATGCGATCTGGGCGGGCTGCTGACCGCAGGGGCCCGTCACATCGACCTCGGCACCTACCGGCACATCCACCACCAGGAGCAGCGCTCGCTGTCCCTGCGGCCGGAGCTGCTCGCGGCACTGCGGTCCGTCGCCCGGGACCACGGGGTCACCTCGAACGCCGTTCTGCAGTACGCCTGGCACAAGGTGCTGAGCGTCTACGGCCACTGCGACACCACCGTGGTGGGCACGGTACTGGCCGGGCGTGATCTGCCGGTGGACGGGATCGACACCTCGGTCGGCCTCTATCTGAGCACCGTCCCGCTGATCGCCCGGCACGACACCGGTGCCGACAGTCTGATCGAGGAGATCCAGCGGCTGCAGGACGACATCCACGAGGTCGGCCGGCGCAGCACCGTCGACCTCGCGGCGCTGCAGCCGGGCGGCCGCCGGCTGTTCGACAGCCTCTTCATCAACGAGAGCTACCCCGCGGCCGAAGACGCCGAGCACGAGCGTCTGCTGCGCCCGCGGTTCCGGTTCCGGTACCAGAAGCGGGACTACCCGCTGGTGGTGTCGGTCGCGGAGAAGGACGACGAGGTGGTGCTCACGCTGGACTACGCGGGAGAGCTCTTCGCGCCCGCGACCGTGGAACGCCTGCTGACGGGCATGGAGTCGGTGCTGGGCCACGTCGCCCGCGCGCCGGAGAGCTCCCCGGCGGACCTGGAGCCGGCCGGTGCCGACGGGATCGAGGCACAGCGGCAGTGGAACGACTCCGGTGTCGCCGAGCCCGCCGAGCCGGTCATCCACCGCGCCTTCGAAGCGCAGGCCGCGCGCACCCCCGACGCGCCGGCCGTCATCCACGACGGCCGGACGCTGTCCTACGCGCAGGTCAACGCCGCCGCCAACCGGCTGGCCCGCGTGGCCCGGCAGCAGGTGCCGACCGCCCCGGAGGAGCCCGTACTGCTGCTCCTCGACCGCGGGGCGGACACGCTGATCGGCCTGCTCGCGGTGCTGAAGGCCGGAGCGGCCTATGTGCCGCTCGACCCCGGTTACCCCGACGAGCGCACCGCGCGCATCGTCGAGGGCTGCGGCGCCCGGCTGCTGCTCACCCACGCCCGGCACCGGGAGCGGGTGCAGGCCTGCCACCCCGCGCTGACCGTGATCGCCGTGGACGACCCGCGGACCGAGGCGGCATGCGCGGCGGAGAGCGGCGACGACCTGGACGTGGCGGTCGGCGGGGACGCGCTGGCGTACATCCTCTACACCTCAGGCACCACCGGGCAGCCCAAGGGCGTGATGGTCGAGCACCTGGCCTTCACGTCCACGGTGGCGGCCATGCGGCGACGGCACTTCCCCGGCGCGGGGGCGCTGCACACCTACAGCCTGACCAACTACGTCTTCGACATCTTCGGGCTCGAATACGGGCTGACGCTGCTCGGCGGCGGCAGCGTGGTCATGGGTGACCACCTCTTCGAGGAGCTGGACTGCGCGGCGTACGACTTCGTGCAGATGACGCCCAGCCTGCTGGAGATGAAGCTCCAGGCGCTGCGCGGTCTGTCCGGCACCCGGCTGCTGGTGGGCGGCGAACGGCTCGAACGCCACCTGCTGCACGCGGCGTTGGAGCGCTGCCCGCGCGTGGTGAACGTCTACGGCCCGACCGAGACCACCATCTGGTCCACGTCCCGGGAGTACGTCGCGGACGCGGCGGACAGCCCGATGGTGACGATCGGCCGGCCGCTGCCCAACGAGCAGGCGCACGTCCTCGACGCGCGGCTGCGGCCGCTGCCCGTGGGGGCGGTCGGTGAGTTGTATCTGAGCGGCGGCGCACTGGCCCGCGGCTACTTCGGCGACCCCGGCCTGACCGCCGAGCGCTTCGTCGAGAGTCCGCGCGAGGGCCATGGACGCCTGTACCGCACGGGCGATCTGGCCCGCCGGCTGGACGGCGGCGAGATCGAGTTCGTCGGCCGCGTCGACACCCAGGTCAAGCTGCGCGGCCACCGCATCGAGCTGGGCGAGGTGGAGAGCGCGCTCGCGGCCCACCCGGGCGTACGGCAGAGCGCGGTGATCGTCGGGACTCTGGACGGTGGTACGGACCGGTCCGCCGCCGCACAGACCCTGATCGGCTACTACGTCGCCGAAGCGGCCCTGGACGAGGAGGCGCTCCAGGCCCATCTGGCCGGTCTGCTGCCGGAGTACATGCGACCCGGTGCCCTGGTGCACCTGACCGAGCTGCCACTGTCGTACAGCGGCAAACTCGACACGAAGGCTCTTCCGCGGCCGCGCCGCCGGCGTGCCGACGCGTCCGTGGCCCCGGCCGGGGAGACGGAGCTGACGCTGGCCCGGCTGTGGCAGGACGTGCTGGGCCTGGACCGGGTGGGCGTGCACGACCGCTTCTTCGAGGTGGGCGGCAACTCCATTCTGCTGACCAAGCTGCACGCCCGGCTGCCGGAGGAGATCCGGGGGGCGGTCAGCCTGACCGAGATGTTCGCCCACCCGACCATCGCCTCCCTCGCCGCCCACGTCGGCGGGGTCCGTGACGAGGCCCGGCCGCGCCGCGAGCCGGAGGTGCGCGACGCCCCGGGGACCGGCGGCCGGGACATCGCGATCATCGGTATGGCCGGGCGTTTCCCGGACGCCGACACGCTGGAGGAGTACTGGCGGAACCTGACCGCCGGCCATGAGTCCGTCGTCCACTACAGCCGGGAGGAGCTGCTCGCGGCCGGCGTGCCCGAGGCGGAGCTCGACCGGCCCGGATACGTACGGGCCCAGAGCGGCCTACGGGATATCAAGGGCTTCGACGCGGCGTTCTTCGGCTACTCCCGCCGGGAGGCCGAGACGATGGACCCCCAGCACCGGGTGTTCCTGGAGTGCGCCTGGCACGCGCTGGAGGACGCGCACTGCGACCCGTACGCCTTCGGCGGCGACATCGGGCTGTACGCGGGCGCGGGGCAGAACGACTACGCCACCGGTCACGTCCTGCCCCGCCTCGGCGATGCCGACCTGGCCACCCGCTACCAGGCGATGATCAACAACCAGGCGAACTTCCTGTCGACCAAGGTCGCCTACAAGCTCGACCTGACCGGGCCCGCGGTGACCGTGCAGACCGCCTGCTCCACCTCGCTGGTCGCGGTCCACCAGGCGTGCGTGGCGCTGCTCGCGGGAGACTGCGACATCGCCCTGGCCGGCGGTGTGTCGATCGGCAAGCTGGGCAAGGAGGGCTACCTCCACCAGGAGGGCATGGTCTTCTCCCCCGACGGCACCTGCCGGGCCTTCGACGAGGCGGCGCAGGGCACCCTCGAGGGGCAGGGCGTCGGCATCGTGGTGCTCAAACCGCTCGACCGGGCGCTCGCCGACCAGGACCCCATCCGTGCCGTCATCAAGGCGACGGCCATCAACAACGACGGCCAGAACAAGATCGGTTACACCGCGCCCAGCCAGGCGCGGCAGGCAGCGGTGATCCGCCGCGCCCATGAGAGGGCCGGCATCGACCCGTCGACGGTCGGCTATGTGGAGGCGCACGGCACGGGCACCGCGCTCGGCGATCCCATCGAGGTGGCCGCCCTGCGGGAGGCGTTCGGTCCGGACGACGGCACGACCCGGCGCGTCGCGCTGGGCTCGGTGAAGACCAATATCGGCCATCTCGACGTCGCGTCCGGTATCGCCGGGCTGATCAAGGCCGTGCTCTGCCTGGAGCACCGCACCCTGGTCCCCACCCTCCACCACACCTCCCCCAACCCACGGCTCGAGCTGGACAAGGGCCCGTTCTACGTCAACACCGCGTGTACACCGTGGACGAGCGAGCACCCGGTGCTGCGTGCCGGCGTCAGCTCCTTCGGGATCGGCGGCACCAACGCCCACGTCGTCCTGGAGGAGGCACCGGCGTCCGCGCCGCCGGCCCCCGGAGACGAGCCCGTGCGGGCGCGGCAGTTGCTGACGGTGTCCGCGCCCACCGTGGAAGCGCTCGGGCAGCAGGCGCGGGCCCTGGCCGGTTACCTGGCCGAGCACCCCGGCGTCCCGCTGGAGCGCGTGGCGTACACCCGGCACACCGCCCGGCACCGCTTCCCGTACAACCGGGTGGTCGTCGGCAGCGGCCGGCAGGAGCTCGTCGACCGTCTGGCGGCCGAGGAGCGGGAGCCGGTCGCATGGCGCGCGGACCGCCCCGCGGTGTTCCTGTTCCCCGGGCAGGGCGCGCAGTACCAGGGGATGGGGCAGGCGCTGTACGACGCGGAGCCCGCCTTCCGGGCCCACGTCGACCGCTGTCTGCGGATCCTGCGGCCGCACCTTCCCGAGGGGGCCGACGAAGCCGATCTGCTGGGCCGGACCGCCCGGGTGGGCGACACCCGGTACACGCAGATCGCCCTGTTCATCGTCGAGTACGCGCTGGCGCGGTGGTTAATGGACCTCGGCGTCCGCCCGGCCGCGATGATCGGGCACAGCCTGGGCGAGTACGTGGCCGCCTGTCTGGCGGGCGTGTTCTCGCTGGAGGACGCGATGACGCTGGTCCTGGAGCGGGGCCGGCTGCTGGCGGGCACCGCGCCGGGGGCGATGCTCGCCGTGCCGCTGCCCGCCGGGCAGGTACTGCCGCGCGCACAGCGGCACGGCCTGGACCTGGCCGTGGTCGACGACGCCGGCAGCTGTGTGGTCTCCGGTCCGCCCGGGGCTGTCGACGCGCTGGCAGCGCGGCTGTCGGCCGACGGTGTGACGGGCAGGAGGGTCGCCGTGGCGCACGCGTTCCACTCGCGGCTGCTCGACCCGGTGCTGGAGGAGTTCACCGCGGTGCTGGGCCGGATCGAGCTGCACAGGCCCACGATCCCGTACCTCTCCAACCTGACCGGTGACTGGGCCGACCCCGACCGGGTCCGCACGCCCGAGTACTGGACGGCGCAGCTGCGCGGGACGGTGCAGTTCCACCGCGGGCTGACCACGCTGTACGGGTCGGAGACCGGCCGGGGCGGCGTGCTCCTCGAAGTGGGGCCCGGCCGGATCCTGAGCCGCCCGGCACGCCGGCACCCGGACCGCGCCGAGCACCTGGTGGTGGCGGCCATGCCCCGGGCCGGGCAGGGCGGCGAGGAGCCGGAGGTGGCGCTGACGGCGCTGGGAACGGCATGGGCCGCCGGCGTCGCCGTCGACGCGTCGGCGTTCCACGGTCTGACGGCCCGGGACCGGGTGCGGCTGCCCGGTTACGCCTTCGACCGGCAGGAGCACTGGATCGACCGCCCGGGAACGGCGGCCCCGGCCCGGGCCCAGGCGCCGGCGCGGCTGCCGGAGCCGGTGGCACACGGTGAACAGGACGAGGTGAGCACCGTCGTCGCGGAGGCCTGGCGCGCGGTCCTGGGCGTCGACGACGTCCGGCCCGACGACGACTTCTTCGCGCAGGGCGGGGACTCGCTGGCAGCGGTGCAGCTCGTGGCGCGGATCCGGGAACGGGTCGGCGTCCGGGTGGAGTTCATGACGCTGGAGCGGCCCACGCCGCGGGCCCTCGCGTCCCGGCTGGCCGAGCACCTCGACGGCCGGTACACGCCGGAGGCCGCCGACGGGACGGTGGTCGTCGTCAAGAAGGGCGATCCGCAGTCGCGCCCGCCGCTGGTCCTGGTGCACCCGATCGGCGGTGACGTGTACTTCTACCGGGAGCTCTCGGCCTGCCTGCCGGACGACCAGGCGGTGTACGCGCTCCGCTCCCCGATGCTCGACGGCAGCGCGGAGTTCACCACGGTCGAAGCCATGGCGGCCCACTACCTGGAGCAGCTGGAGGACTTCGGCCTCAAGGCCCCGTACCGGCTCGGGGGTTCCTCCTTCGGCGGCATCGTCGCGTACGAGATGGCCCAGCAGCTCGACGCCCGCGACGGGTACCGGCCGGAGGTGGCCCTCATCGACAGCCCGGCCCGCGGCAATCTGCCCGCCGACATGACCGGCCAGGACATCATCGACTATCTGCTCCGCTACGGCCTGGCACGGCTGGACTTCCCCATGGCGGAGCTCGAAGCCCTGGACACGGTCGAGGGGAAGATCGGCTACATCGCGGAGAAGGCACGCGGCACGGAGTTCGAGGACATGCTCTCCGCCGACTTCCTGCCCCGCTACATCCACGCCTGGCAGCGGCACAGCCAGGCCATGCACGGGTACGTCCCGCGCCCGTACTCCGGCGACCTCGTGTTCTTCTCGCACCAGGAGGAGATCCCGCAGTTCCCGGCGGGACAGGCCCCGCGCTGGCGGGAGCTGGCGCGCGGCGGCTGGACGCAGGTGCCGGTGACCGGCAACCACCTGAGCATGAACGGCATGCCCCATGTGGCGACGATCGGCGCCCACTTCGCGAAGACCCAGGGAGAACACAGTGAGTGAGAAGACGGCCGGCGCGATGTGCGACGTCCCCGGCGGCAGGATCTGGTACGAGATACTCAACGCCGATGCCCCCGGCACCCCGGTGGTGACCGTCCACGGCGGCCCCGGCACCCCGCACGACTATCTGCGTCCGCTGGCGGACCTGCTGCCGGACCATCCCGTCGTCGTGTACGACCAGCTGGGCTGCGGCCGCTCCGCGGGCCCCACGGACCCCGGCCTGTGGCGCCTGGAGCGCTTCGTCGACGAACTCGACGCACTGCTGGGCGCCCTGGGCCTGGAGCGTTTCCATCTGCTCGCCCACTCCTTCGGCACGATGATCGCCTGTGACTTCGTCCTGCGCGGCGGTCCGCGCCGCCCCGACCGGCTGGTCCTCCTCTCGCCGGTGCTGAACATCCGCAAGTACGAGGACGACATGCGGCAGCTGCTCTTCAGGCTCCCGGCGGAAACGGCCCAGGCACTCAGCGACGGCCTGCGGACGGAGCGGTACGACACACCCGCCTTCGCGGAGGCGGCGATCGTCTTCGCCGAGCGGCACATGTGCCGCACCGACTGGCCGGACGTGCTGATGGACGCCACCCTCGGCACCGCGGCGCACGTGCGGGACGCCATGTGGGGCCGCACGGAGTTCCAGCTGACGGGCGATCTGCGGACGTACGCGCCTGCCGGGCAGCTGGCCGGGCTGGGGCCCGGCACCCTGCTCGTCGTCGGGGAGCACGACTTCGTGCCGCCGCGGGCCTGCCAGGCGTACGCGCGGGCCATCCCCGGCGCGGAGGCCGTGATCATCCCGGACGCGTCGCACATGCCGCATCTGGAGGAGCCGAAGCTGTTCGCCGGGGAACTCCTGGCCCGCATCGGTGACTTCGCAGGTCAAAAATGACTTGTGGGACCAAGTGGCCGCGTGCTTACGTTGGGGCGACAGCCTCGACTCCCAGAAGGGGACACGGTGCAACCGGCGTTATCTGCCGCAGGTGGTGTGAGGGCGAGCCGCAGGCCTCTGAACGCCCACGCCATCTGGTGGCCCTTGGTCCGAAGACCGGTGCCGGCGCATCGCTGAGTCCTGCCGACCGCGGCAGGACTCGGCTCGGCGTGTCCGCAGTCCCTTTCCCTTCAGGTCCGTCCCACATGAGGCCATGAACAAACACAGATTTCTGCCTGCCCTGCTCGTCATCACCCTCATCGGCACGATCATGGAACTCGACATGTCCGTGCCGAGCTTCCCGGACATCGCCGAGGCCCTCGACACCTCCGGGTCCTCGGTACAGCTGACGATCACGTACAACTTCTTCGGCTACTGCCTGGGCGCCCTGGCCTACGGCCCCTTGTCGGACCGGTTCGGCCGGCGCAAGGTCATGCTGATCGGCAACACGATCATGCTCATCGGCGCACTGGGCTGCGCGGTGGCACCGAGCATCGAGTTCCTGCTCGCGTCCCGGCTCGTCCAGGGCGTGGGGGCGAGCACGTCGGTGGTCCTGGTCTTCGTCATCATCGGCGATGTCTACCGGGGCAACCAACTGTTCAAGATGTTCGGGCTCACCAATGCCGCGATGTCCGCCTTCATGACGGCGGCACCGGCGCTGGGCGGTCTGATCAACCGGGCGATCGGCTGGCGCGGCAACTACGCGACGGTATTCGCCATCACCCTGGCGTCGCTGCTGCTGATGATGTTCTTCCTGCCCGAGACGAAGGGCGAGCTGGAGAAGGTCAGCGTCAAGAAGGTCGCCGGCGACTACCGCAAGCTCCTGTCGAGCAAGGAATTCATCGCGGCGTCGCTCGTCCCCAGCCTGCTGTTCGCCGCGTACATGGTCTTCATCGCGGCCAGCTCCTTCCTCTACACGGACACCTTCGGCCTGTCCACCGTGGAGTTCGCCGGTCATCTGCTGATCGTCGTGGCCTCCTTCGCCGTGGCGAGCCTCCTCGCCTCGAAGGTCGTCACCCTGCTGGGCGGTCCCGAGCGCACCGTGGTCTGCAGTATCGCCGTCACGGTCGCCGGCATCGCCCTGTTCCTGGCGTTCGGTGAGGGCGCCTGGGCGACCACCGGCCCGATCGCCGTCTTCTGCATCGGCTTCGCCACGGTCTACCCGGTCGTCTTCGGGCGCTCCATGGCCGTCTTCCCCGAGCTCCAGGGCGCGGCTTCCTCGCTCACCATGAGCGGACGGGCGCTGCTCGTCACGCTGCTCACGGGCATCGCCAGCAGCCTGTTCACCGGCGACTCCATCGTGACCGCCGGGGTGATGGCCGCCGCCGTGGCCGTCGCCGCGTCCCTGGCCTTCCTCAAGCCCAAGCCGGCCCCGGACGGGGTGGCGGCCGAAGCGGTCGCCGAAACCGGCTGAACCGTCCGCCGCACCTTCCCCAACCCTTTCGTTCCTTTCCCCTTCCGTCAGCACGGCGGCGACGCCCGGTCGCCGCCGCACGGACGCCCACGCACCGAGGGCGCGGGGCTGCTCCGGCATGCCCCGCGCCCGGAAAGAGACCGTCATGAGCGTCATCGGCCAGGAGAACACCGAAGCCGACCGGAAGCTGCCCAGCCTGACCTCGGAGTACGTCGCCAGGTGGGAATCGCGTGCTTCCGTCCGCACCCGCCCGCGCAAGACCATCGATTTCACGCAGGAGGGCTTCTTCTTCCCCGAGGACAAGCAGCCGCTGCTGCTGGCCGACGAGGTCGCCTCGCTGGACCGGGCGGGCAAGGACGAGATCCTTGTGCAGTCCTTCTACAAGTATCTGCACGACATCGTGAACCTGGAGATCAAGGAAATCGTCTCGGCCTGCTCGAAGATCCTCTACGCGGATCTTCCGGTCGAGTTCTCCGCCGAGACGAAGCTCAACACCCACTCGGTGATCATCGACGAGTACTACCACGTCTACATCGCCCAGGACATGATCCTCCAGCTGCGGAACCACTACCCGCACCTGAAGACGATCGACCACCCGATATCGGACTCGCAGCGCGCGGTCGTCGAGATCAAGAAGAAGCTCGACCCCAAGTACCACGACATCTTCGAAATCCTCGCCAACTGCTGCTTCGAGACCACGCTCGTGCGGGAACTCGTCGAATTCTTCAACAGCCCCGGCGTCCACCCGTCGATCAAGTACTACGTCAACGACCACATGAACGACGAGTCCCGGCACTACGCGTTCTTCTACGACCTGATGACGTATCTGTGGGCGGAGATCCCCGAGGACTACCGCGAGGCGATCGGCACGCACCTGGCCGAGTTCACCACGCTCTATCTCTCCGTGGAGTCGGAGAAGCTCTTCAACATCGAGCTGCTCGACTCCGTCGTCGGTGACCGCCAGCAGGCGCGGAAGTCCGTCGAGGCCCTCTACGCGGGCTTCGAGATCACCCCGGACGTGCCGATCGTCAAGAACGTCCTGCGGGCTCTGGGCAACGCGGGAATGCTCGGCCACCCCGCCGTCCGCGACAGCTTCGCCCGGATCGGCTGGACCGTCTGACTCCCGCCCCGTCCCTGTCCCACCCGGCCAAGGAACACTTGAGGAAATACCGATGACATCCACGATTTCGCACCACACCGGCACCCGGATCGCCGACGACGCCAGGACCAAGGAGATCGCGGCGGAGATCGAGCAGCGGCTCCGCCGGGCGGACCAGCTCGTGCTGCCGCTCGACGAGACCCTGGACATCCTCGACCAGCTCCAGCAGTTCGAGCTCGGCCGTTTCCTGCTGCACAACCGGGGCCTCAACGGCTACTGGACCTCGTACATCTTCCGCAACACCCCGGCCGGCCCCACCACGCCGATGGAGCACTGGCTGCTCAACAACTCCCTGTTGTGCCAGGCCCGCGAGCGCTTCCACCGCTTCAAGGAGGAGATCGCCGGCTCCGTCACCGAAGGGGCGACCCTGGCGTCCGTGCCCTGCGGGGTGATGGACGACCTGCTGCAGCAGGACTACCGCGGCGTCGAGAAGTTCAGGCTCGTCGGCATCGACATCGACGAGGAGTCCATCGGCTACGCCCGGCAGAACGCGGCGGAGCACGGGCTGTCCGAGCACACCGCCTTCGAGGTGCGCGACGCCTGGAAGCTCGGTGTGGACGGCGAGTTCGATCTGATCGTCAGCAACGGTCTGAACATGTACGAGTCGGACCCGCAGCGGCTGACCGATCTGTACCGCAGCTTCCACCAGGCACTGCGCCCCGGCGGCCGGCTGCTGCTCAGCTTCCTCACCCCGCCGCCCCCGCCGCCGTGGGTGGCGCCCGAGCACGCCGCGGCCTGGGAGAAGTACGACATCCCCGAGGCGGACCTGCGCCGGGAGCTGTCCATCATGGGCGACATCGTCCAGGTGACCTATCTGAACTTCTCCAGCGAGGACGAGGTGCGCGGCCAGCTCGAAGCCGCCGGCTTCACCGTGCACGCGGTCCGCTACAACGACCACGGCGTCCTGCCCATCATCACCGCGGTCAAGTGACGTCCGCGGCCTGACGGGCCCTCGGGAGCCGGTGGCGGGAGGGGCCCGCCCGCGCGCTGCGGGCGGTCCTCGCGAGCACACCGGCCCCCGCCGGCCCCGCCATGCCGGCCCGCGAACACCGCACCACCCCCGAACTACGGCCTTGGAGCCCCACTTCTCATGATCACCGCCACCGGTCTCGAACTGCGCGCAGGCGCCCGCGTCCTCATCGAGTCGGCGTCCTTCCGCATCGCCAAGGGCGACCGCATCGGCCTGGTCGGTCGCAACGGCGCCGGCAAGACCACCCTCACCAAGGTCCTCTCCGGTGAAGGCATGCCCGCGGACGGCACCGTCACCCGCTCCGGCGACGTCGGCTACCTGCCGCAGGACCCGCGCACCGGCGACCTGGACATGCTGGCGCTCGACCGCGTGCTGTCCGCCCGCGGCCTGGACACCGTGCTCCGCTCGATCCGCGAGTGCCAGGAACGCATCGCCACCGGCCGGGGCGCGACGCGCGAGAAGGCGATGAAGAAGTACGAGCGGCTGGACACCGAGTTCCTCGCCCGGGGCGGCTACGCGGCCGAGGCCGAGGCGGCCACCATCGCCGCCAGCCTGGGCCTGCCCGACCGGATCATGGAGCAGCCGCTGCACACCCTCTCCGGCGGCCAGCGCCGCCGTGTGGAGCTGGCCCGCATCCTCTTCTCCGGCGCGGACATCCTCCTGCTGGACGAGCCGACGAACCACCTGGACGCGGACTCCATCCTGTGGTTGCGCGACTTCCTCAAGTCCTACCAGGGCGGCTTCGTCGTCATCTCGCACGACATCGACCTGGTCGAGACCGTGGTCAACAAGGTGTTCCACCTCGACGCCAACCGCGCTGCCGTCGATGTCTACAACATGGGCTGGAAGCAGTACCAGGCCCAGCGTGCCGCCGATGAGCGCCGCCGCAAGCGCGAGCGGGCCAACGCCGAGAAGAAGGCGGCCGCGCTCAGTTACCAGGCGAACAAGCTGCGCGCCGGCACCAAGGCGGTCGCCGCCCAGAACATGGCCCGCCGCGCCGAGAAGCTGCTGAGCGACCTGGAGCCCGAGCGCCGCTCCGACAAGGTCGCCAAGCTGCGCTTCCCCGAGCCCGCGCCCTGCGGCAAGACCCCGCTGATGGCGGAGGGCCTCTCCAAGTCCTACGGCTCGCTGGAGATCTTCACCGACGTCGACCTGGCCATCGACAAGGGCTCCCGCGTCGTCATCCTCGGCCTCAACGGCGCCGGCAAGACCACCCTGCTGCGCCTGCTCGCCGGTGTCGACAAGCCGGACACCGGGCAGGTCATCGAGGGCCACGGCCTCAAGCGCGGCTACTACGCCCAGGAGCACGAGACCCTCGACGGTGACCGCACCGTCCTGGAGAACATGCGCTCGGCGGCCCCCGGCATGGATCTGGTCGAGATCCGCAAGGTGCTCGGCTCGTTCCTCTTCTCCGGCGACGATGCCGACAAGCCGGCAGGCGTCCTCTCCGGCGGCGAGAAGACCCGGCTGGCCCTGGCCACCCTGGTCGTCTCCTCCGCCAACGTCCTGCTGCTCGACGAGCCCACCAACAACCTCGACCCCGCCAGCCGCGAGGAGATCCTCGGCGCCCTGCGCACCTACAAGGGCGCGGTCATCCTCGTCACCCACGACGAAGGGGCCGTCGAGGCCCTCCAGCCCGAACGCATCATCCTGCTCCCGGACGGCGTGGAGGACCTCTGGGGCGCGGACTACGCCGACCTCGTGGCTCTCGCATGACCTCGGGGCCCGTGGGCATCGCGCCTCCCGAACGGCTCGGCCGCACCCGTCTGCCGGACGGCCGCATGCTGGCCTGGGCGGAGTGGGGCCCGGCCGACGGGCTCCCGGTGCTGCTGTGCCCGGGCGGGGCCACGAGCCGGTGGCTGGGCTTCGGCGCGGACGCGGTGGACGCGCTGGGCGTCCGCCTGGTCTCGGTGGACCGCCCGGGTCTCGGCGCCTCCGACCCCGCCCCCGGGCGGACCCTGCACGACTGGCCCGACGACGTGCGCAGCCTCGCGGCGGCGCGCGGCCTCGACGGGCTGCGCGTGGTGGGGTATTCGCAAGGGGCGCCCTTCGCGCTCGCCTGCGCGGCGCGCGGCGTGGTGACGGGGGCGTCGATCGTCTCGGGCAGCGGCGAACCGGCCGCGCCGGAGCTGGCCGACGCCCTCGCACCCGGGGTGCGGAGCATGGTGGAGGCCGTGGCGGCCGATCCGTCGGCCGCCGAGGCCGCCTTCGCGGCCTCGGCCGACGCGGACGCGATGTGGGCCCTGGTGACGACCGGCTGCGCCGAACCCGACCGCGCGGTCTTCCGGCAGCCCGTCTTCGCGGCCGCGTACCGCCGGGCCATCACCGAGGGCTTCGCCCGGGGCCCGGCCGGCTACGCGCGGGACACCGTACTGACCATGGGGCGCTGGCCGTTCGACACGACGGCCATCACGACCCCGGTCGACCTCTGGTACGGCGAACAGGACACCAGCGTGTTCCACTCCCCCGGCCTGAGCACCGCCCTCGCCGACGCCCTCCCCACCGCGCGCCGCCATGTCGTCGCCGAGGCGGGCGGCATGCTGCTGTGGACCCATGCCGAGCCCATCCTGCGCTCACTGGTCACATGAAGAGCTCAAAGCAATCCTTATGGAGATGTGAACTACCCACCCTCTGCCTTATGGTGTGCGCAGGTCATGACGCACGAGGAGCGGGGACATGGGCGTGAGCACGGGCATGCGGACGATCGGGCTGATCGGTGGGATGAGCTGGGAGTCGACGGCGGAGTACTACCGGATCCTGAACGAGCGGACGCGGGAGCGGCTCGGCGGTCTGCACTCGGCCCGCTGCGTGCTCCACTCCGTGGACTTCGCGGAGATCGAGCAGTTGCAGGTCCAGGGCCGATGGGCGGAGGCCGGCGAGCTACTGGCCGCCGCCGCCCGGTCGTTGGAGGCGGCCGGCGCCGATCTACTGCTCATCTGCACCAACACCATGCACAAGGTCGCGGACTCCGTCGAGGCGGCGGTCTCGGTCCCGCTGCTGCACCTCGCGGACACCACCGCGGCCGCGGTCCGCGCCGCGGGGCTGCGCCGGGTGGGCTTGCTGGGGACCGCGTTCACCATGGAGCAGGACTTCTACCGGGGCCGTCTCGCGGCGGGCGGCCTCGACGTCCGCGTCCCGGACACCGAGGGACGCGCGCTCGTGCACCGGGTGATCTACGAGGAACTCTGCCTGGGCGTCGTCCGCGACGCGTCGCGTGCGGCCTACCGCCGGGTCGTCGAGGACCTCGTCGCCGAGGGCGCCGAGGGCATCATCCTGGGGTGCACCGAGATCGAGCTCCTCATCGGCCCCGAGGACAGCCCCGTCCCGGTCTTCCCCACCGCACGCCTGCACGCCGAGGCAGCGGTCGACGCGGCCCTGGCGCGGTGAGGACGGCCGGCCGCCGCGGCCGCGGCGGCCGGCGGACCGGGGACCGGACGCCCTTCCTCAGTCGTTGAGCAGCCGCCACGCGGTGAGGGCCAGCTCGGCACGTATCAGCCCGGCGGGCGCGGTGAGTTCGACGCCCAGCGTCCTTCCGATCTGTTCCAGCCGACGGGCGACGCTGCTGTGGTGCAGATGGAGCACGTCGGCGGCCCGGCGCAGGGAGCCGGTGGCGCAATAGGCGTCCAGAGTCTCCAGGTCTTCCGGGTTGGCGGCCATCCGGGCGATCGCGGCCACGTCGGCGTTGTCCCGCGCGACGTCCCGGGGGACCTCCGCGAGCAGTGCCAGCGCCCCCAGGCCGGCGTAGTGGACGACCGGCCGGCGTGGGGTGGTGAAGCGGAGGGCGGTGCGTGCTTCCCGCCACGACCGGTCGGGGCTTGCGGCGGCGCCGATGCCCGCGTGTACGCCTGCCGGCAACCGTGCCGGGTCGACGGTGGTGGCGAGGATGACGCCCACATCGGCGAGCGGTGCCGCCTTCACCGGGCGGCCCGGGCAGACCAGGCCGCCGAGCCGGTCGAGCGGCAGCCGCGACCGTACGGCGACGACATGGACCGGCAGGTCGGCGGCGAAGCCCAGGAGCCGTAGCGCCCGGGCTCTGGCCGCCTCGTCGCTGTCGGAGCTGATCACCAGCTCGAGGAGGGCGGGGTCGGCCATCGTGGTGCGGGCCGGGCCGTACCGCTCGACGACCGCCCCGGCGGCGAGGGCGAGCCGGTCCAGCAGCAGCTCGTCGAGGGGGCCGGGCGCGCCGGGGCGTTCGAGCCACACCGTGCCGATCTCCTCCTCGTCGAGGGTGATCGGCATCGTGGTGGACGCGGGTGGCTGCGGCGCGGACGTTTCCCTGCCGTCGGGCGCGATCCGGATCGCCCGCCCCGTGCTGTGGAGCCGGATCCCGGCCACGCACGCGGCCAGGCCCGCCGATGCCCGGGCGAGCGCCGGGAGATCCACCCGTCGGCGCATCAACGTGTCGTAGAACATGACGACACGGACCACGCCTTCCGCTTCCGAGTCCAATTGCGACAGCCGTACGGCCAGTGCCTCCATGCCAGGAGGATAGGGCCCTCCCCGGCAGGAGGGAGGCGCCGACCGGTGCGTGATCGGGGCGGGATGCCCGACGAACGTCGGCTGATCCGGACGGGCGACGACCGTCAGGATGACCGGCATGGATCCCGAACTCGAGGCATTTCTCCCGCTGCTCCCCCGAGAAGACATGAGCGACCCGGTCGCCGCACGCACGATGTACGCCGAGCTGGCCGCCACGAGGCCCGCGCCCGACACCACGGGCATGGAGATCGAGGACCGCACGGTGCCCGCCGATCCGGAGGTGCCGGTGCGGGTCTACCGCCCGCACGGGGCACAAGGTGCCGTCGTCTGGCTGCACGGCGGCGGACGGATCATGGGTGACCTCGACACCGAGCACCCGTGGGCCAGTCGGGTCGCGGCCCTCTCCGGGGCCGTGGTCGTGTCGGTGGAATACCGTCTGGCTCCCGAGCACCGGTTCCCGGCCGCCCTGGACGACGCCTACGCCGTGCTGGCCTGGACGGCCGAACACGCGGCCGAGCTCGGCGTCGACCCGGAGCGGATCGCGGTCGGCGGCCACAGTGCCGGCGGGAACCTTGCGGCCGCGGTGGCGTTGCGGGCCCGGGACCAGCACGGGCCGCCGATCCGCTTCCAACTGCTCAACGAGGCCTCCCTCGACGACCGGGAGGAGACCTGGTCACGTCGGAACTTCACCGACACGCCCTGGGCGACTCGCGACAACGTCGCCGCATCGTGGCGGCACTACCTGGGCTCCGCGCCCGCCACGCCGTACGCCGCCCCGTCCCGGGCCACCGACCTGTCCGGCCTGCCACCGGCCTACATCGCCACCGCGGAGCTCTGCCCGAACCGCGACGAAGACATCGCCTACGCGCTGCGCCTGCTGCAAGCGGGCGTGTCGGTCGAGCTGCACCAGTGGCCCGGCACGTTCCACGGCTCGCAGGCCATCCTGTCCGCCGACGTGTCGCAGCGGCAGATGACCGGGCTCGCCGCGGCCCTGCGCCGTGCCCTGGCCGGGTGAGGTGGCCGCGGCCGACCGGGCCGGCCGGCTCCCGGCCGCGACCCACCGGATCCGTCCGGAGCAGCCGGGAGACACGGAGGAAAGACCCCGAGTCGAGCCGGTCGGTACTCGCCGGCGTTCCGCTTCCGGTCGCTACGAGACCGTGAGTTCGGCGATGCCTGTGCGGGACTTGGCGGCGGCATCACCGCGCACCACCACTCGTACGTACCGAGCGGAGACGGGCGTGCCCGCGTCCGCGCCGGCAGGGGCATCGCGCCAGTGCCGTCCGTCGAGGGACAGCCGCACATCGAACGAGGCCGGTGCCGGACCGCTCCAGGTGGGGCGGACCTCGGTGACGCGCACGGGCTTGCCGAGGTCATTGGTGAGGCTGCCGCTCCGTCCGTCCGGAACCCAGGCCGTGGCCGGGTTGCCGTCGACAGCGGCGTCCGCGTACAGGCCGGGTTCCTCGGACGAGGCGGTGACGGTGGTACAGCGGGCCAGGTTGCCGGTGGGAGCGAGGTCGGGGCGGCGGGTCTGGAGAACGGCCGGAGCGGCCTTGGTGACCACCTTTGCGCCCTGCGGGGTGTCGAGGGTCATGGGCCGGCCGTCGGTGAGCCGGACAGTGGTGTGACGGGAGCCCAGCTCGATGTCGTAGGTGCGGCCCTGCCAGCGCAGACCGCGCAGGGTGACGCCGTCGCCGCTGAGTTGCGGGGGCAGCATCGGGTCGAGGTGGAGCCGGTCCTCGCGCATCCGCATGCCGGTCAGGCCGTTGGTGAAGATCTGCAGGAAGCCGCCCTTGCCGGTGAGGAAGTCGTGCGCGGGCGAGCCGGCCAGCGGGTCCTCGGCACCCGCCTTGTCGCCGCGGGCCTCCGAGAACTGGGCGAACGGGCCGCGGACGAACGGCCTGATGGAGCGTTGCAGATAGGTGTACGTCGAGCAGCCTGGCTCACCCGTCCCGGCGGCGGCGATGGCGTGGACCGAGTCCGTCATGGCGGGCCCGTCGGGGTCGGTCCGCTGGGCGTAGTAGTCGAGGGTGCGGGCCGCGGCGCCCTCCGGCATCCGCCACTCCAGGGGGTACATCAGCAGTACCGTGTCGGCCTGCTTTATTTTGCTGCCCCGGTAGCCGTCGTACTGCTGGAAGACCTTGCGTCGCGCGTCGTACGGGATCCTGATCCGGTCGGCGACCGCCGTCCACTCCCCCGGGGCGCGCTCGCCGAGCAGTCGCGCGGCGCGGGTGGCATGGCGCAGCGCGGTGACGGCGCCGGCGTTGGTGAAGACCGCGTCGTCGACGCCGTTGCTGTACTCGTCGGGGCCAGCGGTGTCCTTGATGGAGTAGCTGCCGTCCGCGTTGCGGTGGACGCGCCCGGCCCAGAACTCGGCTATGCCCTTCAGTACCGGCCAGCCGCGCTCGCGGAGCCAGTCGGTGTCGCCGGTGGCGAGGTAGTACTGCCACGTGGCGAGGGAGATGTCGGACTGGAGGTGGATCTGGGTGCGGCAGTGAGGCGGGTCCACACTGTGGCACTCCCGGGCCAGGTCGCCCTTGCTGCCGCTGTTCCACGGGTAGAAGAGCCCCTGGTAGCCGAGCTTGCGGGCGTTCTCCCGGGCGCCGGGGAGGGTCCGGTAGCGGTAATCGACGACTGTCCTGGCGAGTTCGGGTGCGGTGGCCAGCAGGGCCGGGTACATCCAGGTCTCGGCGTCCCAGAACACGAGACCCGCGTAGTTGTCGCTGGTCAGCCCGGCCGGGCTGACGCTGTTGGCGGCGCCCTCACGGGTGCTGGACAGCAGTCCGTACCGCGCGGAGCGCGCCCATGCCTGCAGTTCGCGCTGTCCCGGCACCTCGATGTCGGCGCGCCACAGCCGGGCCCAGGTAGCGGCGTGGGCGCGCAGCAGCCTGTCCCAGCCGCGCCGGGCGGCGCGCTGTGAGGCGGCGGTGGCGTCCCGGCGGGGCGACTGCGAGGTCAGCGCGGTGTCGACGCCCACGTACTTGGTGATTTCGTACGCGTGCCCCTTGCGGACGGGGAAGGTGAGGGACTGCCGCGCGCTCATGTCGCGGGCGTCATCGGCGCGTCGGGTTCCGGCCGTCCGTACGCCGTGCCCTGCCCGCAGAGTGGAGGCGACAGCGCCGTCGGTGTCCGTGCCGTCGGTACGGAAGGCCACATCCATGGTGCGGCCGTCCCGGCCGGCCCCACCGGTGCGATCACCACCGCCGGTCTGCCGGACGCGCCGGGCGCCGCGCCCGTCGAGCCGGTCGGTGACGGTTGCTTCACCGCTCCAGCGCGGCGTCATGCTCAGCCGCACGGCACCCACGTGGGGGTCGTTGCGGTCGGCCAGCACCTCATAGACCAGGTCGGTCTTCCGGCCGTCGACGGCGGTCCAGGTCAGGGAGGTCCGGACGATGCCGCAGTGCAGGAAGAGTGTCTGGCGATACTGGGATATTCGGCCCGCTTTCGTCAAAGAGTTGAACGTATCCCCGTGTTCTCCGCCCGTGCCGACGGTGAGCGCGGACCACGTCGGCAGGGCCGCTACGGCCTGCCGGTCTCCGGCGGTCTGCTGGTTGTGCGCGTAGAGCCCGGAGACGAACGAGCCGTCGTAGCTCGGGGTGAACAGCGGCCAGCCGGTCTTGGCGTCACTGCCGGTGTAGCCGGCGCCGTTGGGCGGTACGCGCTGTCCCAGGTAGCCGTTGCCCACATACGCGTGGTGGGTGTCGTCGGTGTTGATACGGGTGTTCTCGAGTGTCCAGCCGTCGCCCGTCCGGCAACTGCCGGTCGGGGAGGCGGTGGTGGGGGGACGCTCGGCGGTGGGGGGTGGTGGCGCCTGTACGGCGGCCGCGGGCGGCACCGAGGCGACGAGCACCCCGGCGATCAGCAGTGCGGACAGGCGGGCGGGGCGCGACCGCGCGTCGGGAGAGGGCGTCATTGGTCTCCGTCGTCTTGATCTCCTGCGAGAGTCCCGAGACCATAAATTTTGTGAACGATAAACGTCAACAGTCTTGGATATTCGTAAGGTTCTCGAAGGCTACGCGGAGCCCAAGGGCCGACATGACCCGCGCCTGCGGGCGAGGGCCGGACGCTGCTACCTTGCGGCCGTGGACCTCTTCTCACGCTCTTGGGCGGCGTTGCGCACAGCCGTGGCCGAACTCCCGGACGAGGACTTCGCGCGGCCGTCCGGCTGCACCGGCTGGCTCGTACGGGACTTGGTGTGTCATCTGGTCATCGACGCCCAGGACGTCCTGATCACCCTGGCCACCCCCGCCGATTCGGAACCGACCCGGGACGCGGTGACGTACTGGGACATCGTCGAGGCGCCGACCGGCGACGATCCGCTCGACGCGCTGATCGTCCGCCTGGCCGCCGCGTACGAAGAGCCGGGGCTGCTGAAGTTCCATCTCGACGACGTCGGTTCCGCCGCCGGCCGCGCCGCCGGGCTCGCGGACCCCGCGGCCCGGGTCGGCACCCGCGGCCAGGTGCTCACCGCGGGCGACTACCTCTCCGCGTACGTCCTGGAGTGGACGCTGCACCACCTCGACCTGATCGCGCACCTCCCGGACGCGGCGGAACCGCCCGCCGAGGGGCTCGCCCGGTCACGCGAAATGCTGGAGCGGATCGCCGGTACGGCGTTCCCTCCGTCGTTCTCCGACAAGGACGCGTTGCTGATCGGCACCGGACGGCGTGCCCCGTCCGGAGCGGAGAAGGCCGAACTGGGCGAGTCGGCCGCGGAACTCCCCTTCGTCCTCGGCTGATCGTCAGGCGAGAACGCCATCAGCCGGCATCGCGCCGGAAGGCCGCGCGGTAGTCCCTGGGGCGTTGCCCGGTGTGCCGGGCGAAGAGAGCGGCCCCGTCGCGCCTGCGTCAGCGCCGAGTTCCGTGCGTTCGCCGGCGGCGGTACCAGTCCCGTCACCACATGGCTGCGCGGGCTCGCGCGCCGGGTCCACGCCGAATGCGGCGGTCCGGGAGTCGGCGCGATCGGGCTGTGCTTCACCGGCAACTTCGCGCTCACGATGGCGATGGAACCGGCCGTCATCGCGCCCGTGGTCAACCACCCGTCCCTGCCGCTGGACGATCCCGCCGGACTCGGGATCAGCGACGAGGGCGCGCGCACGGTCCGGGACCGCGTCACACGCGACGGTCTGAAGGTCCTCGCCTACCGCTTCGACAACGACCGTTGGTGCACCGGCCGGCGCTTCGCCGCCTACCGGGCTCTCCTCGGCGACGCCTTCGACGGCCGCGTCCTTCCGGTCGGTTCCGCCAACACCGCACCACCTCCGTTCTTCCGCGAGGTGGTCGCAACCCCGCACAGCGTCGTCACCGCCCACCTCGTCGACGAGGAGGGACATCCCACCCGGAGGGCCAGGGACGAGATCCTGGGTTTTCTGGCCGAGCGCTTGAACCGGCCCGGAAACGCGGTGCCGGGAAAGTGATCGGTCGTCGCGGCGCGGCTACTTCCCGCACAGGGCGGTGTCGAGGAGAGCCTCGACACCGGTGAAGCCCTTCGCGGTGGGCGCCATGTTGGCGGTGACGACGATCGTGGCGGCGCGGCCGTCCTCGGTGACGCCGGGGTACGAGTGGTAGCCGGGGGTGTCACCGCCGTGCCCCCACGCCACCCCACCGCAGCTCAGGGGCGTGCGGATCAGCCCCAGTCCGTAGCCCTGGCCGGCTCCGGGACCGCCGGGGATCTTGACGGTGGTACGCATCTGGGCGAGCTGCGCGGGCGCCAGCAGCTTGCCGCCGAGCAGGGCGGAGAAGAAGCGGTTGAGGTCACCGGGGGTGGAGATCAGCTGTCCGGCGGACCACATCCAGGACGGGTCCGTCTTCGTGATGTCCTTCAGCGGTGCGCCGGGCTCGGCCGAGTGATATCCCTTGGGGTGGGCTTCGCGGATGTTCTCGTCGCCCACTGCGGGGAAGTAGGTGTGGCGCAGGCCGATGCGGTCGATGACCCGCTGGGTGATCTGTTCGGCGAGCGGACGGCCGGTGACCTTCTCGATGATCATCCCGGCCACGTGGTAGTTGGTGTTGCTGTACTCCCACTTGGTGCCGGGGGCGAAGCGCGCCTTGTGCGCCAGGGCGATGTCGAGCAGTTCGCGGGGCTGGTAGTACCGGTGACGGTCCTTGCCGAAGACCGACTCCAGGATGTAGTCGGTGTAGTTGGGCAGTCCGCTGGTGTGCTGAAGCAGCTGACGAACCTTGATGTCATGGCCGTCGATGCCTTCGCCGCGTATCAGGCCGGGCAGGTACCTCTCGACGGGGGCGTCGAGCCGGACCTTGCCCTCGCCGACCAGTTGCAGAATGACCGTGGCGGTGAACGTCTTGGTGTTGCTGCCCGCCCGCACCTGCCCGTCGACCGGCACCTTCGCCTTGGTCCTCACGTCCGCGACCCCGGCGGTGTAGTCACGGGTGCGTCCGTCGCGGTCGACGGTGGCCACCAGGGCGGCGGGGAACTTGTCGTCGGTCACCAGGCGCTCCATGCCCGTGCGTACGGCATCGCGCGGGCCCTGGGACTGCGCCGCGGACGAGGGCAGCGTGCCGGCCACCGCCAGGGCGGCCGCCATCACCGCCACCGCCGTGACCGCCCGCCGGGGCCTGGACAGGGATGTGGTGCGCGGACGCCGGGACTGCTGAGAACGGTCGGACATCAGTGAACTCTCCTGGATCGGCGTGCTGGACGCGTCGGAAGACCGAAGGCGTCCGGCTCGCGTATGCGGGATCCGCTACCGGGGGATCCCGGCCGGTCTCCAGACCATCACGCCGAGGAGCCGGACAGCGTCCGGGCAACGGATGATCCGCGCCGGGGCCCTGGGGCCTTGGCCGCGACGCGTCCAGGACCGTGGTCCTGGGTCCCGCTCGCCCCCGCCCGGCCCCGCTCGCCCCCGCTCGGCCCCCGGTGTGACCCCGGTTTGACCACCCCTCACCGGGTGATCATGCTGAACGGATGACAGCGAAGCAGAGCACGACGGACGTGCTGAGCGCCGCCCTCCACGTACGGGAGGCCGCGCGCCGCGCCGTGTGCGGCACCGGGGGCGCGGACACCGTCCTCACCGCACTGTCCGCAGTGATCGACCACGACCACGCGTCGCTGTCCCGGTGGGATCCGCTGCGCCGCCGTCACCTCACCCTGGCCGGCAGCTACCCGGCCGGTGCCACCCGGTACATCGAAAACAGCCTGCACGACGACCCCGGCTTCTCGCTGATCCGGTACTCGGCGGACACCACGCGCTGGTGGCGCGATGTGCCCGGCCCGGTGCGACGGACCTCGACGGGCCTCCAGGCCGTCCTCGATCCGCTGGGTGTCGAGGACGGCGTGGCCCAGTGCCTGTTCGCCGCGGATGGCAGATACGTGGGCATGCTCAATGTCAGCACCACCCGGAAGCGGTGCGACCGGCCGGCCGTCCGGGCTGTGATGACCTTGCTGGGCGAGTGTCTGGCGGCCGTTACCGACCCGCTGCTCGGGCCCCGCTCCTCCGGAGGTCCCGGCGGGCCCGGCGACGCCGTGGCCGGTTCCTGCGCCGTACTCGTGCCGCGGGACGCGGACACCGCCCCGGTCGTGCTGAGCGGCGAGCCCCTGCCCGGTCTGACCGACGCCGGCTCCCCGCTGGCGGCCCTGGTGCGGCGGACGGCCGCCCGGCGGGGGGCGCCGGCCACCGTGCTGGTGCCGTACCGGCAGTGGACCCTCGAACTGCACCTGACCCGCCAGGACGCCGGGACGGTCGCGGTGTGCCGTACCGTCGCCCGCCCCTCGGCGCTCTCCCCGCGCGAGCTGGAAGTACTGGCGGAGCTCACCCAGGGGCGGACCAACCGTGAGATCGCCGACCGGCTCTTCATCGGCCCGCGCACGGTCGCCACGCACATCGAGCACATCCTCACCAAGCTCGACGTCCCCAACCGTGCCGCCGCGGCGGGACGAGCCGTCGCCTGGGGCCTCGAACCGGCGTCCTGATCCCTGTTCCCGCCGCGTTTCCGCCCGCTTCCCCGGGCGCAGTATCGAGAGGTCGGTACAGCGGAGGGAGAGAGCATGACCGTGATCGTCGGGCTCGTGCACAACGGGCGGGTGCATCTGGGCGGGGACTCGGCCGGTGTCGCCGGCCTGCGGCTCACCGTCCGCCGGGATCCGAAGCTCTTCCGCAACGGGCCCTACGTCATGGGTTTCACCACCAGCTTCCGCATGGGACAGCTGCTGCACCACGCGTTCAAGGCACCCAAGCCCCGGGGCGACTTGGACCGGTTCATGGCCACTGTCTTCGTCGACAAGCTGCGCAAGTGCCTCAAGGACGGCGGCTGGGCACGCAAGGACTCCGAGCAGGAGCAGGCCGGGACGTTTCTCGTCGGTGTGCACAGCCGTCTGTTCGCCGTCTACGGGGACTACCAGATAGCCGAGCCCGCCGACGGATACGCGGCCGTGGGATGCGGGGACGAATTCGCCCTCGGTGCCCTCCACGCCACCGCGGACCTGTATCTCAAACCCCGTGAGCGGCTGGGTCTGGCCCTCGCGGCGGCCGGTCACCACAGCGCCGGGGTCTCCGCGCCGTTCAGCTACGTCACCACGCGGAAGCCGCTGCCCTGAGCAGGCTGGTGATCACTCGGCGTCGGGGTGGCCGCCCGCGGCCCGGCGGCGGACCTGGTCCTCCTGGGCCAGCCGTCGCAGCAGTTCGAGCATGGGGCCGGAGAGGGCGAGGACGATGACCGCCTGTTCGGCCAGGGCCGGCGAGTCGTCGAAGGCTGCCGCGCGTTCGAGATCCAGGCGGGCGATGGAATGGGCCAGTTCCGCGTAGGCGACGAGCCTTTCCGGCCGGTAGTCCGCGTCGAGCCGCCTGAGCTCCCGGAGCGCGGTCATCAGCCCCCGGACGTGGGGGGAGGTGCCGGGGACCTGCCAGTCCATGGCCGCGATCAGGCCCATGACGTCCGCCGCGGCAGCCGACTCGGCCGCCGCGTCCCGGTCGGCGTCTCCGGCCGAGGCCGCCGTGACGGGGACGGGCAGGGCGTAGCTGATCGCCTGGAGGGTCTTGTCGGTGTTCTCGGCCTGGTCGACCGTGGCCAGGACGTCGCGGGTGGCGGCGATGGACAGGCCGCCGAGGGTGGTGAGCGCCTTGATCAGCCGCAGGCGCTGGACGTGCTCCTCCCCGTACTCGGCCAGCGTCGCAGCCGTCGCCCTGCCGGCGGGCAGCAGGCCTTCCCGCCGGAAGTACTTGATGCTGGCGACCGGCACGCCGGTCCTGCGGCTGAGCTCCGAGATCTTCATGCGGCGTCCTCGCTGGTGGTGCGGCCGGGCATCCGCCGGTGAACGACTGGACACCCAAGGAAGATACTGCCACTATCCAGTAGCTGGATACCTGAAGTATCTAGCTACTCTATGTAATCGTCTCGGAGAAGTCATGCCTTCCCCTCAGCCCTCCTCCGCGCTCCGCAGCCCGCGGCTGTGGATCGGCTCGGGCCTCATCCTCGCGGTGGTCTCCACCTTGTTCGCCCTGCTCTATGTGGGTGGCAACGTGGACCCCAAGGGCAATCTGCGCGACCTGCCGGTCGCCCTGGTCAACAGCGACCGCGGCGCCGACGCGGGCGGCAAGCACACCAACCTCGGCGACCAGATCGTCTCCGGCATCGAGAAGAAGGCCGGGGACAACCGAAGCACCGAATGGCAGGTCCTCAGCCGGCAGGAAGCCGACAAGCGGCTGGGCCAGGGCAAGGTCTTCGGCGCGCTCGTCGTGCCGAAGGACTTCACCGCCTCGGTGACGGGGCTGACCAACCCGAAGCAGAAGCAGGCCGTCCGGCCGGCCCTGACGGTGCTGACCAACCAGTCGGCCGGCAGCATCGGTTCCTCCATGGCGAGCCAGGCGGCCCAGAAGGCCGCCCACGCCGCCTCCGCCCAGATCGGCAAGGACCTCCTCGACCGCGCGAAGAGCCAGGGGGCCAAGCTCGCTCCGGCCGCCCAGCTGATGCTCGCCGACCCCGCGACCGTGGAGGTCGCCGACGGCCACCCGGTCGGCTCGCACAGCGCCATGGGTCTGAGCGCCTTCTACTACGCGCTGGTCCTGGTCGTCTGCGGCATGCTCGGTGCCAACGCGATCAGCTCGCAGGTCGACACCGCCCTCGGCTATGTGCACACCGACTTCGGGCCCTTCCGTCAGCGCATGCCCGTCCAGCACACGAGCCGGGTGCGCACGCTGGCCATCGGCACCGTCCTCATGCTCGGCCTCTCGGTCGTCATGGGTTCGCTCGTCCAGGCCGCCACGGTCGGCATCCTCGACATGGACGCCTCCCATCTCGGTCTGCTCTGGCTCTACTCCGTGGGCACCATCGCGGTCGTCGGCGTGAGCGCGCTGGCACTGCTCTCCGTCTTCGGTACGCCCGGCATGCTGCTCTCGGCCATCATCTTCGTCGCCATGGCCGTCCCCTCGTCCGGCGCGACCGTCCCGCTGCAGGCACTGCCGGACTTCTTCCGCGCGCTCGCGGCGTTCGAGCCGCTGCGGCAGATCACCGGGGGCCTGCGCGCCATCCTCTACTACGACGCCCAGGCCGACGCCGGCCTCACCCGCGCCTGGATCTCCATGGGCATCGCCCTGGTCGTCTCCGTCCTCTTCGGCTTCGGCGTCACCCGCTTCTACGACCGCAAGGGCCTGCACCGCATCCCCCACCCTGCGTCCGCGGATTCCGCCGAGGGTGACGAGTCCGCCGAGACCACACCGGCACCTGCGACGGCCTGAAGGCCGTAGGCACGACACAACACCCCTCGTGCACCGCAACGGGACGTGCCCGGCGAAGTGGATTCGCCGGGCACGTCGTCGTCGGTGCACCTGTGGAGAGGCGGGTACGGGAACTCAGATGTTCCAGTAGTGGTCCGCCCAGGTGCCGCAGGGCCATTGGATGGCCTTCTCCCCCTGAACGCGGCTGGCCCCGGGGATGGCCAGGCACTGGCCGCTGTTCCAGTTCACCAGGCGCGTGCCCCGGTTGGTGTACTCGACGCCCCAGTAGTGGTCCTTCCAGGTGCCGCAGGGCCACTGGATGACCTGGGTGCCCGCGTTCGTGCTGCCGCCCGGTACGGCGAGGCACTGCTGGCTGTTGAGGTTTCGCAGGCGGTAGTAGCTACGGCCTCCGCTGTTGAAGGCGTACTCGAACTGCCAGTAGTGATCCCGCCAGTTGCCACAGCCCCACTGGATCAGCCCGATGCCGTTCTCGGTACTGCCACCGGGAACGGCCAGGCAGTGGGCGCTGTTCGCGTTGCGTACCCAGCCGTAGGCGGTGGCACCGCTCGGGCCGGGCCTGCTGTCCGGGGCCGCGGCGGACGCGTCGGCGATCCCCGACGTGACGAGCGTTGCTGCGGCGGCCGCCAGGATTCCCGGCAGGCGATAGTGCGACTTCATGTGTCCCCTCCGTCGTATCCGTCGTTCGACGCGAGTGCATGGGTCACGAGCCGTACATGCCGTGCGCTCCGGGGCCCGTCGAACGGGCTCCGGCCACGCCGCAGGCTACCGACCCCGGGCGGGGAAGGGGAGCCGCCGAACGACCCCCCGGCAACTTGGCGGGAAGCCAATGGTGCCCGGGGCCCTTACCCGCCCTGCATGATCTGGACCAGATTGCCGCAGGTGTCGTCCAGGACCGCGGTGGTGACCGTGCCCGCCTCCACCGGCTCCTGGGTGAAGCGCACCCCGTGCTCCCGCAGCCGGTCGAACTCCGCACGCACGTCGTCCACGGAGAAGGAGATAGCCGGGATGCCGTCCTTTACCAGCGCCGTCATGTACGGCCGCGCCGCGGGATGGCCGGAGGGCTCGAGCAGCAATTCGGTCCCGTCGGGGTCTTCCGGCGAGACCACGGTCAGCCACCGGTCCTCGCCCACCGCGACGTCGTGCTTCTTCACGAAGCCCAGCACGTCGGTGTAGAAGCGCAGGGCCCTGCTCTGGTCTTCGACGAAGACGCTGGTCAGGTGGATCTTCATGGGTGCTCTCCGACGCATCGGCCTGAGCCATCGGATCACGACAAACCCGAGGGCTCCGAGTCTGGTCACCGGCCGTCCGCACATTCCGAACAGGACACTCCACGACAGCCGGCACCACAGGTGTGACGCCCTGTTTACCAGGTGGGGCGCTGTGACGTCGTCCGATCGACGGGACACGCCCTACCACTCCGGCAAGCGGTGGACCTCACCCGTGCCCAGCGTGATCACGGCTCGGGACCGCATGGGCTCCCCGCCCCGCCGGGAGAGCAGGACCACCTCCTCGACCACGGCCGACACCGAGCCGAGCCGGGCGCCGCACTCGGCGGCCAGGCGCTGCGGTTGCCGCGTGCGGCCGAGGGACAGATGCGGGGTGAAGGGGCCGCCGCGCCCGCGGCAGAGCGGGAAGCGCGACCCCAGCACCCGGTGGAGCCGGTCCCACGGCGCCGGGCCCGCCGCAGCCGGATCGAGCCACATGGTGGCGTCGTGCCGGTGCCGGAAGTACCGCACGCCCGCCAGACGCGCCGTGAACGCCGCACTCTCCGCCGCCCCGGCGGACAGCAGCGGCACAGCCCGCTCGAACTCCTCCTCCGGTACGAAGCCGAACAGCAGGTTCACATGCGGCGGCCACCGGCGTACCTGCGGATCGTGCTCCCAGCGGATGTCCTGGATCGCCGGCCAGAGCTCCTGCGGCGGCAGCCACGCCACCGCTGTCCGGGCCGTC
Source organism: Streptomyces syringium (assembly GCF_017876625.1). NCBI lineage: Bacteria > Bacillati > Actinomycetota > Actinomycetes > Kitasatosporales > Streptomycetaceae > Streptomyces > Streptomyces syringium. The sequence continues at coordinate 1,051,586 of NZ_JAGIOH010000001.1, forward strand.
GGCGCCGCGTCGAGCGCGTCCACCGGCTCAGCCCCGCCGAAAGCCCGGTTCCCGTCCACACGGCCATGGTCCGGGACCGCTTCCGCGTTCCCCTGGTCGGCGGGCAACGTGTCGCGCCCGGCACCGGCCGGACGGGGGAATCGTCATGTCATGTGCAGCCGCGGCCTGGTGAGGTGACGTCAGCAGGCGACGAGAAGCTCCCGCAGCCCCCGGATCACGAAACCCGGCTTCCACTCCGGTTCCGCGGTGAGCCGGAGCCGGGGCGACCGCCGCAGCAGTTCACCGAAGGAGGTGATGAGTTCCAGGCGGGCGAGCGGTGCGCCCAGACAGTAGTGGATGCCGGCGCCCAGGCTGAGGTGGGGGTTGTCCGCGCGGGTGACGTCCAGACGGTCCGGGTCGGGGAACCGGGCGGGGTCGCGGTTGGCGGAGCCGAAGAGGAGGGCCACCTCGCTGCCACGTGGGATGACCGTGCCGGCGATCTCGATGTCGTCCAGCACCCACCGTTCGAAGAGCTGCAGCGGGGTGTCGTAGCGCATGAGCTCCTCGACCGCGCCCGGCAGGAGGCCGGGGTCCGTGCGCAGGGCGGCGAGCTGGTCCGGGTGGCGGAAGAGCGCCCACCAGCCGTTGCCCGTGGCGTTGACGGTGGCCTCGTGGCCCGCGTTGAGCAACAGGACGCAGGTCGAGACCATTTCCTGTTCGGTGAGCCGGTCCCCTTCGTCGTGCGCGTGGACGAGCGCGGTGATCAGGTCGTCGCCGGGGCGGGCGCGACGAGCGGCGATCAGCTCACGGAGGTAGGCGGAGAAGTCGAGGGAGGCGCGGACGGCACGGCGCGCAGTCTCCTCGTCCGGGTTGAGCTCGTACATGCCGCAGATCGCCGCCGACCAGGGCCGCAGCAGACCCCGGTCGGCCTCGGGGATGCCCAGCATCTCCGCGATGACGGCCACCGGCAGCGGCTCGGCGAGCGCGCCGATGAGATCCCCGCCGCCCTCAGCGAGCAGCCCGTCCACCAGCCCACGCGCCAGCCGTGCCACGACCGGCACCAGATTCTCGACCGTGCGCGGGGTGAACGCCTTCGACACCAGGCGCCGGATGCGCGTGTGGTCGGGCGGTTCGAGGTCCAGCAGGCCGTTGCCGTTGAGCACGTGGAACGGCTCGTGGGCCGCCGGGGGACCGGGGCGCCCGAAGTCCTCGTGGGAGAACCGGTGGAGATACGTCCGGCCCAGCCGCCGGTCGCGCAACAGCGCCCGGACGTCCTCGTGGTGCGGTACCAGCCACTGACGGCTCGGCTCGAACCAGTGGACTCGTCCGGCGGTCCGCAGCCGCTCGTACACCGGGTAGGGGTCGGCGGTGAACCGGGGGGACCACGGGTCGAAACCGGTGTTCGCATCCATGTGCGGATGCTAGCGGGGAGGGTTGTGGGTTTCAGCGGTCGACCGGAAGGCCCTGCGGCGTCTTGATCCGTTTCATAATGATCTGCGAATTGACTTCGGTGATGCCGGTCAGCGTGGTGAGGCGCTCGATCCACAACTGCTCGTAAGCGGTGATGTCGGCGACCGCGATGCGCAGCAGACAGCCCGGGCTACCGAAGAGGCGGTACGCCTCGATGACGTCGGGGATGTCCTGGAGCGCCGCCTCGAACGCCTCGACCGCGCCCCGGTCGCGTTTGACCTCGACGGAGACGAGGACCTCGAAGCCCCTTTCGACGGCTTCGGGATCGATGACCGCCCGGTAGCCCTGGATGACGCCGTCCTGTTCGAGCTGGCGAACGCGGCGCATGCACGGTGAGGACGTGAGGCCGACCCGTTGGGCCAGTTCCTGGATGGTCAGCCGACCGTCGTCCTGGAGCTCACGCAAGATATTCCTGTCAATCTGATCCACGGCGCAATTATCCACCACACTCATGGGGCTTCAGCGCCCGAATCAGCGACCCGATTGCGCGCGAATCGTCCTATGGTTGCTCCCGCCCCGCCCCGCCCCGCACGAACTGGTGTGCGCACGTCGCGGGAGTGATCATCTGGCAGAGGAGCGAGCAGACGTGAAGCAGATCGTCGTCATCAGCACGGGCGGGACGATCGCCAGCCGTTGGCAGGGGTCCGGGTTCGCCGCCGAAGCCCGGGGCGGGGACGTCCTGGCCACGGCCGTCGTACCCGCGGGCCTGTCCGTGCGGGTCGTCGACCTGATGAGCGTGAACAGCGCCCGGCTCACCACCGCACAACAGCTGACCCTGCTGCGCACCGTGCGCGAGGTGCTGGCCGATCCCGCCGTGGACGGCATCGTCGTCACGCACGGCACGGACACGCTGGAGGAGTCCGCCTTCCTGCTCGACCTCCATCACGACGACCCCCGGCCGGTGGTGCTCACCGGCGCCCAGCGCCCCTTCGGAGCGGCGGACGGCGACGGGCCGCGCAACCTCCACGACGCGCTGCTGACGGCGGCCTCGGTGCGTGACCTCGGTGTCGTGGTGGTCTTCGACGGGCAGGTGCACGCCGCGCGCGGGACGGTGAAGGTGCGGACCCTGGCCGCCGACGCGTTCGCCGACCCCTCCGGCAGCCCGGTCGCGGAGATGGGGGCCGACGGCGTGCGCGTCCTCCGGCGGCCCGGTCGCCCGGCGCCGCTGCCCCTGCCCCCGGCCGCCACGCCGCTGCCCCGCGTCGACATCGTCATGCACCACTGCGACGCCGATCCGCTGTTCTTCGAGACCGCCGTGAAGGCGGGCGCCCAGGGCATCGTCCTGGTGGCGACGGGAGCGGGCAACGCCACCCCCGAGATCAGCAGCGCGGTCCGCGAGGCGGTCGCCCGCGGTGTGCTCGTCGCCGTGACCACACGCGTGCCCGCCGGGCCGGTCGCGGAGATCTACACCCACGGCGGCGCCGTGGACCTCGCGGCCTCCGGAGCGGTACTCACCGGCACCCTGCGCGCCGGCCAGGCACGGATCGCCGTGCTCGCCGCGATCCTCTCCGCCACCGACCCGGCCGAACGCGCCGACGCGCTGCGCCACGCGCTCGGCGGCGCCGTGCCGGCAGCGACAGGCGCCCGGGCCTGACACCCCTCCCCGTTCTTCCCCGTTCTTCCCCGTTCTTCCCCGTTCCTTCCCGCTCCCCCGCTCCAGCCCTCCCGCACCTGATCGGAACCCCCATGTCGGTAGTCGTTCCCGGCCTCTCCTCCGTCCCCGCCGCACCCCACGATCAGCCGCGGGTCCGCACCGAGCACGACCTGCTGGGCGACAAGGACGTCCCGGCGGCCGCGTACTACGGCGTCCACACGCTGCGGGCCGTGGAGAACTTCCCCGTCACCGGCACCCCGATCGCCGCGTACCCCGACCTCGTCTTCGCCCTGGCCTCCGTCAAGCAGGCCGCGGCCCAGGCCAACCGCGACCTGGGGCTGCTGGACGACCGCAAGGCGGACGCCATCGTGCGGGCCTGCGAGGAGATCCGCTCCGGGCGGCTGCACGACCAGTTCGTCGTCGACGTCATCCAGGGCGGTGCCGGCACCTCCACCAACATGAACGCCAACGAGGTCGTCGCCAACCGGGCACTGGAACTCCTCGGCCACGGCAAGGGGGAGTACCGGCACCTCCACCCGCTGGAGGACGTCAACGCCGGACAGAGCACCAACGACGTCTACCCCACCGCCGTCGGCATCGCCCTGCAGCTCGCCGCCGGTCACCTGCTGGAAGCCATGGAGGTACTGCGCCGGGCGTTCGCCGCCAAGGCCGAGGAATTCGCCGGCGTCCTGAAGATGGGCCGCACCCAGCTCCAGGACGCGGTGCCGATGACGCTCGGCCAGGAGTTCGCCACGTACGCCGTCATGCTGGCCGAGGACCGGGCGCGCCTGGACGAGGCCCGCGCGCTGCTGCGCGAGATCAACCTCGGCGGTACCGCCATCGGCACCGGCCTCAACGCCCACCCGGGGTACGCCGAGAAGGCGTGCGCCCATCTGAGCAGGAACACCGGCCTGCCGCTCACCGTCGCCGGTGACCTCGTCGAGGCCACCCAGGACATGGGCGCGTTCGTCCAGCTCTCCGGTGTGCTCAAGCGGATCGCCGTCAAGCTCTCCAAGACCTGCAACGATCTGCGCCTGCTCTCGTGCGGCCCCCGGGCGGGACTCGCCGAGATCAACCTGCCTGCCGTGCAGGCGGGTTCGAGCATCATGCCCGGCAAGGTGAACCCGGTGATCCCCGAGGTCGTCAACCAGATCGCCTTCGAGGTCATCGGCAACGATGTGACCGTCACCTTCGCGGCCGAGGCCGGACAGCTCCAGCTCAACGCCTTCGAACCGGTCATCGCACACAGCCTGCTGAAGAGCCTCACCCATCTGCGGGCCGGCTGCCTGACCCTCGCCGAGCGGTGCGTCGGCGGCATCACCGCCAACCGTGAGCACCTGTCCCACCTCGTCGGCCGGTCCATCGGGCTGGCCACCGCGCTCAACCCGCACATCGGCTACGAACAGGCCACCGCCGTCGCCCAGGAGGCACTGACCACCGGCGCCTCGGTGCACGACCTCGTCCTGGCCAAGGGCCTGCTCACGCCGGAGCAACTCGAGCGGATCCTCCACCCGGACAACCTCGCCCGCCCGCACGCCCGGGCGAACGCGGCCACCACCTTCTGAATCCCCACCCCACACCCCTTCGCGCGGGACTGCCTCGCGCGGCCACCGAAAGGATGGACGTCCGCCATGGCAACGGCGCCCAGCGTCTCGTACTCGATGACGGTCCGACTGGAGGTTCCCGCGAGCGGGACCGCGGTCAGCCAGCTCACCACGGCCGTGGAGTCCTCGGGCGGGTCGGTGACCGGCCTCGACGTCACCGCTTCCGGGCACGAGAAGCTGCGGATCGACGTCACCGTCGCCGCGACCTCCACCGCACACGCCGACGAGATCGTGGGCAAGCTCCGCGGCATCGAGGGCGTCTCGCTGGGCAAGGTCTCCGACCGCACGTTCCTGATGCACCTCGGCGGCAAGATCGAGATGGCGTCCAAGCACCCCATTCGCAACCGCGACGACCTCTCGATGATCTACACCCCCGGCGTCGCCCGCGTCTGCATGGCCATCGCGGAGAACCCCGAGGACGCCCGCCGCCTGACCATCAAGCGCAACTCCGTCGCCGTGGTCACCGACGGCTCCGCCGTCCTCGGCCTGGGCAACATCGGCCCCAAGGCCGCCCTGCCCGTCATGGAAGGCAAAGCCGCCCTCTTCAAGCGCTTCGCCGGCATCGACGCCTGGCCCATCTGCCTCGACACCCAGGACTCCGACGAGATCGTCGCCATCGTCAAGGCCATCGCCCCCGGCTTCGCCGGCATCAACCTCGAGGACATCTCCGCCCCCCGCTGCTTCGAGATCGAAGCCCGCCTGCGCGAAGCCCTCGACATCCCCGTCTTCCACGACGACCAGCACGGCACCGCCATCGTCGTCCTCGCCTCCCTCACCAACGCCCTGCGCGTCGTCGGCAAGAACATCAGCGACGTACGCGTCGTCATGTCCGGCGCCGGCGCGGCCGGCACCGCGATCCTGAAACTCCTGATCGCGGCCGGCGTCAAGCACGCCGTCGTCGCCGACATCCACGGCGTCGTCCACGCCGCCCGCCAGGACCTCGTCGCCGCGAGCCCCGGCTCCGCGCTGCGCTGGATCGCCGACAACACCAACCCCGAAGGCGTCACCGGCACCCTCAAGGAAGCCGTGCGCGGCGCGGACGTCTTCATCGGCGTCTCCGCCCCCAACGTGCTGAACGGGGAGGATGTGGCCGCCATGGCCGAGGGCGCCATCGTCTTCGCGCTCGCCAACCCCGACCCCGAGGTCGAGCCCGGCATCGCCCGCCAGACCGCCGCCGTCGTCGCCACCGGCCGCTCCGACTTCCCCAACCAGATCAACAACGTCCTGGTCTTCCCCGGCGTCTTCCGCGGCCTGCTCGACGCCCAGTCCCGCACCGTCAACACCGACATGATGCTCGCCGCCGCCACCGCCCTCGCCAACGTCGTCACCGAGGACGAACTCAACGCGAACTACATCATCCCCAGCGTCTTCAACGACAAGGTCGCAGGCGCGGTCGCAGGCGCCGTCCGCGAGGCCGCCAAGGCCGCCGGAGCGTCTGTGACAGGCACCACGACCCTCTGAGCACGGCGCGCCACCCGGCGGGTTGCGGGCGCTTCCCCGGCGCGGCGGACCGATGATGGGAGGCATGGGGACGTCACGGCGCGTAGAGGTGCGCAGGGTCTACGACCCGGTCGAGGCGACGGACGGCAGCCGCGTGCTGGTCGACCGGATCTGGCCGCGTGGCCTGCGCAAGGACGCGGCCGCCCTCGACGAGTGGTGCAAGGACGTCGCGCCGTCCACCGACTTGCGGAAGTGGTACGGGCACGATCCCGCCCGGTTCGAGGAGTTCGGCCGCCGCTACCGCCTGGAACTGCGGGAGGAGACCCGCGCGCAGGCCCTACGGCACCTGCGCGAGGTGGCCCGGCACGGACCCCTCACGCTGCTGACCGCCACGAAGGACCGTGAGATCAGCGCGGCGGCCGTCCTGCGGGCGGAGCTGACGCGGGGGTGACGGCCGCCCCCGTCGACTCCCGGCCCGCCCACCGGCCCGTGACGTGACGCCACCCACCGGACAACGCCCGCCCACCGGTCGACAAGGAGATCCACCATGCCCGGCATCCGCCGCACCGGCCTCCGCGCCGCTCTGTCAGCCATACCGGTCTCGCTCACGGTCCTCGGCACCGCCGTCGTACCCGCGGGTGCCACCGCCCACCACCCCGGCGAGTCCCTCACCTGCCGCGGGAAGGGCGTGGATCCCGACGCTCGCGTGCGCTACAGGACGCAGACCGTGATCCACGCGCCGCTGCGCACCATCTGGAAGGCGCAGACCGACGTCGAGCGCTGGCCGTCCTGGCAGACCGCCGTCACGACCGCGGAACGCCTCGACCACGGCCCGTTCCGTCCGGGCTCCGCGTTCCGCTGGACGACGCCGGTTCCCCCCAACCCCCACACACCCGCCACCAGCCTGGACATCACCTCGACCGTCCGGCAGGTCAAGTCCGGATCCTGCATCCGCTGGACCGGCCCCGCGGTCGGCGAAGGGCTGCGCATCGACGGCGTGCACGTCTGGAGCTTCACCAGGGTCGGCCATGGCGTCCGCGTGAGCACCGAGGAGACCCACACCGGCCCTCAGGTCGACGCGAACGTCCCGGCGGCGACCGAGATCCTCCGGCAGGGCCTCGAAGCGTGGCTGCGCGATCTGAAGACCACCGCCGAGGCCCGCGCCCACGATCGGGCCTGACCGCCGCACCCCGCCGCGCCGCTGTTCTCCCGCCCCGGCATACGACGCGTACGCCGGGGCGGGGCGCGCGGACGAAGACTAGGGAATGTCCGGTTCGCGACCGATGAGCATGTCTCTCGCAATGGTCAACCACCAGGAGAGGGACGCCATGTCACTGGCCATGAGTGTCGAGGAGCGTGAGGCCTTCCTGGCCGAGGCGCGCGTCGGAGTGCTGGGAATCGAGGCGCTCGAAGGCGGCGCCCCGCTGCTGGTGCCCGTCTGGTACGCGTACGAACCCGGTGGTGAGGTCGTGGTGCTCACCGGGCGCACCTCACTGAAGGCGCGCAGGATCCAGCAGGCGGGACGGTTCAGTCTCTGCGTCCAGCACGAGATCGCGCCCTACCGCTATGTGAGCGTCGAGGGGCCGGTGACCGCCGTGGAGGACCGCGTGGACCCCGACGAGCGGTCCGCGCTGGCCCACCGCTACCTGGACGCCGAGACGGCCCCCGCCTATCTGGACTCCAACCGGGGCCAGTTGGACGACGACATCACCATCCGCATGCGTCCCGAGCGCTGGCGTACCGCGGACTTCGCCGCGTTCGCCGCGCAGTTCTCGTGACCGGGCCGCCCAGTGGCGCCGACCGGTACGACGAGAGACGGAAGGGCGGGGAACATGGTCCGGGCTGACGAGACGGGCGGGGCAAGGTGGCGGGATCGCTGCCTGCACGAACTGTTCGAGGAACAGGCCGCGCGACGGCCGGACGCCCTTGCGGCGCGGGCGGGCGACCGCGGCCTCACCTACCGTGAACTGAGCGTCCGGTCCACCGCGTTGGCGGACCGGCTGCGCACCGCCGGAGTGCGCGGAGGAGACGCGGTGGGCGTGGCCGGGACCCGTTCGCCGGAGGCGCTGGTGGCGTTCCTGGGCGCCCTCAAGGCAGGCGCCGCCTACGTACCGCTGGACGACACCCACCCCCCGGCCCGGCTCCAGGCCATGGCCGAGGACGCCGGCGTACGTGTGGCGGTCGTGCTGCCGGGCAGCACCTGCCGGTTACGCCAACTTCGGGCCCGGCTCGAACTGGACGGCGGCCCGTCCACCGCGCCCTCCACCATGCCCTCCACCACGGTCGACGGCCTCACGGCGGGAGGCGTTCCGCAGTCCGCTCCGGGAACGTCCCCCGAGGTGTCCGTCCCTCAGGGCGGACGGCCCACGGCCGGGGACGCGGCCTATGTGATGTTCACTTCCGGAACCACGGGCCGTCCCAAGCCCGTCGCGATACCGCACCGGGGAGTGGCCCGGCTCGCCCTGACCGAGCCGGCGCTGGGCCGGCCCGGCCCGGACGACCGGGTCCTGCACGCCTACGGTCTGTCCTCGGACGCCTCCACCATCGAGATCTGGTCGGCGCTGCTGGGCGGTGCGGAACTGGTGCTGGTCGACCGCGAGGTGCTGCTGAGCCCCACGGCCCTGGAGCAGGTCGTGCTGGAGCAGCAGGTGACGGTCGCCTACCTCACCACCAGTGTGTTCCACCTCATTGCCCGCACCCGGCCCGAGACGCTGCGGACGCTGCGCTACGCCTCCGCCGGTGGTGAGGCCCTCGACGCCGACCTGGTGCGCAAGGTGCGGGCGGTCTGCCCGGAAACGGTGCTGGCCAATCTGTACGGGCCCACGGAGAACAGCGTGGTCTCCACCGCGCACGTCATCGAGGACCTGCCCGCGGACGCCGTCACCGTGCCCGTCGGCCGCGCCGTCGCGTACGCCTCCGCCCACGTCGTACGACAGGACGGCACCCTCGCGGCACCCGGTGAGGAGGGTGAGCTGTGGGTGGGCGGCGACGGTCTGGCCCTGGGATATGTGGACGACCCCGACCGCACCGCCGAGCGCTTCGTCGAGGCCCCCTTCCCCACGACGGACTTCCCCACTACGGACTTTCCCGCCACGGACACTCCCCCGCCCGGCCGGTTCTACCGCACCGGTGACCGGGCGGTACGGAACGCGGACGGGCTCCTGGAGTGCCTCGGACGGACGGACCGTCAGATCAAGCTGCGCGGCCACCGGGTGGAGCTGGAGGAGGTCGAGGCCCGGCTCCGGGCCCACCCCGCCATCGCCGAGGCCGCGGTCGAGCTGGTCCGGCACCCGGAGGGCGACGGGCATCTGATCGCCCATGTCACCGGTGCGGTCGCCGGAGCCCCCGTGCCGGTGGACTCGGTACGGCGGGACCTGGCGGCGTGGCTCCCCGCCCCGGCCGTGCCCGCGCGGCTGCTGGAGTACGACCGGCTGCCGGTCGCCGTCACCGGCAAGGTGGACCGCCGCGGGCTCGTCCGGCCGCACGAGTCCCCCGCGCCCGCCGCGGCGGGCGGTCCGCTGGAGGCCGTGGCCGGGATCTGGGAACTGGCGTTGCGCACACGGCCTGCGGCGGACGACAGCTTCTTCGGCCTGGGCGGCGACTCCCTGCTGGCCGCCCACGTGGTCACCCGCACCCTCGCTGTGTTCGGCATCGCCGCCGAACACGGCAGCTCGCTGGTCCGCGGTCTGCTCGACCGCCCGACGCTGGGCGACTTCGCCCAGGCGGTACAGGAGATCCGCGACACCGGCGGCACCGGCCGGGCCACCGCATCGGGCGGCACCGTCGACTTCGCCCGTGAGGCCCGCCTCGGCTTCACCCTTCCGCCGGCACAGGGCCCCGCGCCCCGGTGGCAGCGACCCGCGCACATCCTGCTCACCGGGGCCAGCGGCTTCGTGGGCGCCTTCCTCCTCCACCGGATGCTGCACCGCACACAGGCCCGCATCCACTGCCCGGTGCGGGCCCGGGACGCCGCACACGCCCACCGCCGGGTCCGGGGCGCGCTGGAGCGCTACGGCCTGTCCACCGAGGGACTGGAACAGCGGGTGACCTGCTTCCCCGGCGACCTGACCGAACCTTCCCTGGGCCTGGCCCCCGCGCACGCCGAGGAGCTGTCCCGCACCCTCGACCTGATCGTGCACAACGGTGCCCAGGTCAACTTCCTCTACCCCTACGAGGCGCTGCGGTCAGCGAACGTCCAGGGCACCCGCGAGGTCATCGCGCTGGCCGCTCCCCGCAGGGTCCCGGTGCACTTCCTCTCCACCATCGCCGTCGTGGCCGGTTTCGGCACGGCGGGGGTACGGCACGTCCCCGAGGACCTGCCCCTCGCCCACGCCGACCGGATCACGATGGGATACGGCGAGAGCAAGTGGGTGGCCGAAGGCGTCCTGCAGGACGCCGCCGCCCAGGGCCTGCCGATGACCATCCACCGCCCGTACGAGGTCACCGGCGACCGGCACAGCGGCGTCTGCAACACCGAGACGGCGATCTGCTCCCTGTTCAAGACGATCGCCGAGACCGGTGTCGCCCCCGGCATCGAACTCCCCCTGGACTTCGTGCCGGTGGACCATGTCGCGGACGCCGTGGTGCACATCGCCACCCGCCAACGGGCGACGGGACGCGTCCTCCACCTCACCAACCCGCGTCCGGCCCGGCTGGCGGACATGCTCGACCGGATGCGGGCGGCCGGTTTCCCCGTCCGCACCCTGCCCTACGACCAGTGGGTGGGCGAGCTCGTCCGGCACGTCTCCCGGCACCCCACCGCCGCCACCGCCCCCTTCGTCTCCCTGTGCGTGGACCGCGCCAACGGGTCCGGCATCAGCGTCAAGGAGATGTACCTGGAGGGCACCTTCCCCGTCATCGGCCGGGAGAACGCCGAGGCCGCCCTGGCCGGCAGCGGGCTGGAGTGCCCCCCGGTCGACGCGCGGCTGTTCGACCTCTACCTGCACCACTTCCTGTCCACCGGATACCTGGACCGCCCGGCGACACCGCGTCACCCCGCGGCGCGAGCCGACCACGGAGGAACACCATGACCGCGACCGACGACCCGTTCGGCGACGCCTACCGCTGCGCCCACGAAAGCGGCGCCCAGCCCGGCGTCGCCCACCTCATCTACGAGATGGAGGACGGCTACATCTACGCCGAGGACGCCGTGCACTACTTCCACGGCCCCGACACCTGGCTGCCGGTCGACCGGATGGCCTGCGAGCGCGCCACGGGCCGCATCCTGGACATCGGTTGCGGACCGGGACGCCACGGCTCCGTGCTGGTCCAGTCCGGCAAGGACGTCGTCGGCATCGACACCTCACGCGGCGGAGTGGAGGTGGCACGGCTGCGTGGCGTCGAGGCACACGTGGCCTCCGTGACCGAACTCCCCGACGACCTGGGCACGTTCGACACCTTCCTGATGCTCGGCGCCAACCTGGGACTGCTCGGCGACCCGGAGCGCAGCCGCGGCACCCTGGAGGGCCTGGCCCGGCACGCCCGCCCCGGCGCCCGGCTGCTGGGCACCAACATGGCCTTCGCGGAGGAAGCCGGGGCCGACCCCCGGGCGCCGCAGGGGGTACACACCGCCCGTGCCCACCGCGGCGAGGAGTTCGTCCGCATGCGGGTACGCCACCGCACCGCCGCCACCGAGTGGTTCGACTTCCTGTTCTGCCCGCCCGACCGGCTGGAGGAGGTCACGCGCAAAACCCCGTGGACCGTGCACTCCGTCCACCGGGACGACTCCACGGCCTGGCCCACCTACCTGGCAGACCTGCGACTGGAGGGCTGAGAACCGTGCCCCGCGAAGACACCACAGCCACCACCACCGCGGCCGACGCCGCGCTGCTGGTCGACCTGGCCCTGGGCCACCTGGCGTCGGCGGCCCTGCGCACCGCCGTCGACCACCGCATCGCCGACCACCTCGCCGACGGGCCGCTCCACCCGGAGGAACTGGCCCGCCGCACCGGGACCAGCGGCACCCACCTGGGCCGCGTCCTGCGGTTCCTGGCCTCCCGCGGCGTCTTCCGCGAGGACCACGGGGGCGCCTTCCACCTCACTCCCGCGGCGGCGCAGCTGCGCACCGGCGTGCCCGGCTCCCAGCACCCCGGCATCGTCATGATCACGGACGACATGTACCGGCGGACCTCGGGCGGGCTCACGGAGACGGTACGGACCGGCGAGCCGTCCTTCCCCCGCTTCTACGGCGCCCCGTACTTCGCCTACCTGGAGTCCGACGACGCGGCCCGCGAGGTGTTCGACGCCGGGATGGCCGCCTTCTCCGCTCCCGCCGACGTGCTCGTGGCGGAGGCCTTCGACTTCCCCGGCACCGGCACCGTCGTCGATGTCGGCGGCGGCCGGGGCGGGCTGCTGCGGGAGATCCTCGAACGCCACACCGGCCTCCACGGGGTGCTCTTCGACCGTGGGGCCACCGCCGGTGACCACATCCTGGACGTCCCGTCCGTGGCGGGCCGTTGGCGTGTCGAGGCCGGTGACTTCTTCGCCGCCGTCCCCACCGGAGGCGACCTGTACGTCCTCAAGCAGATCCTGCACGACTGGGACGACGCCGACGGCCTGCGGATCCTGCGCTCCTGCCGCTCCGCCATGGGCCCCGGAAGCCGGCTGCTCGTCATCGACCCCCTCATCCCGCCGGGCAACGACCCGCACCCCGGCAAGGCCCTGGACCTGGCGATGATGACGCTGTTCGACAGCGCGGAACGCACCATCGACGAACTGGACACCCTGCTGTCCCGAGCCGGCCTGCGCCGCACCCGGATCGTCGCCACCCCGTCCCCCACGTCGATCGTCGAGGCGGTCGCCGCGTAACGGCGGGGCCCGGCCCGGAATCTTCCCGTCATGCCGGCTGCCGCACCGGCGCGGGCCGGGCCGCGGTGATCAGGAAGTAGTCGAGCATGCCGTCACGGTAGGCCCGCAGGAAGTTGCGGGGCCAGGTGCCCGGCTGCCACATGGTCGACAACCAGCGGTCCCAGCCATGCCACACCGCTGCGCCGATCGACGTGACACGGACGTCGGTCAGACCGGCCCCTTCGAGGCCACCGGTCCATTGCGGGATGCTGTGGGCGACGTCCAGGCCGGTGGCGAACGTTTCGAGCAGGGCGGCCAGCTGCTCGGGCCGGGCCGGATCCGCGTCGGGAACGAAGAAGCTGGCGACGGTGGCGCGGCCGCCGGGCTTCAGGACCCGAGCGGTCTCCTTCGCGAACGCCTCCGGATCGCGGAAGTGCTGAGCGGCTTCGACGCTGTACAGGCAGTCGAACTCGGCGTCGCCGAACGGCATGCCTTCCGCCGCGCCCTGGACGAAGCGCAGCCGGCCGGCCTGGTCGGCCGGCAGATCCGCATGGGCGCTGCGGGCCCGGTCGAGCTGCTGCGGGTGGATGTCCATCCCGGTCACCTGCGCGAAGCCGTACTCCTGGAGCGCCATGGCGCACCCCGTGCCCAGCCCGCAGCCGACCTCCACGGCGCGCAGTCCCTCGGTGGGCGCCAACGTGGCCAGCACCCGGTGGTAGAGGGCCTGCTGGCTGCGGATCCGGTCGTGCTCGGTCGGGACGCGGTCCAGGTCAATGCCGTCCCAGTGGCCGAAGTTGATGAACCCGCCGCCGAACAGGGGTGTCGCGCCGAGGTCGACCGGCCCGTACGTCTCCTGTACCGCCGGCCGCATCGGGAGCGGATCCCCTCCCGGGCGCTGCGTCATCCGAGCCTCCTTTCGGGGTGAGCGAGCCGTGGGCCGGGCCCGCTCGCCATCCCTACCCAGGGATCCTCGGACAGATGTCGGGGCTTCCCGACGCGCTCAGCCCGTCGTGAGCTGCTCGGCGCCCTGCCGAGGCCGTCAGCCCGGCCAGGTTCCGGTCAGGCGGTGCACAGCGGTGGCGCCACTACGGTCGACAGCCGCTTTGACCACTGCGAAGATCGCGCCCTGAAGGGCGGCGGCGATCAGGATCTCCTGCCAGCCGCGGTCCTGGTCCGTGGCGTCAGGGGCGTCTGCGTCGTGCCCGACGACCGTCCACACCTGTTTGAAGACCGCGCCGGCCACTGCCCCGCTGACGGCACCGAGCAGCATGCCGACCGGCTTGTAGGCAACCTTTGACGCTTTCATCAGCACCTCCTGCGGCGGGCGGCTACCAACGTGAGGGCGAGCGCGCCCAGCCCGGCGACCGTGAGCAGACCGCGCTTCCCGCGTACGGTTTCCGCCACCTGGTACGCCTTCTCGCGGACCGGCTCCGGCATACCGTTCTGGAGCCTCTCTCCCAGCGTATGGGCAGTCCCGGACAGCTGCCCCGTCGTGCGGGCAGCCTTCGCCCGTACCGCCTCGGAAGTCTCGTCCTGCGTGCTCATCGTCGTCACCTGCCTTTCGCGGTCGTGTCACGGCGCGTACCCGAGCCGTGCCCGGCCACGCCTGCTGCGATCCGCTTCGATCCGCGCGTGCGGCGCGGCGCGCCTCTCAGCGGGCGGGCAGCTGACCGGCCGAGCCCGTGGCGGTGGTGCGCAGGGCTTGCCCGGCGGCCAGCTCGCGGTAGGTGGCACTCCGGGCGAGGAGTTCCTCGTGCCGGCCGCCGGCGATGACGTGGCCGGCGTCGAGGACGACGATCCGGTCGGCGTGCTGGACAGTGGACAGACGGTGCGCGATCACCAGGAGCGCGCATTCCTGGGTGATGTCCTTCAGCACGCGGCTCAGCGCGGCCTCGTTGATGGCGTCGAGGTGTGAGGTGGGTTCGTCCAGCAGGAGCAGCGAGGGCCGGGTGAGGAGCGCCCGGGCCAGGGCGACGCGCTGCCGCTCCCCGGCCGAGAGTGTGTTTCCCCTCTCGCCCAGCATGCCGGACAGCCCGCCGGGGAGGCGGTCGACCACTTGGTGGAGGTTGGTGAGTTCGATGACGCGCCGCACATCGGCCGGGCTCGCCGTAGGGGCGGCGTAGGTGAGGTTGTCCTGGAGCGAGCCGTGGACGACGTGGGTGTTCTGGTCGACGACGGCGATGCGGGCCCGGCATTGCGCGCGGCTCAGTTCGGCTGCCGGCCGGCCGTCGAAGAGCAGTGTTCCGGAGTCCGTTTCGTAGAAGCGTGCGGCCAGGGCGAAGATCGTGCTTTTGCCGGCGCCCGAGCAGCCGACCAGGGCGACCTGCTGCCGGTGCGGCACGCTCAGGGAGACGCCTCGCAGGACCGGGCGGCCCGGGTCGTAGCCGAACCACACGTCTTCCAGGGCGAGGGCGGGTTCCTCGCCGCCGTCGCGCGGCGGTGCCTTCCTCGACGGAGTCCGCGGGTGCGTGGCCCGGCGTGCGGACGCGCCCTCGGCGTGACCGTCCGGGGGCGCGAGTGCCGGCGCCGGCTTCTCCTGCACGGGGTCCGCGGATTCCGCTCGCGCGGGCCCGGTGGGTTCCGTCCGGAGCGCCAGTGCTTCCTCGATGCGCTGGAAGGCGCCCATCCCCCGTTGGATCAGGCCGATGGCGCGGAAGACCGACGAGAGGGGCACCACCAGGTAGGTGGCGTAGAGCAGGAAGGCCACCAGGTCGCCGAGGGAGTTGGCGTGGCCGTTGACCCGCATGCCCCCGATGACCAGAACGAGCAGGAAGGAGCCGTGCACGGCGAGTTCGACGGCCGGACTCATCACCGATGCCAGTCGCGCGGTCCGGACCCCCGCTTCGTAGGCCGTGTCGACACATCGTCCGATGCGCGCCGCTTCCCGCTCCTCGGCGCGGTGGACCCGCACCATGGGCAGGGCGCCGAGGGCCCGTTCGAGGTCGGCGGCGATCTCCCCCACGGCGTGCTGCATGCGCTCGGCGGCGGCGCGTATACCGGCCAGCAGGGAGGTGACGACCGCTGCTGCCGTGACGACGGTCAGCGTCACCAGGAGCAGCAACAGGGGGTCGATCCAGATCATCAGGGCGACGGCTCCCACGGCGACGAGGGCGCCCGTCACCAGGTCGACCAGCGCCTGGGAGACGACCTCGCGCAGCAGGGTGGTGTCGGTGGTGACCCGGGAGATGAGGTCACCGGTGCGGTGCTTGTCGTACTCCCGCATCTCCAGGCGCAGCAGATGACTCACCAGACCGCGCCGGAGTCCGCGGACGATCCGCTCCCCCATGCGTTCCAGGACGAAGCGGCCCACCGCGCCTGTCACCGCCTCGGCGAGGAAGAGGCAGGCCAGGAACAGCAGCGGCCAGGCGATACGGCCGCTTCCCGTCGCGTCCACGATCTTCTTGGCGAGCAGCGGCTGGGCGAGCCCCAGGACGGATCCCACGAGGGTGAGCACGGTGGCGACGGCCATGGAGGAGCGGTGGCCGGCGGTGAGCCGGAACATGGTGACGACGGCGCCCCGTGCGGAACGGTCGCCCTCGTGCCGTGTCTTCCTGTCCACCTTCGCTCCCGGGGTTCGTCACGGGGCCGCCCGTTCCTGGGGCGGCACGGTGATGAGGCGGCTGAAGTAGTCGTCCGGTACGCCCTCGTCGACCAAGTGGCCGTCGATCTCGACCCAGGCGTGCGCGGTGAAGGGGGGCACCACGCGCACTCCGGTGCACCAGGTCGGCCAGGTGCCCCGCAGGCGGCAGAGCAGGGCGGTGGCCAAGGAGCGCGGGAGGCAGCCGCGCGGGCCGGCGCAGAACAGGCTGACCGCGCAGACCGCCTCCCGCGCGGACCTCGCCCGCGCGGCGGAGGCCGGTACGGCCCCGCGGCGCACGAGGCACAGCACGGTCCGGATCCGGCGCGGTGGCAGGAGGGAGAGGGCGAAGGCCGCCAGCAGAACGAGCCGGGCCGCCAGCCGCCGTCCGAGAGGAACACCGGTCGGCCGGTGCAAAGCGCTCGGAGTGGTCACAGGACGACCAGCCCCGCCTGCCGCAACTGCTCGATCAGGGCGGAGACGTCCTGGGCGGCCCGGGGCCGGTCGACCGCGAATTCCACGACGACCGCGTCGACCGCGTCCGTCTCGCCACCCCCGTCCATCAGGGTCTGTACCACCAGGGTGCCGGTGGGGTTGAGTTCCCAGTACTGGCCGCTGCGCTGATCGAGCAGGACCGTGCCGTAATCGGTCTTCGCAGTGGAGACATCCTTGGCGAAGCGCACTGCCATGAAGCGTTTCCCTTTCCGCGAGGCACGGTTTCCACGAGGCACGGTTTCCACGGGGCACCGGGGAGAGGTTCCGTCCCGTCAGAAACCGAGGGCTTTCTGCTGCGGAAGATTCCGCAGCCATACTTCGCAGGCGATCGTGGAATAGAGGATGGCGTCCTGGAGCCCCGGCGTCGAAGGCCTCTGAGCCAGCGCCCGCAGAGCGGCGGCGTCCACCAGCCCCCTGCGGGCCAGGTGCGAGTCCTCCCACAGAGCCATCAGATCGCCCCGGTGCTCGCGCAGCCCATTGGAGGCGTCCATCGAGGCATGTGCCTTGTTGGAACGCTCCAGGCACACGTCCGGGACGACGCCGCGCATGGCGGTGGCCAGCAGGGGCTTGTACGTCCAGGGAGTGACGCGCTCGGCGGGATCGACCGCCAGGCATTCCTCGATCACCCGGTCGTCGAAGAACGGTGAGGCCATCGGCACCCCCGCCCGGGCGGCCATCCTGTCCCACTGGCGGACGATCCGCGTGCAGAGCCGGATCTGTTCCAGGTCACCGTGCATGCCGCGGTCGGGGTGCAGTGGCTCGGCCTCCCGGGCGGCCGCGCGCAGGACACGCGTCACCGTGTGTGCCGCCTCGGGGGTGACCCAGTCGAACAGGCGCGGCGGCGTTCCCCAGCCCAGGGCTCCACTGGCTCCGGGCGGCAGCGGGTCGCGCAACCGGTTGGCGGAGGAAGCGAGCCACCGGCCGTACGGGCGGGAGTCGGTCAGGACCCGTGCGGTGTCGAGGAGCGGCCATTGGAACAGGGTTCTGAAACCGCGCAGCTGCCGCAGGGCGAACAGCGGACGGGTGCGTATGAGGCGGTGGTAGTACGCCTCGGAGCACCAGGCCACGTGGTCACCGCCGATGCCCGTCAGATGCAGCCGGCTGCCGCGCCGGGCGAGCCCGGGAAGATGGTGCAGGGCCCGTGCCCGGTCCATCACCCCGATGGACGGTTCGTCCATGAGGTCGTCGATGCCGAGCAAGTCGGTGTAGACCAGCGGGGCTTCGTCGGGGTCCCAGACGACGTGCTCGACGTCCGGGAGGAAGCCGGCGGCCTTCCGGGCCCAGTACAGGTCGGTGTCCGCGGGATCGCGGCCCGGCCAGGTGCTGGCCACCACGCGGGCGGGTGAGGCGGCCGCCAGGAAGCAGACCGAGGTCGAGTCGAGACCGCCGGAGAGGTCGCAGCTGACCACTCCGCCATCGTCCGTACGGGCCCGGACGGCCTCCGACAGCGCCTGCCGCGCCCGAGGGGCCCCCTCGGCCAGGGACCGTGTCGGTTCGGGCGGCGTCCACCAGCGCGACCGCCTGACCGTCCGCCCGTCAGGGGCGATGACCAGCGCTTCCTCCGGGGGGACGGCGGTGACGTCGCGCCACAGGGAGGTCTCGGACAGCGGGTAGGGGACGGGCCACATCAGCCGGGCGGCGAGCTGTTCCTCGTCCAGCCCGGAGCCGATCGCGGCGGCGAGGACATCGGCCCGGGTCGCGGCCGTCCGGACGCCGCCGACCACGGCGTGGAAGACCAGGCGCAGACCGGACGCCGTCCCCTGCACGCGCAACCGGCCGTCGAGCGTGGCCACGAGGTGGAAGCTGCCGGGCAAGCGCCGGGCCAGCGTGTCGAGTTCGGTGAGGTCGCGCATGCGGGCCGCGTGTCGCTCCAGCTCGGCGGGCCGGACCGGGCAGCAGCCCACGACCGCGATCGCGGCCCGGCCCGCACGGGCCGTGACGATCTCCTGGTCGCTCCACCGGCCGATCAGCCAGGGGCGCCCCGAGGCGTGATCGAGGGTTCGGGAGCCGGTTCGGGGGAAGGAGCGGGCCGCGGCGAGCGCGTCCGCGCAGTCCGGCAGGACCACGAAGTGCGCGTCACCGGGGCCCACTCCCCCCGTCTCAGAGGACGGTGGCATGGCGTCGAATCTGCCTACCGGCGCCTCAGTTCTTGCTGAGGATCAGACGGTCGTTACCGCTGGACCGCAGGAGTCCCGTCTTCTTGCGGAAGGTGCCGAGCTGGACGAGCGTCGGGGCTTCGTACGCCTTCTTCATGACGTCTCCTCAGAGTCGGTGAATCCGTCACCCTGACCGATTTGGGGGACCACGTACTCGAGCCCCGAATCGGCGAAACTCGCGCTATTGGATACGCGAGCCAGGGCGTTGAACGTATGAACATACTAGCCACACCCCCGACAAGGACCGCAACCCTTGTCGGGAATTGGACTCTCCATAAATCCGAGCAACATCATCGGCGACTACGGGTGATACCAGGGTGATTTCCTGCTTCTCGCGAGAAAGAAAGGCTCGCACGCCAGTGCAGAGAGAAACGGACGCGCATTCATTTTTGGATATCGCATTCGACCTCTCCGCGTCCGCGCGCTTGGTGCGCGACCTGCCTCACACCAGTTCGAGTTGCGGCTCGGGCTGCCGCACCGGTGCGGCCTTCGGCACCCACAGCCTGGTGGTGCGTACGTAGCCGTAGATCACTGAGGCCAACGCCAGAACGAGAAGCGGTCCGAACACCCACGGATGCGTGGCCATCTCCATCGGCAGATAGCGGTAGCACACCAGAAGTGCACCGAAGACCGTGACGCCGTAGGCGACCAGCTGGATTCCCGACCGGTCCCAGCCACGTTCCTGCGAGCGCAGCGCTGCTTCGATCGTGAGCGCGAAGACCACGCCGGCCACGAGATCCACGCCGTAGTGGTAGCCGAATCCCAGCGTCGCGCCGAGCGTGGCGATCAGCCAGAACGTGCCCGCGTAGCGCAGCACGCGTGGGCCCTTACGGGAGTGAATGAAGATCGCGACAGCCCACGCGGTGTGCAGGCTCGGCATGCAGTTCCGCGGGGTGGTCCCGTCGTAGGGCACCGGGTGCGGGGCAGTGATCGGCGGCGGCGTGTGCGGCCACAGGTCGGCCACTGCCCATTGCACGCCGCCGGTGCCGGAGGTGCCCGGGCCGTAGGCGAAGATCGGTCCGACCACCGGGAAGACCATGTAGATGGCCGGGCCGAGGAGGCCGATCACCAGGAAGGTGCGCACCAGATGATGGCTCGGGAAGCGGCGCTCGGCCGCCACGTTGCGCAGCTGGTACAGCGCGACGACGACCGCGGCCACCGCGAGTTGCGCGTAGACCAGGTCGAGGAGATGGGTGCCGATCGGGCCGGTGGCCTCGAGGATCCGGCCTGCCAGCCACGACGGGTTGCCCAGCGCGTGATCGGCGGTCGCCAGGTAGGGGTCGAGCACCTCCGGGCGGGTCTTCGCCGTGATGAGCAGCCAGGTGTCGCCGGTCTTGCGGCCGGCCACCAGGAGCAGGCCCAGGCCGACGGCCTTCAGCAGCAGGACGCGGTCCCGGCCGGTGCGGCGCGTGACGGCGATGACGGCACAGCCCAGCATCACCCACAACGCGCCGTTGCCGAAGAAGTGACCGTCGGGCGTCTTGGCGTCGACCGCCCACCGCACCAGCACGAAGACGACGTCGATGCCGATCGCGGCACCGGCCGCGATGAACCGCTGCCGCCAGGTGAGCGCCACCATCATCAACGCCATACCGGCATACAGCGGCCCCGGCTTGGGGGCGAATATCACCTCGCGCACCTGGGTGACCATCGGCCCCGGCACACCACCGTAGCGACGCGCGGCGATCTCCAGCGCGATGAGGAAACCGAGGGCCACCACACCGACCGTGGCCCAGAGGATCGCCCGTGGTTGACGCCACGCGGCGAGCTTGGTTCTGCAGTCTATTCGCGAAAACACCCGCGTTACTATAGGTATCAATTGTTTGACCGATTTGTTAGGTGTTGGCCGGAGAGATAACTCTTCGTACCGGTTGGCGTGGCTTTCCGGTGAAGTATGGGCGATGAGGACGCTTGTCAGAGTCCGATCATGCCATCGAGTAGCACGGGCCTCGCCGGTCACGGGCGGCACGAGGGCCGGTCGGGCCGTGCGGAAGCCGAGGCCTCCGGGCCATGAGCCGGGATTGCGTGCCCACGCCCATGGCCCGGGGGCCTACTCAAGCACTGTGACCACCGTCACCCGCGGCAAGGGCCGGCCGGCGCCCCGCCGCCCGGCCACCCGCTACGAGGCGTTCATGCCCACGTCCGCAGCCACGAGGGGGCGGCGGACCGGGGCCGACGTCGCGTACTGGTCCGCGCCGACGTCACGGGCGCTGCCGCGCGGGTGACCGTCGATGTCCTCGGCGACGGACGTGCTCTTCAGCGTCGCCGCTCCGATCGCGGGGCTGCCCGCCGACAGCCGGAACACCCCGTCGGGTTCCTGCCGGAGCAGCGGGTCGACCCGGCGGTATCCGCCGGTGGGGATGGTGCCGTTGGCCGCCGCGCCCCACAGGATGTTGCCCTGCCAGGTGAAACGGGTGCTCTTCCCCATCGCGACCAGGCTGCCGACGCTGCCGACCAGGAGGTTGTCGGCGATGACCACATCCTGGGGCGCGTGGTCACGGCCCTCGCCCGAGAGCGTCCCCTTGTTGCCGACCAGCGTGTTGTGCACGATCACCGCACGGTCGCAGGCGTCGTTGCCCCGCCTCTCGGCCTTCGACTCGCCGGGGTGGTGGTCGCGGACGGTGCCGCTGCCGATCACCAGGGCCCGCCCCGACAGGCCGCCGAGGTAATTGTTGACGACCAGATGGTCGTTGCCGTAGACCCGCACGCCTTCCGTGCCGCCGAGCAGGTAGTTGCCCTGCACGGTGGAGCTGTTGCCGTGCCTGAGCACGATGCCGCCACGGCTGTTGCGAACGGTGTTGTACTGGACGGTGTTGTCCGACGTCTTCACCGAGACGGCCTCGGGGTCTCCGTCGCACTTCTCGAACAGGTTGTACTCCACGATCGCGCCGGCGCTGAGCAGGGCCCGGGCGCTGTCGCCGAGCCGGACCGCCTCTCCGCCGTTGTCGCCGCTGAAGCTGTGACCGGAGAAGTGGTTCTTGAAGAGGTGCAGGTTCTGAGCCACGGTCTTCTCGTCGGGGCCGTCGAGAACGACGAAAATGCCCTCGGTGGTCCTGTCGTGGAAATGGTTCCGGTCGATCTTGACGTCGTTGCCCCGCACGACGACCCAGTCGAGGCCGCTCACCTCGGCGAACCGGAAATCATTGCGCGTCAGCCGGATATTCGACGAGTTCCCCGGAATCTCCAGCGTGCTGCTCTGCCGGAAGGCGAAACCGCTGACCGTGACATGGCTCGCATTGCTGAAGACGAAACCGCGCTCGCCCCGCAGCACCACACCTCCGCGGGATTCCGCGACGATGCTGATCGGCGCGTCGCCGGTGCCGTGCTTCCCCGAGATACGCAGGGCACCCCCTGACGGGACGGTGTACGTGCCGTCGGCCACGACTATGCGATCACCGGGCATCGCGCGGTCGATCGCCTTCTGGAGGCCGTCCAGGGAACTCACCGTCACCGGGGCAGCCGAAGCGCCGACCGGCACAGCGGCGAGCCCGGCGGCACCCAGCAGGGCGCCGGTGAGGAACATACGTCTTTTCATGAAGACTCCCGAGAGAGCGGAAATGTACCGGGCTGATCCTTGTGCCCTGCCGTGTCGTAGCGCAACAGCTGACGCCCCGTAACCACAGGCCTCCGCCGGGCCCTTGCCGCTCACAGCCACGTGCGGGACCCCGCCCCGTCCCCTGCCGCGAGCGGACGAAGAGCGCAATGGGGACCGCACGTTCGGCGCTCTGTTGCGCAGGAGTAGGCCGGGGTACCTTCCGCCCCATGGGGATACGCGCGCAGCACCCGTATGACGTACAGATCGCTCGTCACAGCGGCCGTATGCCGCCCCCTTCGGCCGGGCGGCCACCCTTGCCCCCAAGGCGCCCGCCGATGACGGCCCGCGTCCGCGCCCTCGCCGTCGGCCTCATCACCGCCGCACTCGCCCTGACAACGGTCCCGACACCGGCCCAGGCCGCCCGCACCCCGCACCGCACCGGCTTCGAGCTCAGCAACGGAACCCGCTGGACCACCCAGGCCGAGGAACAGCGCCTCCTGGCCGCCCTCGACCGGTCGAGCGAACACGTCGCCGTCCGCCGCATCGGCACCACCGGTCAGGGCCGACCGCTCCGACTGGTCAGGATCGGCCCCGCCCACCGCACCGCCGAAACCCTCCTTCTCGCCTGCAGCCAGCACGGCGACGAACCCGCCGGCCGGGAAGCCTGCCTCATCCGCATCCGCGACCTCGCCCACGCCAGGGACAAGGCCACGCTGCGCTTCCTCGCACGTACCACCGTCCTGGTCGTCCCCACGGTCAACCCCGACGGCCGCGCCGCACACACGCGTACCAACGCGGACGGCGTCGACATCAACCGCGACCACATCGCCCTCAAGTCCGCCGAGAGCCGCGCCCTGGCCGCCGTCATCCGGGACCACCGGCCCGACGTCGTCTACGACCTGCACGAGTACGGCGCCACCCCGCCGTACTACGACAAGGACCTGTTCGACCTCTGGCCCCGCAACCTCAACACCGACCCCCGCGTGCACCGGGAGGCGCAGGCCCTCTCGGCGGACTACGTGCGTCCCACCGCCTACGAGGCCGGGCACAGCACCGGCACCTACGGCATCTGGACCGACCCCGCCACCGGCGACCCCGTCAAACAGGTTGCCGGCGACGGACAGGAGCGCATCCTGCGCAACACCTCCGGCATCAAGCACGCGATCGGTCTGCTCATCGAGAGCCGCGTCGATGCGAGGACGGACGCCGAGAAAGCGGACCCGGCCCTGAACAACCGGCGTCGGGTACGTTCCCATCACGTCGCGCTCGACGGGATGTTCGCCTTCGCGGACGAACGACGCCGGCACATCACAGCGGCCACGGCCGCGGCGCGCGTCAAAGGCCTCGCCGACCGGGGCCCGGTCCACCTCGGCGGCGCCGACAACGACCCCGCACCCCCCGGCCGGACCCTGCCCGACCCGCCCTGCGCCTACCGGCTCACCGCCGAGCAGTACGCGGACACGCGGGACGAACTCGCCCTGCACGGCGTCAAAACCACTCCGTCACGCGCGGGCGGCGTGCTGGTCCCGCTGCGCCAGTCCCTGCGGTCCCTGGTGCCACTGCTGCTGGACGCCAGGGCGTCGTACGGACTCACCGCGGCCGAACCCGTCGACCACTGCTAATGCACGCCAGCGGTCGGCCGACTCCTTCTTGCCCGGACCGACCGCTCCAGGAACGCCCCTCTGCCCTGGTCATTCGGCGAAGAAGGGCCCGTCGTCCGCGAAGGCGCGGGCTGCGAAACGCTTGCCCATCCGGCGGTATGCGGCAGCGGTGGGGTGAAGGCCGTCGGGCAGGTCATCCGCCTCGTCCGGGCCCAGCAGTTCGCGTCCATCGAGGTAGTGGAGGTGGGGATCGTAGGCCTGCCGGGCCGCCACGATCCGGGTCAGCTCGGCACGGACCACCGTCAACGACAGCGCCCCACCGGCCACATCGGCCGGGTCGCCCAGGGCTGTGAGCTTCCCGTCCGGGCCCACCGCGGTCGGGCCGGGAGCCTCCTCGAGGGCCGGACAGCTCACCGGGGACATCAGCAGCAGCGGGGTGTCCGGGTGCCCGTCCCGGATCGTATCCAGGAACCCGTGCACCGCAGGGCCGAACGTCCGCAGCCGGAAGGCGGCCAGGCCCACGATGTTGATGCCCGCCTTGAGGCTGATCAGGTCAGCGGGCATGTCGCGGATCGTCCGGGCGACATACGGGTCCAGCACCGCGTTACCCGCCTGACTGAGGTTGATCACCTCCACTCCCCCGAGCGCGGCCGCCACCACCGGCCACGTGCCGGTCGGCCCGTCGGCCTCGAGGCAGTGGCTGATGGAACTGCCGTGGTGCACCCATCGGCGCCGCCCGTCCGGCAACGGCGCCAGCACCTCGCCGTCAGCCCGCAGCGCCACCAGTTCCGTGGGGGTCTGCTGCGGCAGCCACAGCTCGACCTTCTTCATGCCGGCCGGCAGCCCTGCGAACCGTACGGTCCCCGGCTCGCCCGGGATCACTCGCTGCACGGCCCCGGGGCCCGCCATCCGCACCACGTTGCCCACCGGCGCTTGGCGACGCCCGGCCGGGGAACCGTCCACCAGCAGTTCCAGCATCCCGGTCGGGCGGGGCCGGGGATCGGTGTCGAGCTGTCCCGTGGAGGTGAGTACGTCGAACTCCACCTCACGCGCGTCCGTGCGGAACACCAGCCGCACCCCCGAAGGCATCAGGGTCACCCCGTGGACCGACGGGTCCTGGTACTGCTCCTTGGTCCACGCCGGCAACCGGCGCGGCATGACCCCCGTCTGTGTCGTCTCCAGGTCCAGCGCGCCCCGTATCTCCACTGGTCCGCCCGCCAGCGGAACCGCCCGCATCGCCACCGTCATCGCTCCCGCCCGGTCCAACGCTCTCAGGTCCCGGATGCGTGGACGCACCCGCAAGTTCTCCACCGCCAGCCTGGCACACCGTTATTCCGTACGGCAGTTGACGTCCCACTACCGGCCGGCGGCGCCTCCCGCACCGCTCCGTTTCTTACCGGCTTTTGCCGTCGCTCTGCCGTGTCTGCGAAGTCCGCCCGGCAACGTGGTGCCCGCACCTGAGGAACGCATGGCAGAGGAGAAGGCAAATGACGTACAAGAGCACGGCGCGGCGCGCGGGTCTGGCTGTGAGCATGGCGGCGGCGCTGGCCCCGGTGCTGCCGACGGCGACCGCCACCGCCTCCGCGCCCGTGAGCGGTCCCACGGCCACGGTGGCACCCGCCTGGTGTCCGACCGTGGGCGGGCACCGGGTCGACTGCGGCCGGCTGGACCGCCCGCTCGTCGCGGGGAAGCCGGACCTCGGCGCGGTCGAGGTGAGCTACGCGGTCGTACGCCACACCGCGCCCGGTCCCGCCAAGGGCACCGTCGCCGTCAACCCGGGCGGGCCGGGAGAGACCTCGATCGACAAGGCCGAGGCGTTCGCCTGGGGTCTGGAGAGCCTGCTGAAGGACCACGACCTGCTGCTCGTCGACCCGCGCGGCACCGGCGAGTCGCAGCCGGTCCCCTGCGGGGTCACCGACGCCGCATACCGCTTCGGCACACGGGCCCAGCAGCGGGCCGCCGTCGAACGGTGCGCCGAGAACCTCGGCCCCAAGGCCGCCGGTTACACCTCGGCGGCCACCGCCGACGACATCGACGCGATCCGCAGCCGTCTCGGCGTGCGGAAGCTCAGCCTGTACGGGCTGTCCTACGGGACGTACCTGATGCCTGTGTACGCCTCCCGCCACCCCGAGCGCGTGCGGTCCATCGTCCTGTCCGGCGCCTACCCGCTCCGGCTCGATCCGCTGGCGCGGCCCAGCGCCCAGGCGGTCTCGTTGAACCTGCGCCGGGTGTGCGAGCGCAGCATCCCCGTCGCGTGTGACGGCAAGCAGGCCGTGAAGGATCTGGCCACCACGGCCGCGCGCCTGCGGGACCGGCCCCTCACCGTGCCGATCACCACTGATCACGGCGTCTACAAGAAGCAGTTCACCGAGGACAAGCTCGCCAACCTGATGTTCGAGGCAGCCAGCAGCCAGGTCGGATTCGAGCCCGACAAGCCCTCGCCGCTCGGCCGGCTGCCCCATGCCCTCAACCGCTTCGTCGAGGGCGACGCCGCGCCGCTGCGGAAGCTGGTCCAGGAGGAGGGGAGGACGGGCAGCACGGTGGACCAGGCGCCGTACATCGCGGTCACCTGCAACGACTACCGCAAGGCCTGGTCGAAGGACGCGTCGCCGGCCGTGCGGTGGCGCCAGTACAACGCCGCGCTGGCCGCCGTACGCCCCGGTGAGCACGGGGCGTTCAGCGCCAAGGGCTTCACCGAGGGCACCACGGACGCCGGGGACGTGTGCATCGGCTGGCCGCGCGAGAACACCCCTGACCCGCAGCCCACGCGGCCCGAACTGCCGGACGTCCCGGTGCTCGTGCTCTCCGGCGACCTCGACGCCAACACGCCCGACGCGAGCGGGAAGAAGGCCGCCGAGCAGTTCCGCGACAGCCGGTTCCTCTCGGCCCGCAACATGGGACACGTGCCCGAGCTGGAGCTGAGCCGCTGCGTCACCGGCGTCTCCTCGCACTTCCTCCGCACCGGCTCGCCGGGCGACACCTCCTGCCTGCGCGCCCTCCCGCCGATCACCGTCTCTCCGGTCCGTGACTGACGGCACTTGATTCCGCCCCGGTTTCACCCCGTTTTCGCCACCGACGAAGATGATCACATGACTGAAGAAGTGGGGCACCGGCGGACGGTGCTCGTCGTCGAGGACGATCCGGGAGTGCGCAGCACCCTGGACCAGCTGCTGCGCTTCGAGGGCTACCGGGTGCTGCCGGCCTCCGACGGCCTGGAGGCCCTCGGCCTCCTGGAACAGGAGCGGCCCGATCTGGCGGTGGTGGACGTGGTCATGCCGGGCCTCGACGGCCTCGGTCTGTGCCGGATGCTGCGCAGGCGCGGCGACCGGCTGCCCGTCCTGGTGCTGACCGCCCGGCACGAGGTCGGCGACCGGGTCGCGGGACTCGACGCGGGTGCCGACGACTATCTGGCCAAGCCGTTCGCGACGGAGGAGCTCTTCGCCCGCATCCGCGCACTGCTGCGGCGCACCGAGCCGGTGGAGGACAGCGGGGCGTTGACGGTCGCGGACCTCGCCCTGGACCCCGCGTCCCGGCAGGCGTTCCGCGGGGAGCGGCGGCTGGACCTGACGAAGACCGAGTTCGACGTGCTGGAACTGTTGCTGTGCCACGTGGGCGTGGTCCTCACCCGGTCGCAGATGTACGAGCGCATCTGGGGCTACGACTTCGACACCACGTCCCGTTCCCTCGACGTCTACATCGGCTATCTGCGCCAGAAGACCGAGCAGGGCGGCGAGCCCCGGCTGATCCACACCGTCCGCAACGTCGGCTACACGATCCGGCCCGTGTGATGCTCCGAACGAAGATCACCGCCGTGGTCGCCGTGGCCGCGGCGCTCGCCATCTCCCTCGCCGCCTTCCTGTCGTACCGGGGCGTGAGCGACCTGGTCGCCGACGAGCTGGAGCGGGGCCTCGACGACCGTACGAACATCGTCGTCACCCTCCTCGCCGCCGGTCTGACCCCGCCCGCCCGGCCGGACATGACCGAGCAGGTCGTGTCCGCCCAGGGGACGGTCAGGCCGCTGGCGCCCGGCCGTGACGCCCTGCCGGTCTCACCGGGCGCGCTGCGCGTGGCCCGTACGGGCAAGGGCGAGAGCCGCGCGGACATCGTCGTCTCCGGTACCGAGTACGGCACCCTGACCAGGCCGTTGCCCGGCGGCGGGGCGGTCATGGTCGGCCAGAGCTACGAGGGCGCCGCGCGCGTCGACCACCAGTCCCTGTGGCGGATCTCCTGGGCCACGGCGGCCGCCATCGGCTTCGCGGCACTCCTCGGCTGGCTCGTTCTGGGCCGGATCCTGCGGCCGGTCCGCCGGCTGGCCGGCGCCACCCGGCGCATCACCACCACGCAGGACCTCACCACGCCGCTGCCGCCCGCCGGTTCCGACGAGATCGGCCAGCTGACCCACAGCTTCGCGCACATGCTCGCCGCGCTGCGCCGCTCCCGCGCCCAGCAGCAGCAACTGGTCCAGGACGCCAGCCACGAACTGCGCACGCCGCTCACCTCGGTGCGCGGGAGCGCCGAGCTGCTCCAGCGGGCGCGCGGCAGGCTCGCCCCCGAGGACGAGGAGCAGATCCTCACCACCCTGGTCACCGAGACCGCCGCCCTCGACGATCTGGTCCGCGAGCTCGTCGAGCTGGCCACCGACCGCCATACGGAAGAGGAGCCCGAGGCCGTCGATCTGGCCGTCGCCGCGGAGGACAGCGCGCAGCGCTTCCGCCTGCGGACCGGGCGCGTCGTCCTCGTCATCGAGGACGACACGAACCCGCCGGTGCCGGTGCACGCCCGGCCGCGCGCCCTCCAGAGGTGTATCGACAACCTGCTGAGCAACGCGGTGAAGTTCAGCCCCGAGGGCACCCCGGTCGCCGTGCACATCGGCGGCGGCAGGCTGACCGTACGGGACCAGGGCCCGGGCATCGCGCCCGGCGAGCGGCACGCCGTCTTCGACCGCTTCTACCGTGGCCCCCGGACCCAGGCGACGCCCGGCTCCGGTCTCGGTCTGGCCATCGTGCACGACATCATCGCCGCCGACGCCGGAACCGTCTTCGCGACCACGGCGGACGGCGGCGGAGCGGAGGTCGGCTTCGACCTCCCGCCCCACGGCCGGGCCGGACCGAACGGCCCGATGGCACGGAGGCATTCTCAGGTCAGCACTTGTTGTCCGGGTGGACGGAACCGCCGTCGGACAGATTCCCGTTACCGATCTCGTAGCGAATGAAGCAGTCTTCGCCGGGGCCGCTCCGGAGCTTGGCTGTGGCGCCCTTGGCGGTTCCCTTACCCGAGGACTTGTTCGTCCAGTCGGGACAGGTACACGCGTCCGCGGCAGCGGACCGCAATGGCTTCGCCGCCCGGCCCGCTCAGGCCGGCGGCGGCTTTCCGGAGTCTCGTACAAGGCCGGGGCAACCACGGCCGAAGGGTACGAACCCTGCACTCACGACCTTACGGAGTAATTTCCCGAGCAATGCAGGCCGGTACTGTCATTACCGATGCAAACAAACATCGTGTAGGTCTTGTCCTCGGGCAGGTTTCCGGCATCATCGGCCTTCGAAGGCGCCGGCTTCCCCTTGGTGTTCACGTCTCGACCGGTGCTCAGCACGGCCGTAATGTAGTAACCATCGGACTCCTGATCCTCAGCCCTCAGGATGTCGCCATTGGCTATCCACTTTCCCGCACCGACAACCTTGCCGTTCCGCTTGACATAGATGGACCGGGACCCGTCCGACTGCATAGGGTGCGCACTGAATTCCGCACTCGGTGCGGCAACTGCGCTGCCCGCTCCCAGAGTCACAGCACAGCCGACCAGCATGGCGGCAGCCGAGAAGGTGGCTGCAATTCGGTTACGCGTTGAGGCCTGCACGTTCCCCCCTGGTTCAACTCCGATTCATTGGTCGATGAAACAATAGCTGAACCCTCAATCGAGTACTACCCCCGCCAAAGGCAGCGCGAAGAATAAATATAAAATCCTGGTCTTTGCGGCTCTGCACCCATAAGCACCGAAGGCTCGATCTTTGCAACCGGAATGCCGACCTCCCCAGGGCTTGGCGACATGCCAACACGTGGCATGGTCACACCGCCGCCCGGCGCATGCAGACCCGCGGCCACCGGTCCAGGCCATGAGCCGCTTCGCGTTCGCGGATCGCCGGTAGGCCGGGGGTGACCCTGCTGTCGTCCACGAGCCGGAAGGGGCAGTTCGTCCAGGCTTGCGGGTCTGATCTGCATGGACGCATTTTCCACAGCACTCCGGACGGCACCACCGAAGGGGAGCGCTCTACCATTGGCCCATGCCCAACATGCCATCACGGGTCGAGCTGTGCCCGCTCACCCTCGCCGACCAGGAAGAGTTCTGCTCGCTCGTGAGGGCCAGTGCCGAGCTCCATGCACCGTGGATGCAACTGCCCGCGACCGCGGCGGAGTTCCAGGAGTGGATGCGCCGCTTTGACGACGGGACCAGCCAGGGCTTCGTGATCCGCGTTCAGGAGACCGGTGCGGCTGCCGGCATGGTCAACATCAACTCGATCATCCGGGGCCGCTACCAGGGCGCGTCCCTCGGCTATGCGGCTTTCGCCCCCTCTGCCGGGCGGGGATACATGGCCGAAGGGCTCACCGTCACCCTGCGGCACGCCTTCGACGACCTGCGGCTCCACCGGCTGGAGGCGAACATCCAGCCGGCGAACAAGGCGTCCTTGGCCTTGATCCAGCGCCTGGGCTTTCGTTACGAAGGCCTGTCGCCCGCCTATCTCTATATCGACGGGGCCTGGCGCGACCACGAACGCTGGTCCATCACCGCACCCTCTCCCTGGACGCCCCACTCCTCCCTTCCCGAGGTCTGATGAGCAGGGGGACGTCCGGGCCGCTCAGCAGCTCCACCGCATGCCGGGCGACGGCGGCCAGCACTTCTCGCCGCGTCGCGCCGTTCCGGGCCCGCCGGGTGCGGCGCCTCGGCGTCGGCATGGGCGGCACGTGCGGCTAGGCGTGCGGTGCCCCCGTCTCCGTCAGCTCGCCGTCGGCGACCCGCAGCCACCGGTCGATGCCGATCCGGGTCAGGAAGCGCTCGTCGTGGCTGACCACCACGATCGCGCCGCGATAGCACGCGAGGGCGCTCTCCAGCTGGCCCGCGCCGACCAGATCGAGGTTGTTCGTCGGCTCGTCCAACAGCAGGAGCTGCGGGGCCGGTTCGGCACACAGGACACAGGCGAGCGTGGCGCGCAGGCGTTCGCCACCGGAGAGTACGCGCACGGGCAGGTGCACTCGGGAGCCGCGGAACAGGAAGCGCGCGAGCAGGTTCATCCGCTCCGCCTCCGGCCGGTGCGGGGCGAACACCGCGAAGTTCTCGGCCACGGTGCGGTCGGGGTCGAGCAGATCCAGGCGCTGCGACAGGGAGGCGATCCGCCCATCGGCACGCTTGATGTGTCCGCTGTCCGGGGCGAGGTCACCGGCGATCAGCCGCAACAGCGTGGTCTTGCCCGCGCCGTTGGGCCCGGTGAGCGCGATGCGCTCGGGCCCGCGGATCGTGAGGTCGACGCCGTCCCCCGCGAACAGGTCTCGCTCGCCGTGGCGGATCCGCATCCGCTCCCCCAGGACCACCGTGCGTCCGGCGGGGACATCGGTGTCGGGCAGTTCCAGGACGAGCCGCTGCTCGTCCCGCAGGGCGCGTCCCGCTTCATCGAGCCGGGCCTGTGCCTCGTGGACGCGGGTGGCGTGCGTCTGGCCCGCCCGGCCGGCGGATTCCTGGGCACCGCGCTTCATGTTCCCGGCGAAGATGCGCGGCAGGCCGGCGTTCTTGAGGTTGCGGGCAGCGTTGCTCGCGCGGCGCTCGGCCCGCTCGCGGGCCTGCTGCATCTCGCGCTTCTCCCGCTTCAGCTCCTGTTCGGCGTTGCGTACGTTCTTCTCCGCGACGTCCCGCTCGGCTCGCACGGCCTGCTCGTACTCGGTGAAGTTGCCTCCGTACAGCCGCAGTTCCCCCCGGTCGAGTTCGGCGATGCGCTCCATGCGGTCCAGCAGGGCCCGGTCGTGGCTGACGAGTAGCAGACTGCCGTTCCAGTCCGAGAGTACGTCGTAGAGCTTGTGGCGGGCGGCGAGGTCGAGGTTGTTGGTCGGTTCGTCCAGCAGGAGTACATCGGGGCGCTTGAGCAGCTGAGCCGCCAGACCGAGGCTGACGATCTGTCCGCCGCTGAGCGTGCCCAGGGTCCGGTCGAGGGCGAGATGTCCGAGGCCGAGCCGGTCGAGTTGGGCGCGGGTGCGCTCTTCGATGTCCCAGTCGTCGCCGATGGTCGTGAAGTGCTCCTCGCTCACGTCGCCGGACTCGACGGCGTCGATGGCGCGGACCACCGCGTCGACACCCAGGACCTCGGCCACCGTCGGCTCGCCGACCAGGGGGAGGTTCTGCGGGAGATAGCCGATCGTTCCGTGCACGGTCAACGCCCCGGCTGCGGGGCGCAGTTCACCGGCGATCAGCTTCAGCAGGGTGCTCTTTCCGGAACCGTTGGGCGCGACGAGGCCCGTACGGCCGGCGCCAAGAGTGAAGGACAGGCCCTCGAAGACCGGGGTGTCGTCGGGCCAGGAGAAGGTGAGCTGGGAGCAGATGACGGAAGTGTCGGACATGGGGATGACCTCGTGAGGAAAAGAGGGCAGGCCGCTCCATGAAGAAACCGCTGTGCGGGATTCGTCCTGCGGAAGGCACTGCCCCTGAGACAGGGAATGAGGGGACGACGAGAGGACCACAACGGCGGCACTGCCAAGGGTGCGCCTGCCGGTGGTCGATCAGATCCGGGTATCACCCGGAGATGTCGTCGTCACCCACCATGTCTGGACTCCTCTACGAAGGATCACTGCCGAGCTAACCGTATCAGGCTCCGCGTGGCCGCCAGCAAGCCCGACTCTCCCCGGTCGCCGACGGGAAGGGTTCCATTCAGGCGTTCCAGGTCAGGTGCTTCTTCCCTGGTCACCGCTCACTTTCGCGTTCCGACGTCCCGAAGTTCAGGCCTTTCGTGGCGGCCGGAACGCATGACCCCGCAGGCTCGGGTGGTCCAGGCGCCACATCGAACGATTTGGTGCGCACGCAGAGATCCGTGGCTGCCGGGTAGCGGCACCCACATGAAGGAGTACCTCTCTTGACCACTCACCTCAGGCAGGGCGCCGGCCCACGGACGTTACTGGCGCTGATGACGGCACTGTGCGGGATCATCGGTGCCACCGCGCTCGGTACGACACCGGCGGCGGCAGCCGATCAGCGTCACGCGATCTACGCCATCGCCCACCGGGTCAACACCCTGGACGGCGTGGACGCCGCAATCGGTCACGGCGCCAACGCCATCGAGATCGACGTCTGCGCCTGGTGGAATCCGAACGAATGGCGCGCCTACCACGACTGCTCCTCGGCCGGTGACAACCGGCGGGGCCCCAGCTTCAACAGCATGATCGACCGCGTTGTCTCCAACGCCCGGGCAGGCCGTCGGCTGGCGCTGGTCTGGCTGGACATCAAGGACCCGAACTACTGCGGAGAAGCGCAGAACCGCGGGTGCAGCGTCGCCGGACTGCGCGACAAGGCGCAGAGGCTGACGGCGGCCGGGATCCAGGTGCTCTACGGTTTCTACGAGTACCACGGCGGCAGTACCCCGGACGTCGGCGGCAGGGGCTGGAAGAGCCTGGAAGGCAAGCTCGGCACGCTGGAAGGGATCACCACGACCGGGACCCGCGATCAGGTCCGCAGCGCCTTCGACCGGTCCGGTGCCGGATTTCCGGCCGGGCGCCGGGTGATGGACTACGGCGACGGCAATATCGCCAACGGATTCGGCAACTGCACGGAAGCCACCTACAACACGTGCGCGGAACTGAAGAAGGGCGCCGGGGACCGTGCCGCCGGGCGGCTCGCGGCCACGCTGTCCTGGACGACCACCTACAACGATCCGTGGTACGTCGACAAACTGCTGGGCGATGCGCGGGTGGACGGCATCATCGCGGGCTACGGCAACTTCACCGGAGAGCACGAGTACGACAAGGGCTGGCAGTGCGCCAACGCGATCAACCTGGTCCGTGACTGGGTGAACCGCCACAGCTCCACCCATCGCATGGCCAACAGCGGTGACCGCCTCTTCAGGTAGCCGACAGCCTCGGGCCGGAGCCGTACCAGGGGGACTTCGGGGGGAGCGCCGCCGGCACTCCCCCCGAAGTGATGAATCTTGAGAAAAAATGGTGGGCCGCTCCCCGACCGAATGAGCCATGAACTTGACCTTCAGACGGCTTTGGGAGGCTTCTTCGGTTACCTCCGAGACCGGAATGGTGCGGTTCGCCAGAGGAAGTGACGGCACATCGGTTCGTATGCTTCGTGTCCGATCCGCCCCTGTTACCGCGAGCCGGGCGCGACTTCCTCCGCACGTCCGGTCACCGGCGCCCGCGCGCACGGTCCCTGCGGCCGGTGCCTATGACATCCTCGGTGACGTGACGAGCGAACCTGTCAAGGACGAGGACTCCGGTGTCGCACCCGACGTCGTCGCGCTGGCCAAGGTCGTGGCCGCGCTACGCGCCGAAAATGAGCGCCTGCAGCACCAGGCGTCCACCGCGGCCATACTGGAGCGTGCCAAAGGCCTGCTGATGGCACGGTCGGGCTGCTCGGCCGCAGAAGCGCACGAGGAGCTGACGCGGCGGGCGCGAGCCGACGGCCGCACGCTGACCGAGGAGTGCTGGATCGTCCTCGGTGACATCCCGCGGGCGGCCGCCCACCCGCCCTTCCTCGCAGTCCAGGGCGTCACGGACGGTCCCGGCATCCCGGACCAGGGTTCCCCGGGCCCGCCCGGATCGACGCGCCCCGGCGCGGCCCCCGCCGCCGGCCGGGCCGGGCAGCTGCTGAAATCCGGCACAGAGCCGCGCCCGCCCTCCCGCCCCGCGCTCCTCGGCGACCTCAGCAGGGCGCTCACGGGTACCACCGGCCCACAGGACGTCGCGGAACGGCTGCTGGACCACCTGGCCGGGCCCCCGGTCCGGGCCGACGCCGTACTCCTCTTCTCCCGCACCGTGCACGACACCCTGGAGCTGGCCGGGCACGCCGGCGCCGGGGCCGCCGTCGCCGCCCAGTGGCGGTCCGTGCCGCCGGTCGGCGGCATCGCCGCGCTGGACGCCGTCCGCCGCGGCGAGGCCATATGGCTGGAGGACCCGGCACAGGACGCACAGCGTTACCACCTGATCGGACAGCCATCGCAGAAATGGCGCACCCGCGCCTGGCTCCCGGTCACCACCGGCGGCAGGGTCACCGCGGCCCTCGGCGTCCTGCGCACGGTGGAGGCCCCCTTCGGCGAGGACGTGCGCGAGCTGCTGCGGTCCGTCGCCCGGCTGTGCGCCGGGAGCCTCCGCGCAGGGTATGTGCGCCCGGCGCCGTTCCGGCTGAACGGAGTCCCCGGGCCGTCCAGGCCGTCCGGAAGGCCAGGGGCCCCGGAGGCGTCCGGATGGTGCGCACCGGCCGGGCAGACCGCCCGGCCGGGCCGCCCGGAAGGTCCCGAAGCCGGCATGGCCGCACTCGTCCAGGCCGTCTTCGACGTCCTCACGGGCCCCGCCATCCTCCTCACCCCCTTGCGGTCACCGGCGGGTGACGTCGAGGACTTCCGCATCGACGCAGCCGCGCCGCAGTCCGTCGACATCGCCGGCCGACGCGGCCGCCGGCTGATCGGGCTGCGAGTCCTGGAGTGCTACCCCACCGTGGCCGGCGCCGACGTCTGGCGGGGCTACCTGCGGACACTCACCACGGGGACGCCGTACGAGGGCGATCCCTTCACCTACGAGGAGGTCACCGCCGGCCTGCCGCAGTGCTCCGTCTACTCCGTCCGTGCGGTGAAGCTCGGTGACGCACTCGTGGTCACCTGGGTGGGCCACGACGACGTCGACCGGCAGCAGGCCCTCCTGGCCGACCTGCAGCGGCTCGGCAACCTCGGCTGGATGGACTGGCACCTCGTCACGGGCGCCATCAGCTGGTCACCCCAGGTCCACGCCGTCCTCGACCGCGACCCGGAATCGGACCCGCTGCCCCTCGACGCCTTCCCCGGGGACGTCCTGCCCGAGGACGCCCCGGACTTCACCCGCGCGCTCCAGGACCTCCTGGGCGCGGGCACGCCCGTCGACCGCCAGGTACGGATCACGACGCGGGGCGGTGTCCGGCACCTGCGGGTCGTCGCCGAGGCGGTGCCGGACGCCCACGGCACCCCCGTCGAAGTGCGCGGTTTCGTCCAGGACGTCACAGCGCAGCGCACCGCCGAACTGGCCCTGACGGAGACCCGGCAGGCCGCCCTGGCCCAGCGCAACGTCCTGCAGGCGGAACGTGCGGTCGCCGCCCGCCTCCAGCACGCCCTGCTGCCGCTGCCCGGGCAGTCGCTGAACCTGGGCGATCTGCGCGTCGACGTCGCCTACCTCCCCTCCCACGACGACCTCAATGTGGGCGGCGACTGGTACAGCGCCCTCGAAATGCCCGGCGACGGGGTCCTCTTCGCGGTCGGCGACGTGGCCGGACACGGCATCGACGCGGTGGCCACGATGGCCCAGCTGCGCTTCACGGCCAAGGGCATGGTCGTCACCGGCTCGTCGCTCACCGGCGCGCTGCACCGGCTCAACACCCTGCTCCTGCACACCCGCGACCACCATGCCACCGCCACTCTCGTGCTCGGCCGCTACGACCCCGCCGACCGCTGCCTGACCTGGGTCCAGGCGGGCCATCCACCGCCCCTGCTCGTGCGTGACGGGAAGGCGGAATTCCTCTCCCCGCCCGAGGGCATCCTGCTCGGCGCCACGCTGCGGCCCTCCTTCGGCGAGGCCGTGTGCCGGATCGCGCCCGGCGATCATCTGCTGCTGTACACCGACGGCCTGGTCGAACGCCCCGGGGAACACCTGGACGAGGGGCTCGCCCGCCTCGCCCGCGCCGCCGAGACCGAACTGTCCACGGACGGCCGTGGCTCGCTCGACACCCTGCTGTCCCGTCTCCTCCCGGACGAACAGGGCGATGACGTGTGCCTTCTGGACATCCACCTGCCCGCATCCGCTTGACCTGAGGAAGGGGACTGCGACCGGTATTGGTCGGCCGGGACGTGTCAGTGCCGTCTCCTACCATCCGCACCATGCGTAAATTCTTCATGGTGGGTGGCCGGACACTGTCGTATCTGGACTTCGGCGGCCCCGGCAGGCCGCTGCTGGCTCTGCACGGGCACTACAACGAGGCGTCGGCGTTCGCTCCGTTGGCCGCGGCGCTGGCTCCACGGTGGAGAGTGATCGCCCTCGACCAGCGCGGGCACGGGGAGTCCGACCGTGCTCCCCGTTACGAGCGGGGCGATTACGTAGCCGATGTAGCGGCCTTTCACCGGCATCTGGACGTCGGTCCGGTGGCGGTGCTGGGCCATTCGCTGGGCGGGGTGAACGCCTACCAGTTCGCGGCCCGGCACGCGGACAGGGTGAGCGCGCTGATCGTCGAGGACATCGGCGCGGTCGTGGACTGCGACTGGTCGTTCACCACACGCCTTCCCGGCGTCGCGCCGTCCCGGGAGGCGCTGGCCGCGGCCCTGGGCGCGGCGGCGCCCTATCTGGAGTGTTCCTTCCGTCGGACGGACCGGGGCTGGGGGTTCTCCTTCGACATCGCCGACACCGTGGCGTCCCAGAAGGCGCTCAACGGCGATCATTGGAACGACTGGATATCGGTGACCTGTCCCACGCTGCTGGTCCATGGGACCCGCAGCGACGAGTTGGCAGCCGGTCACGCCCGGGAGATGGTCGCCCGCCGGGCCGGCGTCATCCGTCGCGTCGAGCTGTCCGCCGGTCATGTCGTGCACCACGATGCTCCGGACGCCTTCGCCGATGCGGTCACCGCGTTCCTCGACGGTCACTGCTGACTCAGGCTCCAGGCCCCAGGCGGCATTTGTACGAGTCCAGGCTCAGTAGCTGGGGCTGCCCGACGGGACGGGCGCGACGGCGCGGTCACCGAACGCGGTCCACGGGCGCCAGCCGCTGCCGGGCCGGTCCTGTACCCGGGTGCGTATCCGCCCTTGGGCGGTCACGGCGAAGACGTGCGTCCTTCCGGTGGCATCGGTCGTGGCCGTGGGCACGGCGGCGAGCCGGACGCCGGGCTCGCCGAAGTCGTCAGCAGGGTCCCAGCTGCCGCCGGGGGTGGCCTGCCGGCGGTGGCTGAGCCGTGCGCCGCCAGGAGACAGGGCGAAGGCGTCGAGCCTGCCGTCGGCGTCGGCGACGAGTGCCGGGGCCGTGGCGGTCCAGCCGAACATCGGCTGCCAGCCGTCCCAGCCTCCGCTCGGCACGGTCTGACGCCGGGAGAACGTCGCCACTCCGGACGGGGCCGTCGCGGCGACGGTGAGCCTGCCGCTGCCGTCGCGTGCCACGCGTGGCACAGTCCCGGCCGCGGTGCCGAAGCGGTTCCACTGCGCCCAGGCGCCGCCCGGTGTCTCCTGCCACCGGTGGTAGATCCCGGCGCCCCCGGGTGCGAGGGCGAAGACTTCCAACCGACCGTCGGCGTTGGCTGTGACGACGGGCGGTGCGCCCGCGGGCCCGCCGAAGGCGCCGTCCCACGCGTCCCAGGCCAGCGATCCGGGTGAGGCCTGCCGTCGCCGGGCAATGCCCGTGCCGCCCGGGCCGAGCGCGAAGGCCTCCAGTCTGCCGCCGGCGTCGCGGGCGACGGCGGGGGCCGCGCCTGCCGGGCCGCCGAACTCCTCCCAGTCGTGCCAGCTGCCGTCCGGCCGCTGCACCCGGTGGTGCAGGTTGGCACCGCCCGGGGCGAGGGAGAACACCTCCAGCCTGCCGTCGGCATTGGTGCCGAGCGTGGGAACCGCCCCGGCCGGGCCGCCGAACGACTCCCACGGCGACCATGTGTCGGCCTGCGGGTCGAGTTGGACGCGGCGCAGCAGTGAACCGTCGCTCGCGTCCTGCGCGAACACGGTCAGCCGACCGGCGACATCCAGGCCGGCGACGGGGTTGTCGGCGCTCTGCCAGGGCGGTGGTGCGTCCCGCCACTGCAAGGGGGCCAGGTACAGCCCTTGGTGGAACCAGCCCGCGGCACTCGTATGCCACTGCTGTCCGTCGGCGACCACCTCGACCGCGTGACCGGGCACATGGCCCGCGTAACCGTCGAGACCGAAGGAGAACGGGTTCCGGGACGCGAACACGTCCGTGCCGTCGTAGCCGTTGCGGGGCCCGATGAACAGGTAGTACCAGCCGTCCCGCTCGACGACGAAGGGCGACTCGGTGACCGATACCGTCGCGGCGGTGGTCGCGTCGGTGAACGCGATTCCTGGTTCGCTCCAGCGCAACAGGTCATCGGAGCGCCGGAAGGCCACCACGTGCCGGCCGTCCTGGCCGGACAGTTCGGTGTAGTACATCACCCACTGGCCGGCGATCCTCACCACCATCGGGTCGCGCGCCACGCGCCCCCGGAAGAGCGGGCCGGTGGGGATCCGCGTCCAGGTGAACAGGTCGGTCGAGGTGGCGAGATTGATCGCGGCACCGCTCCGGCCACCGGCGGCATAGAACATCCAGTACGTGCCGCCCGCCTCGATGACGTGC
The DNA here is from genome assembly GCF_017876625.1 of Streptomyces syringium. NCBI lineage: Bacteria > Bacillati > Actinomycetota > Actinomycetes > Kitasatosporales > Streptomycetaceae > Streptomyces > Streptomyces syringium. Next base: position 1,091,354 of record NZ_JAGIOH010000001.1, read on the forward strand.
GGCGCCCACAGGTGCTCCTCTCCGAAATAGGCCCGGTCGACGGTCAGCGCGTCGGCGTGCGTGGTCCACGGTCCGTAGGGATCCGGGGCGGAGGCATGGGCGAAGGAGACCTCGGCCGCGCTGTCGGGGGCCTGTCCGGGAGGCGCGACGGCACCGACGATGCCGAACAGGTGCCACCGGCCCGCTGCCTTGATCAGCGTGTGATCGTTCAGGTAGCGACGCCCACCGGGGGTGGACGGGTCGTGGACGTGCGTGAAGGGCCCCGCGCCGATCCACCGGTGGGGCGTGGGCGGCGCCGCGGTGGCGACCGCGCCGCCCACGGCCCCCGGCAGTGCGAGGGCGCCGGCCGCGGCGTAGCCCTGGAGCAGACGACGTCTGCTGATCGGATGCATGAAATCCTCCCGCAGGGGTGCCGCGGCCGGCCGGGCGTCGTCGCCCCGGCCGGCCGCGGTGTCGGGTCACTTGGTGGGCGGGCCGGAAGTGCTGTTGAGCCAGGCCCATTCGGACCAGGTGCTGAAGCCGGTCTGCCACCTGTGGTGCACTCCGGCCTGGCTCATCCCGAAGACCTCGATGCGACCGTCGGCATTCGCCGTGGCACTGATCTCGGTGCCGCCGGTTCCGAAGGTGTCCCAGTCGGCATAGGAGGCGTTCACGCCCTTCTGCCAGATGTGCATGGCGGCATCACCATTGACGGCGAAGACCTCCACCCGCCCGTCGGGACTGCGGTCGCTGGTGAGCCGGGAGTTCGCAGGACCGTGGGTGGGCTCCCAGCCGGACCAACTGGTCGGACTCGTCTGGTACCGGTGGAACACTCCCACCGGACCGGAAGCGAACACCTCCAAGCGGCCGTCCGCGTTGTGGTCGACGGTCACGTCATGACCGCCACCGCCGAAGTCCTCCCACTGCGACCACCCACCATTGACAGCCGTCTGATACAGATGCTGGAACGTGCTCCCATTGAGCGCGAACACCTCGAGACGGCCGTCGACGGCCTTCTCCATCTTCACCCGGCTGCCTTCAGGACCACCGCCCGTGGGCTCCCACGTCGACCAACCGCCGTTCGGAGCGTCCTGATACCGGTGGAACACCCCCTTCGGCCCCGAAGCGAACACCTCGATACGACCATCGGCGTTGACCCCCGCGGCCACGCTGCTCCCGCCGGTACCGAACTCCTCCCAGTCCGACCAGGCGCCGGACGGGGAGAGCTGATAGCGGTGCTGGGCGATGTCGCCATTGATGGCGAACGCTTCCAGACGCCCGTCGGCATTCGAGGCGATGGCGAGCTGCCCGTTGCCGGGTCCGCCCAGCCGCTCCCACTCCGACCAGCCGCCGTTGACCTGGGTCTGCCAGGCGTGATGCACCCCGTCGGCCCCCGCCGCGAACACCTCCAGCCGGCCGTCGGCCGACCGCGCGGACACCACCCGGCCCGACTCCTGGGGGTACACCAACGGTGCGGGCCCGGGGCCCGGACGCCCGAGACGCGCTACCGCGGCGCGTGCGACGTCCATGTGCCGCCGGTGATGGCCCATGACGTACGTGGACCACGGCTGCCAGTTCTTCCCCTGGTTGGAGATGCGGAAGGCCTCGTTCGCATTGCACTGGGCGTCGTAGGCGCAGGCGTCGTCGACCTCCGCATGCCAGTAGTTGTTGATCTGCCACAGGCCGCGGTCGGTCGACGCGGGGCTGTTGCCCGTCGTGTTGGACGCGGACGGGTTGCAGCTCGACTCGGCCAGTGCGACGGCGACGGCGAGTTCCAGAGCCTCGCCACGCCAGCCCGCGTTGTAGCCGACCTGGGCGCACAGGTCACTCGCGTCCGCCTGTGCCGGTGAGGCGCCGATGACCAGGCCCGCCGCGGCGAGCAGCGGAGCCAGCACCGACACGACGACACGGCGGCAGGCGCTTCTGGCCGGCGAGGCCGTTCTCGCTCGCCGGGATTGCGGGATCGATATCAACTGCTGCCCCTTCAGGTGGCCGGTCATGTCATGGGGGGACCGGAGGTGCTGTTCACCCAGGCCCATTTCGACCAGGTACTGAACCCGGTCTGCCACTTGTGGTGGACTCCCGCCTGGCTGGTGCCGAAGACCTCGATGCGGCCGTCGGCATTGGTGGCGGCAGTGATCTCGGTTCCGCCGGTGCCGAATTCGTCCCAGTCGCTGTAGGGAGCGTTGACGCTCTTCTGCCAGATGTGCGCGGCGGTCTCACCGTTGATGGCGAAGACCTCCACCCGCCCGTCAGCGGTGCGGTCGCTCGTGAGCCGGGAGTTGGCGGGGCCTCGGGTGGGCTCCCACTCCGACCAGCTGGTGGGGCTTGTCTGGTACCGGTGGAAGACCCCCACTGGTCCCGAAGCGAACACCTCCAGGCGGCCGTCCGCGTTGTGGTCGACGGTCACGTCATGACCGCCGCCACCGAAGTCCTCCCACTGCGACCAGCCACCATTGACAGCCGTCTGATACAGATGCTGGAACGTGCTCCCGTTGAGCGCGAACACCTCAAGGCGGCCGTCAGGGGCCTTCTCCATCTTCACCCGGCTGCCGGCCGGGCCACCGCCCGTGGGCTCCCACGTCGACCAGCCGCTGTTGGGCGCGGTCTGATATCGGTGGAAGACACCCACCGGCCCGGAGGCGAACACCTCGATACGCCCATCAGCGTTGACTCCGGCGGCGACACTGCTTCCACCGGTACCGAAGTCCTCCCAGTCCGACCAGGCTCCGGACGGTGTCAGCTGGTAGCGGTGCTGGACGGTGTCGCCGTTGACCGCGAAGGCCTCCAGCCGGCCATCGGCATTGGGAGCGACCGCCAGCTGCGCGTCAGCGGGGCCGCCCAGCCGCTCCCACTCCGACCAGCCGCCGTTGACCTGGGTCTGCCAGGCGTGATGCACCCCGTCGGCCCCCGCCGCGAACACCTCCAGCCGGCCGTCGGCCGACCGGGCCGACACCACCCGGCCCGACTCCACCGGATACACCAACGGCGGGGGTCCGGGGCGTCTGCCCGGCGTGCACGGTATGGTCACGCCGCGTTCCGCGAGGTAGGGAACGGGGTCGATGCCATGCCTCATGCTGGTGTCGCGTCGCACGCGCAGATGGAGGTGGGGGCCGTCGGCCTGGCCTTCCGCGCCCATGAGCGCGATGCGCTGACCGGCCGTCACCCGCTCGCCCACGGCCACGTCCCGGTGGTACATGTGCCCGTACTCGGTCACCGTTCCGTCGGGGTGCAGGATGCGGATCCACTGGCCGTAGCCGTCGGCGGGGCCGGAGTTGATGACCTCGCCGTCGCCCACGGCATGGATCGGAGTGCCGTGAGGGGCGGCGATGTCGATGCCGTCGTGATCGCGAGCGCCGCCGTAGGGATCGGAAATGAAGCCGGTCGTCGGGCAGGAGGCGGCGTATCCGGCTGCCTGGGCTCGCGCGGCGGCCGGGGATGTCGTCACCAACGACGGCAATACGGTGACTGCCGCCGCGAGAACGAGGCGCAGCGCACGTCTGGAAAGACCGTGTAGCACGTGGCGTCCTTCCCCCTCGGGGTCATGTCGGAACGGACGGGTGGGGCACGGTCGCGGCTCGTTGAGCGACGACTCGCCCGCACCGGCGGGGTGGACGCTAGCCACGGCCGCCCGCTGGGAGCACCGGGAACGCTACGGATTGACAAGGCGACGTCCGCGACGACCGGGGTACCGGCCGTTCAGGGGGGCGTCGGCCGTCCAAGGGGTGTCGGCCGTTGGAGGCGCCTCGGCCGTTCGACGCGAAAGGGACGGGGCGGAGAAAAGGGCCGCGACCGTTCCGGCAAAGCGGGCCCCGTCGCCCGCGATATGGCAATGTCCCCTCACGGGAGGGGACATTGTGGACTACTTGGCGCGTGCCCTGCGGCCCTTTGGCGGCTCACATTCCTTCGCGGCTGCGATGAAGGGATTGAGCGCGTCATGGAGCTTATTCAGCGAGTCGGGCCCGAGCTCGATCTGGTAATACTGGACAGACGGGACCAACCTGGTTTCGAATTCGCTGCTTCCGTCCTCGTCGCTCTTCGCGGCCCCCGCCCGGACTTCCATACCCGGGACCGCGAACGTGTGCAGATGGACGTCCCCGGTCACGGTCGGATCGAGGTCGTCGTAGGCTTCGACCTTCACCCATATCTCCTGGGTGAAGGACTGGTCCCCTACCGTCAGTGTTCTGCCTCCCTTCTGCACACCCGGCTCGCCTTGCCGCGATTCGTCTACCTCAATAAACCTGGTACCCATCAACGCCCCTTCTCAAGAACGACCAAATCCTAGCCGCTGCTGGGGAGTTGTACTCAATCGGGAAGACGCCGGGAGGCCGCCACTGCTCCGGACATCCTTATGCCGTCTCAATGGGCGAGTCGACGGCAGCGGATGCCGGCCGCGGATGAGGGTGTGTACGAAGCCGAGAGGCTGCGCCATCTGCCACTCCGGGGGTGCCTGAGACGGTTGCCGGCCCATCCCGGCCGGCATCGTCGTCACCGGCGTCGGGCAGTGTGCGGATATCGCGGTGCTGCCCGGCGCCGACGAGTGCGTGTCAGTCCCAGGGGTTGGCCGGCTGATCGTTGATGGCTGTCCAGAAACGGGTACCGGCAGGGACGTCACCGTAGGCCCAGTAGCTCCAGCCGCCCGAGCTCTCAAGGCCGGGGCCGTATCTGCCGTCGTGGAACTCGGCCATGCGCCAGCCGGGCCCGAAGCTGTTCGCACAGACTCCGTCGGCGACCGCGCGGCTGGTCAGGCGGGTGCCGCGGAGCGGGCCGGTGGCCGCGACCACTCCGCGCGCCCAGCCCGCGTAGAAGCCGGGCGTGATGCCGGCGGGGGCCGGTCGGCCGTCGATTCTCAGGCAGAGCAAGGGCAGCGCTGTGGCCGTGGAGGTGTCGCCCAGGTAGGGGTTGCTCAGAGGGCCGCCGCCCACCTGGACCGTTCCACTGGGGCCGTCCGCGAGCAGAGTCCAGGTCATGGCCTTCCCGTTGGCGTCCCCGGAGGGAGTCGCGGCTGCCGCGGTCGGGGTCATGGTGCTTCCCGCCACAGCCAGCGCCGCTGCACCGAGAGCGAGGGCCGTCTTCACCGAGCGCATGATTTCTCCTCACGGACGTGGCCTGAGAGATATGGCGCGACGGTCGGGATTCTCCACGCTCTTCACAAGATGCCCAAGGGGGGAACCGGACACCGCGCCGGGGGCCGCGCGTCGTCACCCCTGCCCCTCTGGGTGAACACCCCCGGCCCTGCTGGGGGTGTTCGTGTTGCTGTCGCCGTCGCCGTCGCCGTCGCCGGGCGGAAAGTCAGGACAGGGTGCCGGTGACCACGGAGGCCGCTTCCGCGATCAGTTTGTTGTCGTAGGGGGCGTCTTTCTTGTTGCGGTTGGACATGATCGCCATGACGATGGGGGCGGCATCGGGCGGCCACACCACGGCGATGTCGTTGCGGGTGCCGTAGCCTTGGCCGGCTCCGGTCTTGTCGCCGACCACCCAGCCCTTGGGCACCCCGGCCCTGATGAGCTCGTTTCCGGTGGTGTTGGTCCGCAGCAACTTCGTGAGCCGGGCTTTTTCGCTCTTGCCGAGGGCGTCTCCGAGAACGTACGCGCGCAGGTCCTTGGCCAGTGCTCGCGGTGTGCTGGTGTCCTGGGTCCCGCCGGGGGCCCACCGGTTCAGCTCGGGCTCGCGGCGCTCCATCCGGGTCTCGTGGTCACCCATCTCCTCGAGTGCGGCGTCGAGGGCCTTGGGGCCGCCGAGCGCGTCGAGCAGCAGATTGCCCGCGGTGTTGTCGCTGAAGCGGACGGCGGCGTCACACAGCTCGTCCAGACTCATTCCGGTCTCGACGTGCTTCTCCGTCACTGGGGAGTAGTCGACCAGATCGTCCTTGGAGTACGTGACCACCCGGTCCATCCCGCTCAGCGAATATTTTCGCAGCACGGCGCCGGCGGCCAGCGCCTTGAACGTGGAGGCATGGGCGAACCGCTCGCCATCGTTGTAGGCCACTTCGCGCCCGGTGGCGGTGTCGATGGCATAGACGCCCAGCCGCGCGTCGAACTTGCGCTCAAGCTCCTTGAATTCGCCGGCGAACGGCTTCGTGGCAGTGCTCGGCCTCGTCGTCGCGGCGGACGGGGACGACGAGGCCGGGGAGCCGCCTTGGCCGCACGCTGTGAGCGGGACGAGGGCGAGCGCGGCGAGCGCGCCGACAACAGCGCGGCGGGCACGAGTGTGCTGCATGGTCCAAACCTCCAGGGGCGCCCACAGCGCGGGCGCGTCGGGGACGGGTGACGCGGCCGTCCCGGTACGTGGTCATGACTGCCCGACCACCCTCGCCTTCGGGCGGCCATGCGGTCCAATACGCTTGTGCGCCGTTCCATGCAGATTCGGCATAGAGTTCGGGGTGTGGATCTGGTCGGGGCATGTCGCGCGTTCGTCAGCGTCAGCAAGCACGGCAGCTTCACCGTCGGAGCGTCCGCTGCCCGGATGTCCCAGTCGGTGGCCAGCCGTCGCGTCGCGGCGCTGGAAGAACATTTCGGGGAGCAACTGTTCGAGCGCACGTCACGGCGGGCCGTCCTCACCCCCTTCGGCCGGGATTTGCTGCCGGTGGCCAGGCAGCTCGTGCAGGCGGCCGATGTGCTGCTCCACGAGGCGGAAGCCGCCAAGAGCAAGCCGTGGCGGCTCGCGATGCCCGGCACCTGCTCCACGGTCGACCTCGCGCGCCTCGTCGCCGACGCGCGGGGGCACGGTGTCACGCTCGACGTCCGCAGCGCGGAGCCCGCGCAGCGCAGGGAACTCCTCCACGCGCAGCAGGTACGTGCCGCCCTGCTCGCGGTGCCGTCGGACGAGGCGGTGTGGTCCGTGCCGCTCGGGCTCGCCGCAACGCGGGACACCGGCGTGCAGCGCGTCTACCTGGAGACTCTGCGGGTCGGACGGGGCTCGCCCGACCCGGCTCGTCGTATCTGGCTGCAGCCGGAGGACGACGTACCGCACATCCGGGATCCGTTGGCGCGGCTGCGCGACGCGGTCGGCCTCCGGCCCGCGCAGCTCGTCGTAGCGGCCGACCTGACGACCGCCGCGGCGGAGGTCCTCTGCACCCGCGACCTGCTGTTGTGCTCTCCCGCACAGGCCGAGGAACTCGCCCTCGGCTGGCGTCCCATCGGCGAGATCACTCTGCGCCGCGGGTACGCGCTCGCCATCGCCGCGGACGGCAATCCCCAGCCCGTCGAAGCGCGCCTGGGGGACGCCATCGCCCGCTGCCTCGGCGCGGACACCCTGACGGGAACCGCGGAAGGGACGACGACGTGAACACCGAGGCCCTGCTGAGCGACCTGCGCCGGCAGCTGCACGACGGCGGTCTGCACGGCTGCCTGCTCGTACGGGATCTGCACACCGGCGACGAGCTGGGGATCGAGCCGGACACTCCGCTGCCCTCCGCGTCCCTGGTCAAGGTTCCGCTCGCGCTGGCGACGGCGGAACGCATCCGGCGGGGCGAACTCGACGGGGCCACAACGCTCGACGTGCGACCCGGGCGGATCACCACGCCCGGCCCCACCGGGCTGAGCCGCTTCCGCCACCCCGCCCGGATCGCCATCGACGACCTGCTCTACCTGAGCACCTGCCTGAGCGACGGAACGGCCGCCGACACACTGTTCGGCCTCACCCCGCCCGCCCAGGTCGCCGACATCCTCCACGAGCTCGGCATCCGTGGCATCACCGTCCGCCACACCATCCACGAGCTCTCCGACACCCCCGCGGAGCGCCTCGACGCCAGCGAAGCCCACCTCGCGCACGCCTTGGCCATAGACGCCGGCACCAGCGGCCGCGGGCACCGGGTCCCCCAGCTCGACACCACACGCGCCAACACCGGCAGCGCACGTGCCTGGGTCGAACTGCTCCAAGCCCTGTGGGCACCGTCGAAGATCCACCCCGCGGTGGCCGAGCGGGTACGCGACCTCCTGGCGCACAACGTGCTCCGGCAACGCCTCGCCCCGGACTTCAGCTCCGACGCCACCACCTGGTCCTCCAAGACCGGCACCCTCCTCAACCTCCGCCATGAGATCGGTGTCGTCGAGCACTCCGACGGTCAGGCCTACGCCATCGCCGTCCTCACCGAGTCAGCCGTCCCGGCCGACTCCCAGCCCGGCGCCGAAGCCCTCATGGCACAGGTCGCCCGAACCCTGCGTGACCACCTACGGAACTACTGACAAGCATGAGGGCTGGGCGGAGTCATCGTCGCGGGGTGGGGAGGCTGGAGGTGGCGATCCGGCCCAGGAGAGTGGCAAGTCGCCGGGGCATGGAGAGGAACGGCGAGTGGCCGCTCGGCAGCCGGTGGACGGAATCGGCGCGCGTGGCGAGCTCCTGTTGCCGGGACGGCACGAGCGCCTGGTCGCGGTCGCAGACTACGTAGCTGGAGGGCACGGTGCGCCATCCTGCCGTGGTCACCCGCTCGGTGAAGGACCGGACGCTCTGCGGGCGCAGCCGGGCCACGGCGCGGTCGGCATCGGCCTCGGGCACGTCGTCGAAGAGTATCCGCCGGGCATCCTCGTACGGCGGGGCGTGGCCCGTGCCGTCGTCCGGCACGGGCGCTCCGAGGAACGTGAACATGCTCTCACCCACGTCCAGTTGGAATCCGGCGAGGTACACCACCCCCACCACGTTCGCGGCATCTGCGATGGCCTCCGTGGCGGGGACGCCTCCGTAGGAGTGGGCGACCACCACCACCGGGCCGTCGATGCGCCGGAGGCTGTCCCGGATGGCGTCCGCGTCGTCCAGCATGCCCACCGGGCGGGCGCCGTCGTACCGGCCGGCCGGAGGACTGGCGCTGGGCAGGTCGACGGCGTCGGACCGCCAACCCTCGGCGTCGAGCGCGGTGCGTACGGAGTCCCAGCACCAGGCTCCGTGCCAGGCTCCGTGGACCAGCAGGAAGGCCGGCCGGTCGGTGTCGACGTTCATGTGCGGTACCTCCGTTGTCCGAGCCGCGGGCGGGGAGACCGCGGCGCGAAGCGGCCGCCCCGCCCGTGGTCGCGGGCCGAGTGACCGCACTCACGACTCCCGACGATACTGCGCGGTCCCTGCACCAACAGCGGCCTACAGACGCATCCCGAGCCACAGGCGTCCGTCGCGCCCGGTTGTGCAGGCAACAAGCATGTAGGCATGTACTAGGGAGTGGTTGGGGGAACGGTGCGTCGGGCCGGATGCCTCCTGGTGATCAGAAGACGCTCGCTGGCACCGAGTGGCCGGCGCCCCCGCGCCTGCTCTCAGGCCACTTCCCCGCTCCGGCGGATCGCTCTCCGGCACCCCGACGCCGTGACCGCCACCATGACGCGGGCTGGAAACGCACCATCGAGGCCGCACATCTCATGGAAGGCCCCCGGCTCCCACGCCGCAGGCGTACAGTTCGGCGCTTTCGCTGCCCAGCAGACCAACAGCCCTCTTTCCACAGCCGAACTGACTCCCTCACTCGGCACCGGTCTCGTCGCGAACCTCGCGCCAGGGACCCGGGGAGCGTTGCCGCATCGTGTTCCCCCGCACTGGACCGGGGCGGAAGCACGGCCGGATACCGACCTCTGTGACGGGTTGGCCGGTTTTGAAGCCGTGGTGTTGCCGGGGCGTTAACTCGGAGACAGGATCACTGCTCGTATCAACCTGATTACTCATCCAGGAGCCGAGAAGTGATACGCCGAACCGCTCTCCGCGCCCTCACCACCGTCGCCGTGGCCTCCGCCGTCACCCTGCCCCTCATCGAGGGAGCCCGGGCGGTCGCCCCCGCGACCGCTGCCACCGGGGCCGCGATCAAGGCGGACGACGACAATCCCTTCCGCTGGATGGAACTGGACGGCCTGCGGGCCGACTTCCAGTTCATGTGTCCCGCGGGCCACTGCGTGGGCTTCTGGTCCCTGGTCCTGACCGACGACGTCGCACAGCAGAGGTTCGAAGGCGGCAAGTTCTTCGTCTACGCCCCGGCCACGGGTGAGTTCAGCTTCTTCCTCGGCACGGACATCGCCGTACGCACGGTCGGCAACGCCAGGCAGGTCCGCCTGGCGGACACGGAGTTCATGCGCTCCCACCCACGTGTCGAGGTTCGATACGGCGCCCCCGACCAACCAGGCCGGGCCCGCGTCGTCGCCTCGGCGACGACGCTGATGTAGCGAGCCGGCAGCCCTGCCGGGGCGGACGACCGAGTCACGCCCGGACCGCCCTGCGGCCACCACGGTGGCACCCGGCCACCACACCGCGCCACCACCGCCATGTCCCGCAATTCACTGCGCCTCCGTCCGCCTCGCGGCGACGGCCTTCCTGCCCACCGGCGTAGCGACGCGGCCTTGGCGCCGAGCGGCACTCGCCGCAAACCCTCCGTTGCGCCGTGCTCTCGCATGCCCGCGCATGTCCTCGCTTCACGAGTTTCACCACAAGGGAGTAATTGCCATGTACAAACGTCGGAGAATTCTAGCCTTCGCCACTGTGGGTGCGGTCATGTGCACCGGTGGGTTCATGCCGTCGGCCAGCCAGGCCGCCGACAGCGGCGACGCGGGAAAGAAGAATTCCTACGCCGAAACGCACCACCTGACGGCGGATGACGTCGAGAACATCAACGCACTGAACGAAAGAGCGCTGGCTCTGGGCCGACCGAGCGCCGGCCCGCCCTTCCGTACCCCCGACTCCGCCGGCGACAGAGTGATCCCTCCCGCCGAGCCGCTCGACAGGATGCCTGACGCGTACCAGCCCTCGGGGGGCAGAGCCACCACGGTCGTCAACAACTACATACGCAAGTGGCAGCAGGTCTACAGCCACCGCGACGGCAAGAAGCAGCAAATGACCGAAGAGCAGCGGGACAAGCTGTCCTACGGTTGCGTTGGCGTCACCTGGGTCAATTCGGGTCCCTACCCGACGAACAAGTTGGCGTTCGCGTACTTCGACGAGAACAAGTACAAGAACGACCTGGAGAACACCAGGCCCCGGCCCAATGAAACGCGCGCGGAGTTCGAGGGCCGCATCGCCAAGGCCAGTTTCGACGAGAGGAAGGGTTTCAAGCGGGCTCGCGATGTGGCGTCCGTCATGAACAAGGCCCTGGAAAGCGCCCACGACGAGGGGGCCTACATCGAGAACCTCAAGAAGGAGCTCGCGAACAACAATGACGCGCTGCGCTACGAGGACAGTCACTCGAACTTCTACTCGGCGCTGAGGGACACGCCGTCCTTCAAGGAAAGGTACGGGGGGAACAGCGACCCGTCCAAGATGAAGGCGGTGATCTACTCGAAGCACTTCTGGAGCGGTCAGGACCGGTGGGGCTCCTCCGACAAGAGGAAGTACGGCGACCCGGAAGCCTTCCGCCCCGCCCCCGGCACCGGCCTGGTCGACATGTCGAAGGACAGAAGCATTCCGCGCAGCCCCACCAATCCCGGCGGAGGTTACGTCAACTTCGACTACGGCTGGTTCGGGGCACAAACGGACGCGGACGCGGACAAGACCACATGGACCCACGGCGACCACTATCACGCACCCGATAGCGACCTGGGGCCCATGCACGTATACGAGAGCAAGTTCCGGAACTGGTCTGCCGGGTACTCGGACTTCGACCGGGGAACCTACGCGATCACGTTCATACCCAAGAGCTGGAACACCGCTCCCGACAAGATGACGCAAGGCTGGCCGTAGCAGGGCCAGGGAGGAGAGCCGGGGCCGCCTCCCGGCTCTCCTCCCGCACACGGGGGGCAGGGAACCCCCGTCGACTTCGCGAAGGACACCAACTCCGCGCCGGGGCAGTACGACCATGCTCTGTCACACCTACCACCGCTGGAGCGCTCTGGTGGACAGCTGCCGGCAGAATCCCTGGATTGCCGGTGAGCTCGTGTCAGTGCCGTATGGCAAGGTCTCTCGCACGAACACGGAACGGAACGAGGAGTTCGGGATGATCGGGGCCTGGGACACAGTGCGAGTGGTGGAGCTGGCACGACGGCTGCGGGAAGCGGAGACCGGCGGCTGGAGCGGGCCGGCGCTGCGGGCAGTGGTTGAGGGCCTCGGCTGGCAGTGGCAAGAGGGCACCTCCGGACCGCGGCTGGTGACGGGGCCGGCGCCTGACGCCTCCCCTCGGTGGACGCCCCGGCTGCGCCCGGTGGACCGCTTCGAGAAGGACTACGTGCACGGCGGCGAGGAGTACGTCGGACTGTATGTGCCCGTCGCGTTGCCCGAGGGCGGTGCCGCGGGGAAGGCGGCGGCCTTCCGGGCGGTCGCCGAGGTGCTGACGCAGGAGTTCGGTCCGGCTTCCATCATGGGCGCGTACGGCGACCCCGGGCCGTTCTACGACTCCGCCCCGCTGTGGGGCAGTCCCTTCCTTCGCTGGCGTGAGCGCGAGAACACGCTGGAGCTGCACGCCGGCGAGCACGGCCCGGAGCTGCTGCTCCAGCCGACCGACCCGGTGGAGAACTGGTTCTGGCGGCAGGGGCACGGTGAGCACTACGCCCTCGGCGGGTTCTTCGGCAGCCGCCGCGATCCCGCCAACGCGGGCCTGGGCTTCCCGGGACGCTGGCGCACCGACGACTGGGACGTCTTCACCCACACCCTCGGCGATTTCCTCGACACGCTCCCCGCCGAGACGCACGCTCTCGGCATCGAGCTTGACTTCGGCTTCCACGCTCTGGTGCCCGGTACCTACGGCCCGATCCTGTTCCACCTCCTCTGCGGCGACCGACTGGAGATCATCTACGACCCGGAGCGACTCGGAGAGGGCGTCACCGATCCGGCCTCCTTCGGCTGGATCCCGCAGGCCACCCGCCCCGCCGCCCTGGACCACTGGCTCGAGGCCCCTTACCACTCGGGGGACTTCGGCATCGGCGAGGTGGACGGCCGCCGACTGGCCCGCATGATGGTCGCCACCCTGCGCGACCTGGGCGTCTCCTCTCCGAAGGACCTCAGCTTGACCGACCACGCACAGAGCGTCGGGGACTACCACGTCGACTACTACGGCCTCACCCTGCAGGAGAACCCCTAGTCAGGGCCTGATGGCCCTTTCGCTTGCCGAACCGGGCGGCCATGACCCGGTGGGCTGGAGCAGGCCCTCGCCGTGAGGGCCCCGGGCGTCACTCCCCCGTCTCGTCGGGCCCGGAGGACGCGTCGAAGGGTGCGAAGAACCAGCGCTGGGAGGCGCGGCCGCGTTCGCACTGATTGACGTTGACGATGTCCGAGCCGGTGTGGGCGGCCAGCTGGTCCAGGTCCAGGCAAGGCTCACTACCGAGGACGCGCTGTTCGCTGCGGAGCCGGAAGGTGTTCTCGGCGGCCGGCTCCACGTGCCAGGTCTGGGCGCGGGAGCCGTTGCAGGCCCGCAGGTCGAGGCCGCGCAGCCCGGAGTTCGGGACGTTCGCGTCCGTCTCGATGCAGAGGCCGGTCGCCGCGTCACGCATGCGCAGCCGCTCGGCGCCGACCCATTCGGGGATCCACTTCTCCTCGTTGGGCCTGGGCTTGGTGTGGTGCGGGTGGGCGCGCACGCGGGTGCCGGTGAGCCCGCGGGGTTCGCCGGCCAGCATCCGGCCGGTGCGGACGTTCTCGAGCCCGAAGGGGCCGGGGTGGGCGATGGACATGTCGCCCGCGAAGAAGTTGGCCCTGGGGTGGGCGTCGGCGGGGGGACCGAGGAACCAGTGCTGGTTGTCCTTCGCCTTGCAGGGGTTCAGCTCGAGGCCGTAGAGGTCACGCGGGCTGGTCGCCGTGCCCGCGTCCAGGCAGAGACCGAGCGGGATGTTGCGGATCTGGTACTGCTCGTTGCCGAACGAGAGCAGCCGCCAGCGTTGGAGGCTGCTCTTTCCGCAGTCGAACATGAGGGGCTTGCCGTGGTCCCGGCGGTCCAGCAGGCTGCTGAGGCACCTGCCCTTGGGGAGCCGGATGCGGACGGCTTCGGTCCCGTTGAATTCGAGGTCCCAGCGCTGGGCGAATCCTCCGTTGCGCTGGTTGGTGAGGGCGGGCACGCCGTTGAGCGCGCCGCCGCCCAGGGCCTCCAGCGTCCCGCCGCTCTGCATGTTCTCGATGTGGCGGGGGCTGGTGAACAGGGGCTGCGGCTCGCCGCCCGCTCGCATGCCGCCGACGGCGACGGCGACGGCGACGGCCCAATGGTCCCCAGAAGCGCCGTTGAGCCGCCGTCTCGGGTGGTTCGGGATATTGACGGACGCCACCACGTAGTCCAGCTCGCGGCGGCCCTCGTGGGTGGGCAGACCGGTGGCGTAGGTGTGGGCGCCGGGCGGCAGTGCGAAGTTGCCCGGCTCGTTGTTGAAGTCGGCCCCGACGGTCCACGACCGGCCGGGCGTCCGGTTCACGAAGGCCGCGATGCGGGTGAGTATCACGTCCGACTCGTTGTTCGGGTTGTTCCTGCCGGTGGGCCGGGCATGGAACGTGAAGTACCAGTCGTCATCGAACCGCACCCCGAGCGCGGCCCGCCCGTCGACGATCGGGCTGGGTATGGCGGTCACCTCGTCCGGTGTGCGCTGCGTGACGACGGCGACGTTGTTGCGGCCGCCCTCGTAGCGCCCGCCCATGCGGTCGGTCTGCAGGAAGTAGACCTCGTAGTCCGCGGACCGGTACGTCCAGCGGTGGTGCTGGATGTATCCCGCCCGGCCGACCTGCGGGAGCCCCGGGACGGGGGTGGTGCCCTGGAACCTGCCGGGCGGCGTCGGACCTGCCTCCTACAGGGTCACGATCTCGGCGGCCTGGATGTAATTGCCGATCGTGGTCGTCCACTTGCTGTCCTGGCCGCTCGTGGCACCGAGCATGTTGTACGTGATCAGTGGGGTGCTGCGGAGCGGCGAGGCCTGCGCGGGGACCGCCGGCAGGGCCGTGATGGCCACCGATCCGATGACCGTCACCAGGGTGGTGAGCCAGGCGGCGGGGCGGCGGCGTGGCCTTCTCCCGGGGGGCGTCGGCGGCTTCGCGCGTTGCTTCGCCAAGGAGCGGATCATTCGCCTCATGTCTCTATGACTCTCCCGTGCGTTCGAGTGGCGCGCTGCCGCACACCAAGGCTCGGGCGATCCAACTCACTTTGATATGAGGGCAGTTGGAGGTTCCGCACGCCTGTCTACCGGAACCCGGGGCGGCGCTTCCAGGCGACCCGTGGAAGAAGGAACGTGTCTTCGGTCACGCCCTGAAGTGGCCGGTCGCAGCCGCGTGAATACATGGGCCTGATCTGGTGTCGGCGCAGGTAACGGCGGTTGCGGAGAGAGCCGTACGCTTTGTCGCCGCTCAGGTGGTCCGGCCGGGTACGCGGGTGTCCACCAGCCGGACGGGGCATGCGGATTCGGTCCAGGTCCCCGGGAGCAGCTGAGGGGCGAAGCCTGGCCGACGGCGGTCTGCCCCCGTCACATCCCGGGGCAGACCGCCGACACTTGGCGCAGCCGAGTTACAGCGCGCGTTCCAGACGGTCCCCCATCAGCTTGACGAACCGGGCCGGTTCCTTCGGCCGGCCGCCCTCGGCGAGCACCGCCAGGCCGTGCAGGAGCTCGGCGGTCTCGGCGAGCCCCGTGCGGTCCTCGCGCTCGTTGTACGCCTGGTTGAGGCCCTTCACCAGCCGGTGGTCCGGGTTGAGCTCCAGGATCCGCTTGGCGCTGGGCACCTCCTGGCCCATCGCGCGGTACATGTTCTCCAGCGCCGGGGTCAGGTCGTGCGCGTCGGAGACGACACAGGCGGGAGAGACGGTGAGGCGGGAGGACAGGCGCACCTCCTTGACGTCCCCGTCCAGCTGCTCCTTCATCCAGCCGAGCAGCCCGGCGTACTCCTCGGTCTGCTTCTCCCGCTCGCCGTCGGAGGCGTCCTCGTCCTGGGCGTCGAGGTCGATCCGGCCCTTGGCGACGGACCGCAGCTTCTTGCCCTCGTACTCGCCGACGGCGTCGGCCCACATCTCGTCGACGGGATCGGTGAGCAGCAGCACCTCGATGCCCCGGTCCCGGAACGCCTCCATGTGCGGGGAGTTCTCGATGCTCTGCCGGGACTCGCCGGTCAGGTAGTAGATGTCCTCCTGCCCGTCCTGCATCCGCTCGACGTACTGCTTGAGCGTGGTCGGCTCGGTGTCGTGGTGCGTGCTCGCGAACGACGCGACGGAGAGGAGGAGGTCGCGGTTTTCCGGGTCGGTGACCAGTCCCTCCTTCAGGACCGCGCCGAACTCCCGCCAGAACGTGGCGTAGCGGTCCTGGTCCTTGGCCATCATTTCCTTGACCGTGGACAGGACCTTCTTCGTCAGTCGTCGCCGCATCATCTCGATGTGGCGGTCCTGCTGGAGGATCTCGCGGGACACGTTGAGCGAGAGGTCCGCCGCATCGACGACGCCCTTGACGAAGCGGAGGTACGGCGGCAACAGCGCCTCGCAGTCGTCCATGATGAACACGCGCTTGACGTACAGCTGCACGCCGCGCTTGGAGTCCCGCGCGAACAGGTCGTGAGGTGCGTGGGCGGGGAGGAAAAGCAGGGCCTGGTACTCGAAGGTGCCCTCCGCCTGGAGCCGGATCGTCTCCAGCGGGTCGCGCCAGTCATGGCCGATGTGCTTGTAGAGCTCGTGGTACTCGTCGTCGGTCACCTCACCGCGCGGTCGAGCCCACAGCGCCTTCATGGAGTTGAGCGTTTCGGCTTCGGGCGCCTCGGCTTCGGGCGTCTCGTCGCTCGTGCCGGCTGCGGGGGAGATCTCGGGGCCTACGGGCATCACCATCCGGATGGGCCAGGTGATGAAGTCCGAGTACCGCTTGATGATCTCCCTGATCTTCCACGGGGAGGTGTAGTCGTGGAGCTGGTTCTCCGGGTCGGCCGGCTTGAGGTGAAGGGTGACCGAGGTGCCCTGCGGCGCGTCGTCGACCCTCTCCAGCGTGTACGTGCCCTCGCCGCGCGACGTCCAGCGGGTGCCCTGGCTCTCGCCGGCGCGCCGGGTCACCAGGGTGACCTCGTCCGCCACCATGAAGCCGGCGTAGAACCCGACGCCGAACTGGCCGATGAGCCCCTCCTCTCCGGCCGCGTCCTTGGCCTCCTGAAGCTCCTGGAGGAACTTGGCGGTGCCCGAGTTGGCGATCGTGCCGATGAGCCGCCCGACCTCGTCGTACGACATGCCGATGCCGTTGTCCTGCACCGTGAGGGTGCGGGCGTCCGTGTCGACGTCGATGTCGATGTGCAGATCGGACACGTCGGCATCGAGCGAGTCGTCCCACAGCTTCTCGAGGCGCAGCTTGTCCAGCGCGTCGGAGGCATTGGAGACGAGCTCTCGCAAGAAGACATCTTTGTTCGAGTAGACCGAGTGGATCATCAGCTGCAGCAGCTGACGGGCCTCCACCTGAAACTCAAAGGTTTCAGTCGACATGTTCGCGAATACCTCACAGGTCCTGTCGCCAGATCTGACGGAAGCCACTGTAAAACACCATGTCAGGGCAGTGGCTGGAATGTGGCGGTAAGGCCGCTCCAGACAGTCGCGCAGTGCGCCGGCGAGGGGGCGGATGGCCTGAGGAGCTGAGGTGCAGGTGTCGATCAGGGCGAGGTCGGCGCGGACGGGCGAGGGCCCGTCATGGAAGCCGCCTCTCCTCAGCGGCCCGCCCTGGGTTCGGCCATCAACGACGCGACCCGCCCGGCTCCCTTCCGAAGCCCCGGACCGTCTCCCGGAGAAAACCGGGGACCCTGCCTCCGGAACGGAGCCCCACCGAACGGTAGAAAACCATGGACAGCGAGTTGGCCGCCCTCGCGGCGGCGGGAGCAACCACACTGGTCTCCCTCATGGTCACCATCCAACTGCTTGCTACCGAGGCCCCAGAGGACGAGCAGGCGGCCTCCGGCGTCAGGGCCGAGTGGCACGCCCGCCTGCAGCCGCTCCTCGAAGCCGGGTCTCTCACCAGCGACGACCTGCGCGTCCTGCTCCGCTCGTTGCAGCGGATCGCCGCTACCTCAGCGACACGTCAAGGGACCGTTCACAACGAGGTCAACGGCGGCGTTCAGCACGGCCCCGTCATGCACCCCATAGGCACTGCCCTCATACCCCGCCCCCGAAGTGTGGCCCCCCACCACATAGGCCCCTGACCTGCGCCTTCCTAGCGTGTGGCAACGCAATGACGCGCCCTCGCCCACCCGGAAGTGATGACCATGGCCAGCCCCTCACCACCCACCCCGACTCCCAACTCGCTCCCCAAGATCGTCGTCGCGAGCCTCATCGGTACCACCATCGAGTGGTACGACTTCTTCCTTTACGGATCCGCCGCCGCCCTCGTCTTCAACAAGCTCTTCTTTCCGGACTCCGATCCCCTGGTCGGCACCTTGCTGTCGTTCCTGACCTACGCCGTCGGATTCGCCGCGCGACCGGTCGGGGCGTTGGTGTTCGGGCATTACGGTGACCGGCTGGGGCGTAAGCGGCTGTTGGTGGTGAGTCTGCTGTTGATGGGGAGTGCCACCTGCGCCATTGGGGTGTTGCCGACGCATGCAACGGTCGGGTCCCTCGCGCCCGTGCTGCTCACCGTGCTGCGGCTCGTCCAGGGGTTCGCGCTCGGGGGCGAGTGGGGTGGTGCGGTGTTGCTCGTGTCCGAGCACGGGGACGCGCGGCGGCGGGGGTTCTGGGCCGCGTGGCCGCAGACCGGGGCGCCGGCCGGGCAGTTGCTCGCCACGGGGGTGCTGTCCGCACTGACGGCTTTGTTGTCGGACGAGGCGTTCCTGTCGTGGGGGTGGCGGGTGCCGTTCCTGCTGTCGGGGCTGCTGGTGGTGGTGGGGCTGTGGATTCGGCTGTCCGTCGATGAATCGCCCGTCTTCAAGGCCGCCCTCGCCCGGGCGGAAGCGAACGAGCGGCGAGGTGACGTCGCCGAACGGATGCCGCTCGTGGCCGTCATGCGTGACCAATGGCGGGACGTGCTGATCGCCATGGGTGCGCGGATGGCGGAGAACATCAGCTACTACGTCATCACCGCCTTCATCCTCGTCTACGCGACCGAACAGACACAGCTGTCCAGACAGAGCGCCCTCAATGCCGTTCTGATCGGCTCGGCCGTGCACTTCGTGGTCATCCCCGCGTGGGGTGCCCTGTCGGACCGGATCGGGCGGCGGCCCGTCTATCTGCTGGGAGCCGTGGGGGTGGGGGCCTGGGCGTTTCCGTTCTTCGCGCTGGTCGACAGGGGGTCGTTCCCGTGGCTGATCGTCGCCGTCACGGTGGGGCTGGTCTTCCATGGTGCGATGTACGCGCCGCAGGCCGCCTTCTTCTCCGAGATGTTCGCGACCCGGGTGCGGTACTCGGGTGCCTCGATCGGGGCCCAGTTCTCGTCCGTGGCAGCCGGTGCCCCGGCCCCGCTGATCGCCACGGCGCTGCTCGCCGACCATGACAGCGCGACCCCGATCGCCCTGTACGTGATGGGCGCGGCGCTCCTCACCCTCGTCGCCGTCGCATGCGCCCGGGAGACCCGGAACCGCGATCTCGCCGACGGAACCGACGGGACCGACGGATCCAAGGAGCCCGCCGGACCCGGCCGGTCTTCAGCCGCTGCCACCACCGAGCGCCGGTGAGAGACCGTGCAGGCGCAGTGCGAGCTGGATCTCCAGGGTGCGGGCGGGCGATTGCCAGTCCGCGCCCAGGAGTCGGCCCACTCGGTCCAGTCGCTGCGCGACGGTGTTGACGTGCACGTGCAGGGCGTCCTTGGTGCGGACCGGGCTCATGCCGCTGGCGAAGTAGGCATCGAGGGTGGCGATGAGCGCGGTGCCGCGCCGGGCGTCGTAGTCGACGACGGGTCCTATCGTCCGGGTGACGAACTCCCCCGCGTGGCTTCCGCCGCGCGGCCCTGTCAGCAGCAGGCCCAGGAAACCGAAGTCGTCGGCCGCCGCACCCTCACCACCGCGGCCGAGTGCGTGCAGCACGTCCAGGCAACGGCGCGCTTCGGCGTACGCGGTGGCGACGTCGGCGGGGCGGGCGGCCGGTGCGGGGACGGGCGTGGAGGCGCCGACCGTGACGGGTGCGTGGGCGGCGGCCCCGAGGCGGCGTGCGGTGTTCCGGGCGGTCGTGGTGGGGCTGTCGCACGGGCCGTGGGGAAGGAGCAGAACGGCGCTTCCGTCCCGGGTGACGGCCAGGCCGTGGCCGGTGGCGGCCAGGTGGGAGACGGCGGACCACAGGCGTTGCCGGTCGGCTGGGGCGTCGGCGCGCTCGTCGGCGATGCGGGCTGCGAGGACGAGGTGGGGTGTGTCGAGGTCCGCGTGCAGGCGGACGGCCCGTTCGCGCAGGAGGCGCGGGGCGCGCTCGGAGGCGTCGAGCAGCTCGTCCAGGAGTTCACCGCGCACGCGCTGTTCGGCTTCGTCCGCCGAGCGGCGGGCCAGTTGCAGCAGTGAGGTGACCATGGCGGCGCGCTCCAGGGTGCGCCGGTCGACGGGATCGAGGCCCGGGCGGTCGCGCAGGCGCAGGGCGCCGAGCAGTTCGTCCCCGGCCGACACCGCCGCGATCCAGTGGTCCCCCTCAAGGACGGCGCGTCCTTCGGCGCGGGAGCGTTCCACGGCGGACGCCGGTCCGTCGTCGGGTTCGAGGAATTCGACGCGGCCGTCGATGACTTCGGCGACCGTGGCGGCGACGTCGTGGACTCCGCCGCCGCGCAGGACGAGCTCGGTGAGCCGGTCGTGGATGTCGGCCGCGCGCTCGACCGCGGCGCTGCGGTCGCGGATGATCGCGTTGGCGGCCTCGAGTCCGGCCAGCGCGGAGCGCGTCTCTGCGAGGAGGTTGGCGGTGTCGATGGCGATGGCGGCGTGGGCGGCGAAGGACGCGAGCAGGGCGATCTGCTGCCGGTCGAAGACGCGGGAGCGCCGGTCGGCGGCGAAGAGGACACCGATGACACCACTGCCGAGCTGGAGCGGGACGCCCAGGATCGCGACGAGTCCTTCGTCGCGCACGCCGGAGTCGATGACCGTGGTGTGTCGGAAACGGGGGTCGTCCAGGTAGCCGTCGGTGGCGTACGGGCGTGCCGTCTGCGCGACGAGCCCGCCCAGCCCCTCCCCCATGCCCAGCCGCAGTTCCTGGAAGCGTGCGGAGACCGACCCGTCGGTGACCCGCATATAGGTGTCCCCGGCGACGGCGTCGTGGAGGGTGAGGTACGCGGCGTCGGTGCCCAGCAGCGAACGGGCGCGCCGCACGATGGCCCGCAGCACCGCGTCGACGTCGCGCAGCCCCGCCAGGTCGTGCGCGGTGGCGATGAGCGCCGAGAGTTCGGCCTCGCGTCGTCTGCGGTCCTCCAGTTCGGCCCGCACGCGCAGGGCGAGGTGTTTGGCGTGCTCCACGGCTGCGAGGCGGGCCGGTGGTTCCCCGTCGGCGCGGGCACGCAGGACGGGCCGTTCGTAGGCCTCGGCGGGTGCGCCGTCGGCGAGCAGTGCGAGGTAGGCGGCGGAGGGGTTTTCACAGTGGTCGTCGGAAGACAAGCCGTCGGAGAACATGGGGACAGGCTTACCGCCGGACGGTGAGCGCCCCGACGGCGGGTTGCCCGGCGACGGGCGGGCCGTCCCCGGGCGGCCCGTCAGCGGGCGGTCCATCCGCCGTCCATGGTGAGGGTGCTGCCGGTGATGAAGGAGGCATGCGGCCCGCAGAGGTAGGCGACGGCTTCGGCGACCTCTTCCGGTTCGATGAGCCGCTTGAGTGCCTGCCCGGCCAGCAGGATCTCCGTCAGAACGCGTTCGACGGGCAGGGAGTGCGCGGTGGCCTGGTCGGCGAGCTGCTGCTCGACCAGTGGTGTGCGCACGTAGCCGGGGCTGACGCAGTTGGAGGTGACGCCGTGTGGCGCTCCTTCGAGGGCGGCGGTCTTCGAGAGCCCTTCGAGGCCGTGCTTGGCGGCCACATAGGCGGACTTGTAGGCGGACGCACGCAGCCCGTGGACGGAGGAGATGTGGACGATCCGCCCCCAGCCCCGCTCGTACATGTGCGGCAGAGCCCCCCGCAGGAGCCGGAAGGGTGCCTCCAGCATGACGGTGATGATCCTGTGGAAGTCATCGGGCGGGAAGTCCTCGATGGGGCAGACCTTTTGGATACCGGCGTTGTTGACGAGGATGTCGGTTCCGGCCGCCGCGATGTGCTCGGCCGCGCCGAGGTCGCAGAGGTCGAGCACCACGGCCTCCACACCGCCCGGCAGGCCCTTGGCTCTCCGGCCGAGCGCGTCGAGGCCGACGGCGTCGAGGTCCAGGGCGCGCACCGTCGCCCCGGCGGCGGCGAGCCGCAGGGCGCAGGCCGCGCCGATACCACTGGCGGCGCCGGTGACGAGGGCGGTACGCCCGGCGAAATCACCACGGCGCCCCGCGATACCAAAGGCGTTGAGGGGGCTGTTGTGGGGAGCGGGCGTGGGCTCGGTCATGGGGAAAGCCTAGGAAGGCGGTGCCGGCGGATCGATGGGGTGCGGGTACGTAGCGTCCGCGGTACGGGTGGGTGCCGGCCACATGAGCCCGGACAGCAGCCTGGATAACATCCCTGCATGGCACACACATCCATACACCGACCCGTGGCACAGGCGCTGTCCCTGACGCTCGCCCTGACGGCATTCCTGGGCGCGGCCGCCACCACCGCGGCAGCGGCCGGGCCGCGGACAAGACCCGCCTCCGCCCTCACGGCCTCCGACCACGGCGTGGTCACCGGGCTGGAGCGGTACGCGCACCGGTTGCGCACCGCCGAGCCGGGTGGGTCCGGGAACGACCTGGCCGCGTTCGCCTCGATGACGCGCGGGGCGAACATCGTCGGGCTCGGCGAGGCCTCGCACGGCTCGAAGGAACTGTTCACCGTGAAGGACCGGTTGCTCAGGCAGCTGGTGACGCGGGAGGGGTTCTCCGCCTTCGCCATGGAGATCTCCTGGTCGGCGGCCGCCCGGATCGACGCGTACGTCCGTACCGGCGAGGGCGACCTGCGGCAGATCTTGCGGGAGGAGTTCCAGGACGGGTACTCCCTGTTGAACACGGAGGAGTTCCTCAACCTGTTCGGCTGGGTGCGGGAGCACAACCGCACCAGCGCGCGCCCGGTCCGGATCGTGGGCCTGGACTTCTCCGACGCCGCACCGGAGCAGTACGAGCGCATCCTCGGCTGGGCGGAGGGCCACGAGCCCGCTCTCGTTCCCGAACTCCGCCGCCACTACGCCGCACTGCGCGCCTTGCCCACCGGGGTGGCCGCGCGCATGGCGGCGTACAACGCCCTGCCGCTCGGCGAACGGAAGGCGATCGCGAAGGACGCGGCGGCCGCCTACCGGCTGCTGTCCGATGCGGGGACGCGGGACCCCTGGGTGTTGCAGGAGGCCCGGGTCATCTCGCACATGGCCACGGAGTACACCGTTGACTGGAGCGACCCGGCCCAGGCCAAGGCCGCGAGCCGGCACCGCGACCGGACCATGGCCGAGACCGCCGTGTGGTGGCAGCGGCAGACCGGCGAGCGGCTCGTGGTCTCGGCCCACAACGGGCACGCCGCCTACGAGTCCGCGGTGCCCGAGTACTACCCGGTCACGATGGGCGCGGACCTGCGCGAGCTCGTGGGCCGGGAGTATCTCGCCGTCGGCACCTCGCTGAACAGCGGCGACTACCGCGCCAAGACGGCGACGGGAGAAGCAGGTACCTACAGCGTCGGTCCCGCCGCGCCCGGCAGCAACGAATACACCCTCGACAAGGTGCGCTACCGCGACTTCTACGTCGACCTGCGCGCGGCGCGCCGCGATCCGGCGGTGGCCGGCTGGCTGGACACGGCACGCCCGACGTTCGTCATCCCCGGCCGGTACCCCAACCAGCCTACGCCGCCGCTCGCGCTGGGCCGTGCCTTCGACATCGTGGTGCATCTGCACACCGTGCGGGCGTCCGTGCCGGTGGCGCAGCCGGAGTAGCGACCGCTTGGGGCTGCCGCATCGGGCTGACGAGCCTACGGCGGCCCCCTACGGCACGGACGGGCCTACGACACGCACGGGCGTCAAGCAGGCCGACGGCCGCCCGGCAGCGCTCCCGGTGATCCGCCCACGCTCGCCGGGGCGGCCGCCACCGCGCAAAACGTCACCATCCACCGCCCAACTCCGCCCAGACCGCCGCGTAATGACAGGGCGCCGCCCTGGACTACGCCAAGGGCGGTTTCCGGACGCACATGACCGATCATGACCGGATGCGTTCTGTTGCGCGGCTGTCGCCGTGATGCAGGCTGAATTGCCCTGCCGCCCGGCCAGCCGCAGGAATGACACACGAATCCCGGGCGTTTGACGTGAGTAGGCATGAGAGAGGCGGACCGCACGGTGCTGGTCGAGTTAGCGAAGGAGGACTACGCGCGCGTCGAGCCATTATTCGGGCCGCAGTACCCGAATCTGGCGTTCGTGCACGGTGTCCTCGACGAGAAATTACCCGGCCGCGTGTGGGTGCACGAGGAGAACGGGGTCCCGGTCGCCTGTCTGATCGCCACCCTTTCGCCCTTCTGCTTCGCCGCGGGAACACTGACCCGCGCCTTCTTCGACCAGGCCCGTACCCTCCTCGAGGGACGGGGCACGGTCCAGATCGTCCACCCGGCCGAGCCGGGCATCGGCGAACTGGCCGCCGGCAGCGGCTTCACCCCGGCCCTGCGACGGCAGTTCAGCCAACCGCGCGCCGACTGGAGCGCCCCCGAGCCGGTACTGCCGGACGGTTTCGAACTGGTCCGCATCGACGCCGCGCTCTTCGACCGGCTCGACTCGCCGATGGCCCGCAGCATCTTCGGCTCCGGCGCCGGCTACGCCGAACACGCCATCGGCTTCGCGTTGCGCAAGGACGGGCGGATCGTCGCCGACGCCCATGGCGTCGTCGGCGGTGGCCTGTCCGAGCTGGGCACCTTCGCCCACCCCGACTACCGCGGGCTGGGACTGCCCTCGTTCCTGCTCGCCGAGGTCGCCCGCTGGAGCGCGAAGAACGGTCTGCGGGTCGTCATCACATGCGCCGAGGACAAGCGCGCCAGCATCGCCATGGCCCACAGGCTCGGCCTGACCGAGGACTTCCTCTACCCGGTCGCGGAACTGGCATGCTGACCTCCCAGGACATGCACGCCGTCTCGCCCACGGCCGTGCGGAACATGCAGCAGCTCATCCGCCCGTACATACGGCACACCCCGCTGCTGCGTTCCAAGGCCCAGAGCACCGCCGATGTGTACATCAAGTGCGAGAATCTCCAGTTCACCGACTCCTTCAAGATCCGTGGCGCGCTGAGCGCGCTGCACGGATACCGCCGGTTCGAGCCCGACACCTGGCACCACATCAGCCGGCACGGCGTGGTGACCTGCAGCTCGGGGAACTTCGCACAGGGCCTCGCCCACGCCACCGCCGAACTGGACCTCGCCTACTCCGTCGTGGTGCCCGAGGGGATCCCGCGCGCCAAGCGCGACCAGATCACGCGCTACAACCCGATGGCACAGATCCTCGAGGTCCCGTACGCCACCTGGCGGCAGACGATGACCACCTCGCGCTACCCCGAACTCCCCGGATTCTTCCTGGCGTCCGAGAGCAACCCCTACGTCACGCTGGGCTGCGCCACGGTCGGGCTGGAGATCCTGGAAGACCTGCCCGACGTCGATGCCGTGCTCGTCCCGTACGGCGGCGGACACCTCGCCTACAGCATCACCTCGCTGCTGCGCGCGTCGGGCAGAGACATACCGGTGTACGCCGTGGAGATCAGCACGGGCGCGCCGCTGACCGCCTCCCTGCGGGCCGGCCGCCCCACGGACGTGCCGTACGAGAAGTCCTTCGTCGACGGCATCGGCGCCAGCTTCGTCCTCCCCGCGCAGTTCCAACGGCTCAAGGACAAGCTGGCCGGGGTCTTCACCGTGACGCCGGACGAGATCGCGAGTGCGCTGGCGTCACTGGCGTTCACCGACAAGATCGTCTGCGAGGGCGCAGGCGCGGCCGCGTACGCCGCCGCGGTCAAGCACGCCGGCGCCTACGGCTGGCGCCGGCCGTGCGCGATCGTCAGCGGCGGCGTGATCGACCCGAATGTCCTCGTGCGCATCCTGGCCACCACCGCGTCCCTGGCTGCCACCGACGCCCCGGCCACCACCGACTCCCTGGCCGCGCCCGCAGGACAGCATTCCTAATTCCCGAGGAGAAGCATGAGTAGGTCCTTGCCCACCATCGAGCCGGTCAGCCCCGCCATCGGGGCCCGAGTGCTCGACATCGACCTGTCGCAGGAACTCACCGACGAGGTGTGGACGGCCGTCCACGACGCCTTCCACCAGTACAGCGTGCTGGTCTTCCCCGACCAGGACCTGGGCGTCGAGCAGCAGAAGCGGTTCGCCGCACGGTTCGGCCCGCTCCTGAAGCACGAGCACCTGCTGCCCATGACCGTGGAGGGGCACCCGGAGTGCATGGTGCTCCACAACAACGAGCAGAAGCCGCCGGGCCTGAACTCCTGGCACACCGACAACAGCGGCTGGGCCGAGCCCCCGCTCGGCACCGTGCTGCACGCCAGGACCACGCCCAAGGTCGGCGGCGACACGCTGTACTCCAACATGTACCTCGCCTTCGAGACGCTCTCCGAGCCCATGCGGGAGATGCTGCTCAAGCTCACGGCGGTGCACGACGTGCGCAAGGCGTTCGGCGCGGACTACGGCAACCTCCAGCGGTCGCTGAAGAAGAAGGGCATCGACCCGGACGAGCAGTTCGCCGACCAGGAGCCGGTGGAGCACCCCCTGGTGCGCACGCACCCGGTGACCGGCAGGAAGGCGCTGTACATCTCGTCGCCGTACGTGACCCGCATCAACGGGCTCAGCGACTCCGAGAGCCGGGCGATCCTGGAATTCCTCTACCGGCACATCGAGACCAACGAGCTGATCTACCGCCACGCCTGGTCCACCGGTGACCTCCTCGTCTGGGACAACCGCTGCACCCAGCACCTCGCGGTGGCGGACTACTTCCCGCACGAGCGGCTGATGCACCGCATGAACATCGCGGGCGAGAAGCCGTTCCTGACGCTCTGAGCCTGCCCCTTCCGCGGGTGGCGCCGGCCCCGGCCGGATCCCCGTAAGGCAACGGCAATGTGGCCAGGAGCTGTCCGGTGAGTCGTGAGTGACTCGCCGGACAGCTCCTGGCCAGACGTTTGACCGACGACAGCGCCTCCTCGGCCGGTCAGGACACGGAGACGTGGTCCGGCCGCGGCCGGGCGGCCGGGGGGCCTGCGTGGTGGCGTCCCCGGTCACGGCCCGGGCGGACCGGCCACCACGTGCCCCGGCCGAGGATCGCGGCGAGCGCGGGCACCAGCACGATGGAGAGCACGAAGGCGGAGAGCATGATGCCGAGCGCCGTCGCGAAGCCGATCTGCTGGGTGGAGGGGTCCGCGTTGACGGCGAGGCTGCCGAAGGACGCGGCGAGGACGACGCCCGCCGTGGCGATGGCGGGTGCCGTGTGGCGCACGGCCCTGGCGACGGCGGCGCGGGCCGGGCCCGGGCGTTCCATCTCCTCGCGGATGCGGTCGCTGATCAGGATGTTGTAGTCGGTGCCGAGGGCGACGACGAAGAGGAACAGCACCAGCGGCAGGACGAAGTTGACGCCCGGCTTGTCGAGGAAGTGCTGGAAGAAGAGGGCCGAGGCACCGAGGGTGGCGGCGAAGCCGAGGCCGACGGCGATCATGAGGACCGCCGGGGCGAGCAGGCTGCGCAGCAGGACGAGCAGGATGACGGCGATCAGCACGGCGGCGACCGGGAACACGACCTTCAGGTCGTGGTCGACGGCGGTGGAGATGTCCGCGAAGATCGCGGCCGTGCCGCCGACGTGGGCTTGTGCACCGGCCGGGGTGTGGCGGGCGACGGTGTCCCGTACGGGTCCCGAGACGAGGTCACGGGCCTGCTGTGTCTGACTGCCGGCGGTGAGGTAGAGGTCGATGCGGGCGGCGGTGCGGTCGTCGTTGAGGGTGGTTCTGCCGACGCTGCCGACGCCCTTGACCTTGGCGAGGGCCGTGGGCAGGGCGTCGAGTCCGGCGGCGGTGAGAGTGCGGCCGTCCTTGGCGGTGACGTAGACCGTGGCGGGATCGGACACTCCGGCGGGCAGGGCGCGGGCGATCTCGGCGGACGTGGCGGCGGCCGGGGTGTCGTGGGTGCCGGCGGTCTGGCCGAAGTCCATCCGGATGCCGACCAGTCCGGCCGCCAGCGCGCCGAGCAGGGCGACGGAGGCCAGCACGAGGGTGAGCGGGCGGCAGGCGACCAGGTCGCCGACGCGCGCCGCGGCGCCGGCGTGCGGTTCGCGCTTGAGGGAGCGGGACGGCCAGAACATCCTGCGTCCGGTGACCGCGAGCAGCGCGGGCATCAGGGTCAGGCTGGCCAGCAGCATGACGAGCACCGAGACGGCGATGGCGGGGCCGAGCACCCGGAACTGTCCGAAGGTCGCGATGCCGAGGGTGGCGAAGGCGGCCACGATGGTGAGGGCGGCCGAGGTGATCGCCGTGCCGACCCGTGCGCTGACCTCGGCCGACACCACGCGTGCGGGCAGGTCGGGGCGGGCTCGCAGGTGTTCGCGGAAGCGGAAGAGGAGGAAGAGGAAGTAGTCGACGCCGATACCGATCAGCACGACGCTGATCATGCTCGGGGTGGAGGTGTCGAGCATGATGCCGGTGAGCATCGCGGTGCCGACGACCGTGCCCGCGGCCGCGCCGCCGACGATGACGACCGCGAGCAGCGGCACGATGGCGGCCAGCGCGCTGCGGAACACCAGGACGTTGATCAGCACGATCAGACCGACCATCAGGATGCCGACGACCTCCTGGGTGGTCTTCTCGGCATCGGCGGTGTCCACCAGGTCGGCCAGGCCGCCGGTGAAGCCCGTACGCATCCCGGCCTCGGCGAAGTCGTCCTTCGCCCGGTCGCGGAAGGCGCGGTAGAGGTCGTGCAGGGCGGGGTCCGTGGAGTTGCCGGTCAGCTGCACGGAGAGCAGCTCGAAGCTGCGGTCGGGCGCGACCATGGTGGGGCTGACCTTGGGCGTCTGGGAGTGGTCCCGGCGCAGGAAGGCGGGATCGTCGTCCTCCTTGGGCGCGGGCATCGGCACGCGCCGGTGGCCCAGTCGCTCGGCGACGGCGGCGACGCCGCGGTGGTCGGGACCGGTGAGGGGCTTGCCGTCGGCGCGGGCGACGAGCATGGTCACCGCGTTGGCGTCGGGCTTCACGCCGAACCGCTCCTCGGCGATCTTCAGCGCGGCGGCCGAGTCGTACTGCGCGGGTAGGAAGTCGCCGGTCTGGGTCTGGGTGACCCGGTAGATCAGCACCTGGCTGAGCATGGTCAGGGCCATGCCCAGCACCGCCCAGAGGGCGATGACCTTCCATGGGTTGCGGGTGGAGAACCCGGTCAGGGCGCGGATCACGTATTCCTCCGGCAGTGGGTGGAGCGCCGGGTGCTCCCGGCCGTTGTCCAGCTCATCAGCGCCGAGGGCGGAAAGCGTCCGGGTGCGGGACGAGAAGGGCCTGGGAGCGGGGGCCGGGAAGAGCCGCTGACCAGGACCGTGGTCCTGGTTCGGGGATCGGCTCAGGGGCCCGGGGCGGGGCCCGGGACCGGTGCCAGAATGGATCAAGAGATGACAGTCGTGGCGCACCGGCAACAGCCGGCGGGGCGGCTGGGGGGAGGACCACGATGTCGACGACACGCCCTGTGCCCGGGGCATCCGGGGCGGCCGGGGCATCCGGGAGGCGGCCGGGCGGTGACGCGCTGCCGTGGACCCGCAACGACGCTTTGGTCGCGGTCGGGGCGGCGGCCGTGGACCTGATCGGCTTCACCCTCACCAGCCAGGTGGAGCGGGGCTCCGTCCCGGCAGCCGGGTGCGTGCTGCTGGTCGTGTCCGCGCTGCCACTGCTGGCCCGCCGCCGCGCCCCGGTGCCGACGCTCGCGGCCGTGCTGCTGCTCGGCCTGGTGCTGAATCTGAGCGTGCCCGTGGAGCAGCACGTCAACGCAACGGTCGTGGTCGCCCTCTACACGGTCATCCGGTCCAAGAGCGCGGCCGTGGCGGCACCGGCGACGCTCATCGCCGTGACGATGTCCCTGGTGGGGCAGACATCGTGGTCCCAGCCGAGGATCGTCGACCTGGTGGGCAACGGGGCCTCCGGGTTGCTCGT
This sequence comes from Streptomyces syringium, assembly GCF_017876625.1. Classification (NCBI taxonomy): domain Bacteria; kingdom Bacillati; phylum Actinomycetota; class Actinomycetes; order Kitasatosporales; family Streptomycetaceae; genus Streptomyces; species Streptomyces syringium. The sequence continues at coordinate 1,121,318 of NZ_JAGIOH010000001.1, forward strand.
CGCCATCGCCGCGACCGTGATGAACCGCTGGCACAGGGACATCGAAGCCAACCGCCGACTGCTCGCCGACCGCGCCGTGGCCGACGAACGGCGGCGCATCGCACGGGAGTTGCACGACATCGTGGCACACCACATCACCACCATGCAGTTGATGGCCGGGGGCGCCCGCGCCAACCTCTCCCGTGACACTGAGGTGGCCAGGGAAGCGCTGGTCACCCTGGAGGGGTCCGGGCGGATGGCGCTGCGGGAGATGCGGCAACTGCTCGACGTCCTACGGGCCGGGGAGGAGGTCGAGGAGGAGCCGACCGCCCCGCAGCCGGGGGTCGGGGATCTGGAGCGCATCGTCGCCGAGTCGTGCCGGGCCGGACTGCCCACCGCTCTCGACGTGCGGGGCGAGGAGCGCCCGTTGCCGTCGAGCGTGGGTCTGACCGTGTTCCGGATCGTCCAGGAAGCGCTGACGAACGCACGCAAGTACGCGGGCGGGTCGCGGGCGTCCGTACGGCTGACGTACGGGCCGGACGAGGTGGCGGTGGAGGTGACGGACGACGGCACGGGTGCGGATGCGGGATTCGGGCCCGGATCCGGGTCGGGTTACGGGTCCGGATACGGCCTGGTCGGGATGCGGGAACGGGTCGTGCTGCACGGCGGGACGCTGAGGACGGGGCCGTTGGACGAGGGCGGGTTCCTGGTGTCCGCCCGGCTGCCGTTGAAGGCCGATGAGGGGGCACTGCGATGAGCGAAGCGATGGGGAACGGCATGAGTGACGTCACGGGTGACGCGAGGGGCGGGCGGACGGTCAAGGTCCTGATCGCGGACGACCAGCCACTGGTGCGGCGCGGGCTGGCGCTGATCCTCGCGCCCGACCCGGCCTTCGAGGTCGTGGGCGAGGCGGGGGACGGGGCGGAGGCAGTGGCCCTCGCGCACCGGCTGCGACCCGACGTCGTCGTGATGGATATCCGGATGCCGGTGCTGGACGGGGTCGCCGCGACCGGTCAGCTGGCACGGGAGCTGCCGGGGTGCCGCGTCCTGGCACTGAGCACCTTCGACATGGACGAGTACGTGGTGGCCGCGCTGCGCGCGGGCGCCTACGGGTTCCTGCCCAAGGACATCTCGCCGGAAGAGCTGGTCGCGGCGGTCCGGGTGGTGCACACCGGGGAAGCCACGGTCGCGCCCCGGCTGCTGACCCGGCTGATCTCCACCTACGTCAGGGCCCCGCACCGCCCGAAGCCGCCCGCCGTGAGCACGGGCGAGCTCACACCACGCGAGCTGGAGGTATGGCGGCTGATGGCCACGGGGCTCGACAACGCGGAGATCGCGGGGGCGATGGACATCAGCGTGTCGACCGTGAAGAACCACATCACCAGCGTCTTCGGGAAGCTCGGCGCCCGTGACCGGGCCCAGGCGGTGATCGCCGCGTATGAGACGGGGCTGGTCGAGGTGGGCAACGGCCGGGGGTAGCGGCGACCAGGGGCGAGCGGCAATGGCTGCCCGGCGGGTATCCGGACGAGTTCGGGACGGCCTCGGCGTTTCGGCGTGCGCGGCGGATTCCTGGTGGGCGACGGTGGATGAGCCCTGGTGTTCGCGGTCACGGCCCGTACGGTTGCCTTCGGCTTCGCCAAGGGCGGTCCGTGCGGCCGGACCGCTGAGTTGTTGAGGAGACTTCCATGAACTGGACGCTCGAAGTCATTCCGGTCCCTGTCGCCGACATGGACCGGGCCAAGGAGTTCTACGCCGACAAGGCCGGCTTCAAGGTCGACCTCGACGACGAGGTCGCCCCCGGTATGCGTGTCATCCAGATGACCCCGCCCGGCTCGCGTTGTTCGATCGCGATGCTCCAGGGGATGCCCGCGGCGCCCGGTATGAAGACGATGGAGCCGGGCACTCTGCAAGGTCTGCAACTCTGCGTCACGGACATCGAGGCGGCCCGTAAGGAGCTGGTGGGACGGGGCGTGGACGTCTCCCCGGTCCGTCACGTCGGCGCGACGGGCTGGGAAGAGGGCAAGGGCGGCACCTGGAACTCGTTCATGTCCTTCGAGGACCCGGACGGCAACGGCTGGGTGATCCAGGAGGCCCCGTCGGAGCTGACGGAACGCTGAGCCCACGGGCCGGGCGGATGCCGTCGGACCCCGTGGCGGCCGGGGTCGCGGCGGCGGAACGACCGCGCGCCGTCGACACCCCGCCGCCGCGAGCGCCGGTGTACCGGGTCAGGCCTTCTTGACGACGCTGGACTTGAGCTGCATGGGACCGAATCCGTCGACCTTGCAGTCGATGTCGTGGCCGTCCACACCCTCCACGAGACGGATGTTGCGCACCTTGGTGCCCGCCTTGATCCCGGTCGGGCTGCCCTTGACCTTCAGGCTCTTGATGACCGTCACCGTGTCACCGTCGGCGAGTACGTTGCCGACCGCATCCCTGATCACGCCGCCCTCGCCGCCGTCCGTGGGTTCGGCGGAGGTGAGCGACCACTCGTGGCCGCATTCAGGGCAGACCAGGAGCGCGCCCATCTCGTAGGTGTACGCGCTGGAGCACTCGGGGCACGGCGGCAGGGTGTCGGTCACCGGGAGAGTGTATTTGAAGTCAAGGAGCCGGCCCGCCCGGGCGGCACGCGTCGGCAGCCGGTTACGGCAGGACCGTGACCGGCTTCTCGGCACGCAGGTCGCTGACGTAGCCGTCCTTGACCACGCGCATCCAGTAGGAGTGCGGGCGGACCGAGGCGGGAATGTCGGCGTCACGCTCCAGCTTGCGGTCCATCGAGGTGGCGCCGCCCTGGACGTCACGCTGGTACGTGTTGGGCACCCAGATGCCGACCTCGCTGCTGTAGAGGGGCTTGCGCTCCATCAGCATGACCTGGTCCGGGTTGCCCTGCGCGGGCTTCCAGTTGACACGGACGGTGGCCGCGTCGAGGCGGTCGACGGACGTCAGCGCCGGTGCCTTCGGGATCACCGAGGAGGCGGCGGGCTTGAGGTCGGCGCTGCGGATCGTCCGCGGCACCCACGGTTCGTAGTGCTCCGGGTTCTCCAGCTTCCCCGTGACCCGGAGCGTGGTGGGCGCCTGGCCCTGCCCGCCCGCACACGCGTCGACCTGGACGACCTTGCGCCACTCGCCGGAGAACCGGACGAAGTCCTCCTTCTGGATCGGCAGCTCACGGACGGTGCCGCCGAACGTTCCGCTCACGGAATGGACGTAGCGGGAGTCGTCGGAGCGGACCACCTGGTAGCTGCACCGGTCCACGGCCGCGGCGCGCGCGGTGATCGCCGACTGGAGCGACGGCGCGCCCTCGGTGGGGGCCGGCGAAGCCGCTGTGGCGGCGCCTGCGGCCGAGGCGAGGGCCCCGAGGCTCAGCGCACACGTGGCGATCGCGGCGGCTATGCGAGAGGGCATGCATCCTCCTGTGACATCCAACAACTCACGGGAACCGACGAGCGGCACGGGATGCCCCGGACGCGAGTCGGCCTTGATCGGGGTCTCCGACCAGGACCGGACGCTACCGGCAATCAACATTCAAGAAGAAGTCAAAATCCAGCAAAGCGAAGGTTTTACGTCAACTTCCTTCATTCGACATCCACGGTGTCGGCAGACAGTGCCGGCAGCGAAGGCGCGGGCGCACCGTCCGGCAGTCGGGCGGACACGCGTGCGGTGCGCACTGCCGGACCACCCGCCCGCCCGGCGGGACACGTCCGGTGGGGTGGCGGCGAGGTCGATGACGATGGCGCGAAACCGTGCATCGTCCCCGGCCCTCTCGGCCATTGGCAGACATCGGCCGGGCCACCGGCCTTGGGCTATCGCACTTCGCACTCGCCATGGGCCGAGTCGTCGTCCTGTTCCTCCGCCTCGGCGGCCGGGGGTGGGGCGTCGGTAGCGGCGGTGCCCCCTTCCGACCTCTCGCGTTCCGCCTTCTCTCGTTCCGTCTTCTCGCGCTCTTCCTTCTCACGGCGCTTGCGGGCGAGTTCCGCGGCCACCCTGTCGGAGTGCAGCCGCATGTCTGCTTCAGCCTTGCGGTCGAACACGTCGGTCTCCCCCCTTGTGCGGTACTCCGACCCTTGCCGGACCGACTGGCCAGGCATGCCGCTGTCAGCCATTCCCGCCCTGCGCCTCTTCGATGTCGGCAGCCGATGGCGCGTGGTTGCCAGCAACCCGCCTCACCCCGGGGGCGTACGCCCCCGGGGTGCATTGAGCGCGACGCGCCAATTACGCATCCAAAAGCATTACTTGGTCATTCCTTGACGTCGACCCCCTCAGGTAATGTGCGGGCAAAGACATCTTGGTCCCGCGCAGCTCTGCTGTTCTCACCCCTGACACCACGAGGCGAGCGCCGACTCATCCGACGTGGCGTGGCCCGGACCGCAGATGTCTCCGCTTCACCACCGCGCCTCAGGGTGCTGCGGGCCACAGCCCGCGCCCCGGCGCTCAGCACCGCACGACCGTCGGCGTGAATACGCCGGCCGGGAGCCCCACGGGTGCTTCCACACATCGCCCGATGATGACCTTGAGCACACCGCGCCCGCAGGAAAACCGCGCAGCGCAGGAGGAAGGCCACCATGAAGACCCTGGTAGACAACGCACGATCGTTCCCCACGCACGTAGCCCAACGGGCCGAGGAGTTCCGCGCCCTGGAGGTCGGCCAGTGCCCGGACGTCCTGTTCATCACCTGCTCCGACTCGCGCGTCGTGCCCTCGCTCATCACCGGTGCACGCCCGGGTGAGCTCTTCGAGCTACGGACCGCCGGCAACATCGTGCCCGAGTACCGCAACGACCGTCCGGCCGGGGAGATGGCCACCATCGAGTACGCGGTGCGCGTGCTGGAGGTCCGGAACATCGTGGTGTGCGGGCACTCCCACTGCGGCGCGGTCAGCGCCCTGGTCAAGGGGGACGACCTCTCCGCGGTGCCGGCCGTGCGGGGCTGGCTGGAGCGGGCCGCACCACGGGCCGTGCGGGAGACGACCGCCAGTTCTCCCGACCTGGCGGAGGCGGTGCAGCGCAACGCGATCGCCCAGGTGGAACGGCTCAGCGCCTACCCGTGTGTGCGCGAGCGGGTCGAGCAGGGAGAGCTGTCCGTGCACGCCTGGTACTACGAAGTGCATACCGGCGCGGTGCGGGCGCACCGGCCGGAGTCGGCGGGGTACGGACACTTCCTTCCGCTGTGACCCCGCCTGTGACCCCGCCCTCGCCCCATGGGCCCTCCCGGTCCTCTCTTCCCCCACAGCGAGAGGAACCCTCCACCATGTTCTCCTTCCGCAAAGACCCGGACGCCCTGCGGCGTGATGTGCTGGCCTCGCTCGTCGTGTTCCTGGTGGCTCTGCCCCTGTGCGTCGGCGTGGCCGTCGCCTCCGGGGTACCCGCCGAACTGGGCCTGATCACCGGCATCGTCGGCGGCTTGGTCGTCGGCGCCCTGCCCAGTAGCAGGTTGCAGGTCAGCGGGCCCGCCGCCGGCCTGACGGTCCTGGTCTTCGAAGCCGTCCAGGAATTCGGTCTCGGGACCCTCGGTGCCATTGTCGTGGCGACCGGCCTGCTCCAGTTGGCCCTGGGGGCCCTGGGGGTGGGCCGGTGGTTCCGGGCGATCTCGGTCTCCGTCGTCCAGGGCATGCTCGCCGGCATCGGCCTGGTGCTGCTGTTCGGCCAGCTCTACACCATGGCCGGCGCCAGGCAGCCCCGCTCCGGGCCGGAGAAGATCACGGGCATTCCGGAGCTGGCCGCCGACATCGCCACCGGCGGCCGGACGCTGACCGCCTTCATGGTCGGCGCCGGAACCATCGCCGTGCTCGTGCTGTGGAAGAAGGCCCCGGCCGCTCTCCGCACCGTGCCCGCGCCGCTCGCAGCGGTCGCCCTGGCCACGGCCACGACCGCTCTGGCCGGTCTGCCGGTCGCCCACGTCGAAGTCCGAGGACTCCTCCAGGCCGTCCAGCCGCCGGGGGCAGACGCCCTCACTTCGCTGACCGGCCTGGCCGCCATGAGCACGGTGCTGGCCTTCACGCTGATCGCCTCGGCGGAAAGCCTCTTCAGCGCCGCCGCCGTCGACCGCATGCACGACGGACCGCCCACCGACTACGACAAGGAACTCATGGCCCAGGGCGTGGGCAACACCCTCTGTGGTGTCCTCGGCGCCCTGCCCATGACCGCCGTCATCGTCCGCAGCGCCGCGAACGTCCAGGCGGGGGCCAAGACGGCACTCTCCCGTTTCCTGCACGGAGCGTGGCTGTTGCTGTTCGCCGCCCTCCTTCCGGCCGCGATCGGCATCATCCCGCTGGCCGCACTCGCGGGCGTCCTCATCCACGCCGGCTGCAAACTCATCCCCGTCAAGGAACTGGTCCCCCTGTGGCGCGACCAGCGCGGTGAAGCCATCGTGCTGGTCGTCACCGCCCTCGCCATCGTCACCACCAACATGTTCGACGGCGTCCTCCTCGGCCTGCTCCTCGCCGTACTCAAAGCCGCCTGGGAGACCTCGCGCGTTCACCTCCAGGTTCACGAACCGGCCTGCGGTCCCGTCGTCGTCACCCTCACCGGCAACGCCACCTTCCTGCGCCTGCCGCACATTCTCGACACACTCGAAAAGCTCCCCGCTCACCGAAAGGCCGAACTCGACCTCTCACAGCTGCACCACCTCGACCACGCGTGCCGCACCGCGCTCGACACCTGGGCGGAACGGCAGAACACGTCGGCAGCAGCACTGGCGAGGGTCGAACAGGACGACGCGCCCATGTCCGGTGCTGCTCACGTCCCTCGCGGCCGGTGACAGCACTCAGCCCGTGACCATCGGGGCACCGGGCCGCAGCGGCTTTCCCGGCTTGCGGCCCGGCTCGGTCAAACCAGCAACGCACGTCTCGAACACCCTGAGGTACGGGCCGCCACACAGCGCCACCGTGCCATCCCATGACCGCTGACCGCACGCCCCCCGGCCGCCACCTCGGGTCAGGACCGGGGCGTCCTGTGTTCCGGGGCGGCCTCATACGCGGCGCAATCGGGGTTCTGGCACGGGCCGGGGCCCCAGACGGGCACGAAGATCCCGAACAGTCTGTGCCGCTTGATCACCGTCTCGACGGGGTGCCGGCAGACCGGGCAGACATGTCCGGCCTGCGGACCGGTCCTGTGCTTATTTCTGCCCATGCCTCTACGGTATGCCTCGCGGCGGCAACCGCGCTTCCGAGCCGATATCGGGTAGGCCCTCCGCCTCTCCCACCGACAGCCACCAGGCATGACGCCCGCCCGGCGATGCTGCGCCGTGGTGGACGACCAGTCGCCGGTCCGGCACGGCCTGCCGCTCGCCCCATGCCCCGATCGTCACGGCACGAGACAGGGCACCGCCCCCGGCTCTCCGACTCGGCCTAGTCCGCCAACAAGGCGCTGTCCTCCCGTATTTCGGCCCACCAGTCGGGAGGCCCGGCCACCGCACGACTCTCGTCGACGGAAAGCCCTGCCTGATCGCAGGCGTAGGCCAGCTCACTCCCGTTCCACAGCCGTTCCCCGGAATCCCACAGCCAGAAGCGGTGGGTCCAGTGCCCTTCAGGCTCTTCCTCACCTGGTGGCAGGCCGATCTCCTCGCTTTGGACGGCCCGGCCGTCCGTGGCGAACGTTCCGAAGGTGCCGCCCTTGGGGTTGAAGTAGACGCCGTACGCCCGTCCGCCGCCGCTCGTCAGGGCGGCCAGCCAGGCATCGGTGTTCAGCCCGTAGAAGGCGGGCTGAACGAGCACACAGCCGCCCGGCACCGCGGTCACCCCGACGACCCGTGTGCTCTGGTCCCAGTCGTCATAGGGGTCGTACTCCTCGGAACCGGGCCGGTGCAGGTCGGCATCGAGCCGGCGGACCGCCTCCGTCGCGTCCACGCCGGAGACGAACGCCACCGAGATCCCCTCGGTGTGCAGCTCCTCGCCGAAGACCGCGGCCTGGGCGTCGGCTGCCCGGAACGCGGCCAGTTCAGCGTCAGCAATCCGTGCGCCGGGCGGCGCGGAACCGGCGAAGAGCGGGGCCAGGCGTGTGGTCAGGGCGAGCCGGCCGGGCGACCAACGGGAAACGCGGGGTGTCCAGGCATCCGCCCCGGCAGCGAGCAGGATGGCCGCGTTCTCCTCAGCCCCGTGGCACACGGCCTCCCACAGAGCCGTGGCACCCTCGTCGTCGGCCTGGTCGACATCGCTGACCACCCCCGCCAATTCCCGGACGGCCTCAGGGGCACCGACAGCGGCGGCCCGGTGCAGCGGCCGCCCCTGAGGGTCATCCGGGTCGGCACCTGCCGCCAGACGCGCCCGCACCACCTCCGGGTCTGCCCACCCTTCGGCTCCCATGCCCTCCCAGTCCGCACGGTCCCGCTCCACGGCTTGCCGGCGCTGTGGCTCGGGGAGGAGCCATCGCTGAGGCTGCGCCATGATCTCTTGCGGCCCCGTGGTCATCCAGCCGAGAACCTCCTGCTCGGGCGCCGACGGCAGGTCCGGCCAGATCTCCAACGCCGCCTCCGCTGCCGCGCGCAGCGCCGTGCCGTCGAACTCCGTCCGGGCTTCCGGGACCTCCTCTGCGGGCCATTCGGTGATGAGAGTGAGCGGGCCCTGGGGCGGAAGCTGGGACATGTGCAGTTCGATGCCATGGTGGAAGAGCCCACCCGATCCACCACGGAGGCGGAGGCTGGGCTGCTCCGCCTGCCGACCGGGAGCATCCCCCAAGTCCGGGTCCAGAGTGCTGACGCGGCGGCCGTCGGCCAGCACCATGGTGAAGCGCAGTCCATCCGTACCGCTCCCGCGGCCCTCATGCACCTGACGTCTGAAGACGCTCAGCCGGATGCCCAGCGAATCCGGCCATACCTCCCAGCCGGTCAGCAGGATCGTGATGTCCGGCCCCGTACCGACCACGGCGGTGTGCGCAAGCCGGGCCGGCACGAACCACCACGCGGGCGGAAAGGGAGAATCTCCGGCCGGCTGATAGGCCGTGAGTAACCGGGAAGAAGTCATGCGCCCCATCGTGGCACCCGCCACTGACAGGAGGGTGTCGTGTCGGCGAGCGCTCAGCACGCCGACGGCGGGAGCGCGCGCGGCACGCCCCCGTCAGCGGAATGAGTCGATGTTCTCCCCCGCCCAGTCGTCATAAGTGCGCAGCGGGCGGCCGATGATGTCCTGGACGGACGGACGCTGGTCGAGTGTCCACTGCATGAGCTCGGCGAAGCGGGCACCGTACTCTTCAAGTGCGTACAGCGTCACCTCGATCGCGCCGTCCGGCCAGCCAAGACGTCGCCAGATCGCACGGCTCTCGTCCGCCGCCAGGTCGACCGTGCCGATGTCGCGGCCGAGAGCGGCGGCAAGGCTCCGTATCCGTGAAAGGGTGCTCAGCGGCGGGCCCACGGCCTCGATGACTGTCCCGGTGTAATCGTCGCTGATCAGGGCCGCGGCCACGACGGCGGCGAGGTCCGCCTCATGGATGAAGGGGTAGTGGCCCTCGTCGAGGAAGGCCTCCCGGACCAGCCCGTCGGCGCGTAGGGTGTCGGGCCAGTCCGACCCTGTCGCCGGGTAGGTGCCCTCGATGACGGCGCCCATCACAGCCGACGGGCGGATGTGCGTCCAGGCGATACCCGAGCGCTCCACCGCCTTCTCGATCGCCAGCCAGAACCAGGTCTCCGGCGGGTACGCCTCTTCGTACTCCGGCCCGTGTGACGACAGCACAACGGCCTTACCGACGGCGGCGTTCCGCGCCAGAGCGAGGGCGTCCTGGACCGTCGACGGGTGGGCACCGGCGAGGAATACAGCCCCGACACCGTCGAAGGCTCGCGCACACTCCAGGGGCCGGGTGATGGACCCTTCCACGACGTCGACCGTGTCAGGCCAGCCATCGCACTGGTCCGGCTCGGCCAGCACCCGAACACGACGGCCCATGGCGAGCAGTTGCCGGGCCAGGCACCGGCCGACGATCCCGGTCGGACTGTTGCCTTCATCCCTGCGCGGGCTGACGACGGTCAGCAGGAAGATGCCTTCGGTTACCGGCGTCTTCTCATTTTGCTCGAACCTGTCCACGGCAAGACCTTTCCACGCGTGAGCGGAGATCTTGCACCTGGCCCAGGCGCCGGCCCCTGCCGGGACTGCCGCGCCGGTAGGGCCACAGCTGCGGATCGATGCCGGGAGCTTACCAGTAGACGCGAGACGCACCGTCTTGCTACGGTGGACGCATGGCTTTCTTCTACTTCCTCTGAGTCCGGGCACGGCCGATACGGCCGTTTCTGCTGCCCGTAGACACTTCGCATTCCCAGGGAAAGTCACATGCGCGAACGCGCCCATTCCGCTGTGCCCGCTGTCGTGGCCCAGCTGTCCGTCCGGGACGTCACCAAGTCCTTCGGTACCCGGACCGTCCTCGACCAGGTCTCCTTCACCGTCCGACCGGGCGAGAAGGCTGCCGTCATCGGCGAGAACGGTTCCGGCAAGTCCACGCTGCTGCGGCTGCTCGCCGCGGCCGAGGTGCCCGATGCCGGGGAGATCACCGTCAGTTTCCCCGGCGGCACCGGCCATCTCGCCCAGACCCTCGATCTCGCTCCGGACCGCACCGTGCAGGACGCTGTCGCCCTCGCCCTCGCCGAACTGCGCGACATGGAGCGCCGGCTGCGCACGGCGGAGCAGCACCTCGGCGAGGCATCGGAGGGCGAACTCGCCGCGTACGGAGAGCTGCTGAGCGCGTACGAGGAGCGCGGCGGCTACGAGGCGGACGCCCGTGTCGACGCCGCCCTGCACGGGCTCGGGCTCGCCGGGATCACCCGCGACCGCCTGTTCGGCTCGCTCTCCGGCGGCGAGCAGTCGCGGCTCGCGCTCGCCTGCGTGCTGGCCGCCGCCCCCGAGCTGCTGCTTCTCGACGAGCCGACGAACCACCTCGACGCGGCGGCCGTGCACTGGCTCGAGGAGCACCTGCGCGCGCACCGCGGCACGGTCGTCGCGGTCACCCACGACCGCGGCTTCCTGGAACGCGTCGCCACCACGATCCTCGAGGTCGACCGGGATGCGCGCGCGGTGCACCGGTACGGCGACGGCTGGGCCGGCTACCGCGCCGCGAAGGCCGCCGCCCGGCGCCGCGCGGAGCAGGGACACGCGGACTGGCTTCAGGAGGTGGCCCGTGCCGAGGAGCTGCTGGAGGCTGCCGGGAAGCGGCTGGCCTTCACCGGCAAGGACCCGCGGCAGGGCTTCGGCAAGCACCGCCGCTCGCACGAGGCGAAGCTCGGCGGGCAGGTGCGATCGGCCCGGGAGCGACTGGCCCAGCTGCGGCGCAACCCGGTGGCCGTGCCGCCTGAACCGCTGCGGTTCACGGCGGCGCTGCCGGCGGCGGACGGCGGGCATCCCGTCGACCGCCCGCTCGCCGAGCTCGACGGCGTAGCGGTCGGCGAGCGGCTGCGGCTGGACGGGCTGCTGGCGATCACACCCGGGCAGCGGCTGCTGGTCACGGGTGCGAACGGGGCGGGCAAGACCACGCTGCTGCGCGTCCTGGCGGGCGACCTGGAGCCCGATGCGGGCGCGGTGCGCCGCCCCGCCCGGATCGGGTACCTGGCGCAGGAGCTGCCCGCGCGTTCCACACGGCTGCCGCTGCTCGCCGCCTTCGCGGCCGGACGGCCCGGGCTGCCGGAGGAATACGCCCAACAACTGCTGGGCCTGGGCCTGTTCCGCGAGGAGGATCTGTATGTGCCGGTCGCGGCGTTGTCCGCAGGGCAGCAGCGGCGGCTGCAGATCGCGAACCTGGTGACCCGGCCCGCCGGCCTTCTCGTCCTCGACGAGCCGACGAACCACATCGCGCTCGACCTGGTCGAGGACCTGGAGGCGGCGCTTGCGGCGTACCCGGGAGCGGTCGTCGCGGTCTCGCACGACCGCGGCTTCCGCGAGCGGTTCCCGGGCGAGCGGCTGGAGCTGCGCGACGGCCGGAGGTGCTGATCCACCGGGCATCGGCGCACGGCTCACCAGTGCGCCCAGCGCTTCGCCCCGCCGCGTGATGCGACGGGGCGAAGCCGCGGCCTCAGTCCTGCGGTCGGTCAGACGCGGTCGGCCGCGATCAGCACGTACTGGAAGGAACCGTCCTTGTACGAGTTGATGAATGCCTCTTCGATGCCGGTGACCAGGGAAGACGTGGCCCGCAGCTCCCAGTAGGGCAGGGCCGCGGGAGTGAGGTCGATGACGGCCTGCGGCACGAGACGGTTGTCGGCCATGGCGCGCAGGTACTCCCGGCGGGAGTGGATGTTGCACTCGAAGTGCGCGTTGATCTGGGAGATCAGCTTGGAGGGCTGGCCGTAACGCGGGTTCCAGCAGCCGGTGATGGTCACGTAGCGGCCGCCGACCGCGAGGATGCGGGAGTGCTCGGCGAAGAGGTCGTGCAGGTCGACGTACATGCTCGACTCGTTGTTCCACGAGGCCGTGGCCTGCCCGGTCTCCAGGTGCGTGCTGAGCATGTTGCAGACGCGGGCGCGGACGTGGTCCTCGATACCGAGTTCGCGGGCGCGCCGGTTGGCGAAGTCGGCCTGCTTGGCCGACAGGGTGACGCCCTCGACCTTGCATCCGAAGCGCTGGTGGGCCATGACCATCGAGCCGCCGCGGCCGCAGCCGGCGTCCACGAGGGTGTCCTCGCGCTGGACGGCGCCGAGGTGGTCCAGGAGGAGGCCGGCCTGTGCCGACTCCAGGCGGTGGAGCTCGGCGATCAGTTTCTTCTCGTACTCGCTGTCCTCGGGGTCGCCGAGGGCGCTGTGATCGACGTCGCCGATGCCGTAGTGGTGGTGGTAGAGGCCGTCGACGTCGCCGAGACGCAGATTCACGGGCCTGGCCTCATGGTCCCAGTAACGGGCGATGTCCTCCTGGTAGGGCGTCGCCGGGCCCGGGATGAGCACGGGGGTGGCGGGAGCGACGTGGTGGGTGCTGGTCACGGATACGTACCGTCCTTACCAGAAATCGGGCAGGCTATAGCGATAGGTGTTGCTCTGGTGCCAGTAGTGGTTGCCGTCGACCCACACGGCCACGCCCCGCAGGAAGCGCAGCACACTCGGGAGGGGGCAGGCGGCGGCCACGGCGGCGGCTTCGGCTTCGAAGTCGCGCATGAGCTCGTTGTGGACCTCGACCGCCTTCAGGTACGCCTCCCGTTCGGGGACGCCCTCCCGTTCGGCGATCACCACGGGCAGGTTCAAGTGCCGGCCGGGGGCGGCGAGTTCCTTGGTGTAGGAGTACAGGTCGTTGACGAGGGTGGTGGCGTTCCCGGCGAGAGCGATGACCCGCTGCATGTCCGGTCGCGCGTGCAGGTCCGCAGGCAGTTCGTAGCCGCCGACGGTGTCGGTGATGGTGGGGCACGGGCGGAAGTTGTTGAACTGCCGCATCGCCAGGTATTCCCACACCTCGGGGACGTGATCCGTCTGGGCCCAGGCCGCCTCGGCGAGGTACCCCAGGTGCAGACGGGCCATGTCGTGCCGGAACCGGTCGGCCTGGGACGGGCCGGCCTCCTGGAGCAGGTACTCCATGGCGGATCGGTAGGCGCGCCGTGGCGCGTCCGCGTGGAGTGACTGTGCCCAGTGGGGGTGGTATTCCTGCGTCGTGTGGAGGGCGTCGAGAGCGGTGTGCGCCAGCAGCAGGCGCCCGCCGAGTCCGATGGGCGAGCCGCCGTGGTCCTCGCAGTAGCAGTCGTCGACCGCGTTCTCGGCAACCATCAGCCGCGCGGCGAGCATCAGGTGCTCGACGGTAGGAGCGTCCGGATGGCAGGCGACCATGTAGCGCCCCACGGAGAAGCCGTCGAACTGTTCCTCCCACTCCTCGGGGTACAGCTCGACCTCGTCCAGGGCCCATGCCTTGATCCTGCGGCTGACCTCCTCCACGCGTGCGGGGTCGGGCTCCGGCACCGGGTGGTGGTACAGGCCCGGGATCGGATTGCCCGCCGCCGGCGCCTCGGGCTCGGGCGCCGCAGGCTCCTCGCGCCGCGCCAGGCGCAGACCGGCCGTGCCCAGACCACTGGGGCCGCGCAGGATCCATTCCGCGGCGGGGCTCTGTCGCCCCACCACGGCGGCGCCTTCCCCCGCGGACTCGGCGGCCGGGCCGTCACCCGGCCCGTCCTCGGGCACGGGCACGGTGCCTGCGCCAGGGGCGGGGGCGGGGGCGAACGGCAGGGTGCTCAAGGAAGGCGGGGCGGGCAGGGCGCCGACGGCGCCCGGCGGGCTCGGCTGCACAGGGGCAGGCCGGGGATCGGGCATCCGTAGCTCCCATCGAGTGATCTCCTTCGTGAGGGCGGCGATCGGCGTACGCACGCACGCGTCACCGGCGAAAGAGGAATAAGCGGGTGAATGCCTGGTAATCCGTCCGGATCCCGGCTCGGGACCAGTAACGTCCGTATGCCCGGCCGCTCCTGAAGAACCATAAATATTACCCCGATGCAGTGACCTTCCACCGTAGGGCGTTTGCCCGCCGGGCCTACGGGAGTTGGAACCCGGACGCGTTCGTCCGACGGTTACTGCGACCGTTCGGCGAAGGGTTCAGGCTGTTGATCCCGGCGGCCGGGGCGGTTCGGGCAGCCAGTCGTGAGCCGGGTCGTACTCCAGCCATCGACTGCGCCCCGCTTCCGCGGCGCAGGCGGCGGTCAGGTGGTTCAGCCCCGGATGCACGTTGCCGGTGCGCCACAGCAGCGACCAGGCGTACAGCGGTGTGGGGTCGACCAGGGGGACGGAGCGCAGCCCGGGGGTCTCCGGCAGGGGCACGTCGGCGGGCAGCAGCGAGAAGCGTCGCGGGTCGCCGGCCACTTCGGTGAGGAAGTGGGCGAGCCCCAGGTTGACACTCGCGGCCCTGTCACGGATGCCGAATCGTCCGGCGAACTGATGGAGGAAGTCGAGCCGGTCCAGCGCGCCGGGTGCCCACAGCACGCTGCCGCGCAGCTGGTCCGGGCGCAGTGCCGGTTCGGCCGCGAGCGGATGGTCCGCACTCAGGACCGCGTCCACCGGCTCGAGGCGGACGAGGCGGTGTGCCAGCCCGGCGTGCAGCGGAGGGTGCACGCGGCCGAAGGCCGCGTCGATGTCTCCGTGCAGCAGCGCCGCCGTCACCGACGGCAGATCACGCCCGTGCCCCAGCATCAACTCCCTCGACTGTCCCGCGACTTGGGCCAGCGTCCGCATCGGCGCGTAGAGGTGCCCCCACACGTCCACGCGCAGCGGACGGTCCTTTCCGACCGCCGCTGCGACCGCGGCGTCGGCGGCGGCCAGCGTCTGCCGGGCCGGTGGGAGAAATCGTTGTCCGGCTTCGGTGAGGCGTATCCCGTTGCCGCCACGGTGGAAGAGCTCGGTGCCGAGCAGGGATTCCAGCCGCGCGATCCTCTTGGACAGCGCCTGCTGAGAGATGGCGAGAGTCCCGGCTGCCCGTCCGAAGTGCAGTTCCTCGGCGGCGCGCACGAAGGAACGCACTTGCGCCATGTCGAGATCCATGGCTTCCACCATAGGTGACAACCAAAAGTTGTCAGCTTCGCTCGTTCGTTGTTGGATCGCGGGGCGGGTGCGGGGGTTGCATCCTCGGCATGCAAAGACTCATTCCCACGGGAGACGCGGCGCGTCCGGTCGCCTTCGCCGAGGTCGCCCAGCCGACGCCGGAGCCCGGTGAAGCATTGATCAAGGTCGAGGCGTTCGCGCCGAACAGGGGCGAGACGTTCCTCCTCGAACGCCCTCGGCCGGGGCTGCTGCCCGGAAAGGACATCGCAGGGCTCGTCGTGCAGGCAGCGGCCGACGGCTCGGGCCCCGGCATCGGTACCCGCGTGGTGGGTCACCCGGCGCAGGGAGGATGGGCCGAATACGTCGCCGTGCCCACGCCCTCGCTCGCGGTGCTCGCGGACGGCATCGACAGCGTACGGGCGGCGGCCCTGCCGCTGGCCGGGATCACCGCCCTGCGGCTGCTGCGTACGGCGGGTTCCCTGGCCGGCCGACGGGTGCTGCTGACCGGCGCCTCGGGCGGCGTCGGCCACTACGTCACCGAGCTGGCCGTGGGGGCCGGGGCGGAGCTGACCGTAGTGACGGCCACACGGGTGCGCGGCGAGCGGCTCGCGGAGCTGGGCGCGCAGGTGGTGCACGACGTCACGGCGGCCCAGGGGCCGTTCGACGTGGTGCTGGAGTCCACGGGCGGGCCGGATCTGCCGATCGCCCTCTCCAAGGTGCGCCCGGGTGGCCTGCTCGTCTGGTTCGGTCAGGCGAGCCGCAGTCCGGTGACGCTCGACTTCTTCGAGCTCCTGGGCGGGCCCGAGCGTGTCACGATCCAGCACTTCCACTACGCCGGCGCCCCCTACGGACCCGATCTCGCGGCCTTGGTGCGCCTCGTGGAACGGGGCAGGCTGCACCCGGAGATCGGCCGGATCGCCGGCTGGGCGGACACCGCCGACACACTGGTCGACCTGCGAGAGCGACGGATACGCGGCAAGGCCGTTCTGCTGACGGGAGACGGACGATGAGCACCACTGAATTCACCGAGGCGCAGTGGACACGCGCCACCGGCGCGGGCGTCGACCCCCACGAATACCGTCGCGTCACCGAGGGCCTCGCCTCCGTCGCCGACTGGGGACCGGCCTTCGTACGCACCGGACGCTCCTGCCTTCAGCGTGCGGACAACGCGGAATCGTCCGTCTCCAGGGGTGAGTACCTCCTGATGGCGGCCCGGTGGTTCCACCTGGCCACCTTGGCGCCGTACGCGGAGGCCGGGCCGTGCCGCCGCCGAGGCGGACGACGCCCTGAGCAGGGCGATCACGGTGCTGGAGCCCGGTGCCCGACGCGTGAGCGGCGAGGGGTTCACCGGCTGGCTGCGCGGTCCTGCGGACGCACCCGGCACCGTGGTCGTCGTTCCCGGCCTGGACTCGGCCAAGGAAGAGTTCCTCGACCTGGTCTCCGCGCTGCTGGCCAGAGGGCTGGCCGTGTTCGCGATGGACGGTCCCGGGCAAGGCGTACTCGCGGGCACCACAGTCCTCAGGCCGGACTACGAGCAGATCGTGGGCCGGGTCATCGACGCCCTGGGCGTCGCACGCGTCGGGCTCGTGGGTCTCAGTCTGGGCGGCTACTTCGCGGCCCGGACCGCGGCGCTGGAGTCGCGCGTGGCGGCGGTCGCCACCGTCAGCGGTCCCTTCCGCCTCGACTGGGACGAACTTCCCCCGCCGGTCCGCGACATCATGAGCCGGCGCACCGGAGGGGCCGATGCCGCCCGCGCGTTCGCCGGCCATGTGGACCTCGCCTCCCTGGCCCCCCGCATCACGGCCCCGCTGCTGGTCGTGGACGGAGGCCAGGACGTCATCCCCGGCGTGACGAACGGCGGGCCCCTGGCCCGTCTGGCAGCGCACGGCACCTACCTGTCCGTCCCGCACGGCGACCACCTCCTCGGCAACGCACGGGCCGACTGGCTGCCTCATCTCACCGACCACATCTGCCACGTTCTGACGGGAGCAGCAGCATGAACCGCTTCGCCGGGAAGACCGTCCTCATCACCGGCGGCACCAGCGGCATGGGCCTGGCGACCGCCCATCGCCTCATCGACGAGGGCGCCCAGGTCATCGTCACCGGCCGCACCCGGGCGCGCGTGGACGCCGCCGTGCGGGAGCTCGGCCCCCGGGCCTCCGGCATCGTGGCCGACTCCGCCGACCTCGGCGCGGTGGACGCGCTGATGGAGACGGTCCGAGCCCGTCACGGCCACCTGGACAGTCTCTTCGCGAACGCGGGCACCGGCACGTTCCTGCCGTTCGAAGACATCACCGAGCGGGACTTCGACCACGGCGTCGACGTCAATTTCAAGGGGGTGTTCTTCACCGTCCACAAGGCGCTGCCGTTGCTGGTGGACGGTGGTTCGATCGTCCTCAACGCGTCCTGGACGCTCCACCGGGGAAACAGCGTCCTGACCCTGTACTCGGCGACCAAAGCCGCCGTGCACAACCTGGCCCGTACTCTCGCCGCGGGCCTCGCTCCGCGCGGAATCCGCGTCAATTCCGTCAGCCCCGGCTACATCGACACCCCGATGTATCCCACTGCCGCGCTGACCGAAGCCGAGATGGAGGCGGTGACCGGCCGGATCGTCGCCGGACGCTTCGGGCTCCCGGAGGAGGTCGCGGCGGCCGTGGCGTTCCTCGCCTCCTCCGACGCGTCCTACATCAATGGCCAGGATCTGGTCATCGACGGCGGCCTGGTGGGGGCCGTACCCGCGGCGTGACGGCGGTCAGTGATAGGCGTGGACGACGGCGTGGCCCTTGCCGCGGCCGATCATCCACTTGTTGACCGGCGTTGTGATCACGAAAGCCACGGCGAAGCCGCCCAGCAGAGCCGTCCAGAACAGGGCGTCCGACAGGTGGGCGTCCATCGCGCCGGGGACCAGGGCGATGATGCCGTTGTCGACGAGCTCCATCACCGCGATGGAGACGGTGTCGGCGGCCAGCGCGACCTTGACGGCGGACCTGAAGTCCAGGCCGGCCTTGCGGATCGCGAACAACGTGAACGAGTAGCCGAACACGAACGCCAGCACGATCGCCAGGGCCATGGTGGGCGCGTTGCCCCACAACAGGGCGGTACCGATGACCATGCCGAGGATCTCGCCGATGGCGCACCCGGTCAGGCAGTGCAGCGTCGCCTTCGCTGCGGCTCCCCAGGTCACCTCACCCGTCCGAGGCCCGGCGTGACCCGGGGGCGCCTGGTGCGCAGCGTGGCCGTGAGCGGTACCGGTGCGGTGTGCGTGGTCCTCCATGACCTCCATCCCCCATCCCGTCCCGTCCCATCCCGTCCATTGTGGCCCCGCTCCCCCGGATCCACAGGACGACCTTGTACCTCCCTGGGGTATTTCCGGGCGATTTCGGCGGCCCGGAGTCAGCTGCGCAGCAGAAAGGCCAGCAGCCGTCCCACGGTCGCCTCCATGCCCTCCCCGCGCCCGGGAACGCGTGTCATCAGCAGGTGGTGGGTCGTGCCGACGAGCGCGAGCGCGAGGGTGGCGGGGTCGGCGTCGACAGGAAGCCGGCCGCCGCGCCGCTCCGCCTCCAGGTAGGCGGTGAAGGCCTGCTGGATCGCGTCGAACGCGGGCGCGCCGGACTGGAAGCCCTCTCGGGTGCGCAGGGCCGCTGCCGGGCGCGTCATCGCCAGTCCCACCACCGCGGGAGGCAGGGCGTCCATCAAGGCGAGGACGACTTCCCGCAGATTGTCCGCGACCGTGGCCTGTCCCGCCTTCGCTTCCAGCGCTTCGGCCTGGCGGGCGCTCCGCGCGAACCGGTCGAGGACCAGCTCGGCGACGAACCCGTCCAGGCCGGCGAAGTGCGTGTGCAGGACGCCCTTGGCGCAGTCCGCCTCCGCGGTGATGGCACGGCTGGTCAGGGCGGCGGCGCCGTCGCGGGCCACCACGCGCTCCGCGGCCGCGAACAGCCGCTCGCGCAGGTCGGGAATCGCTACTCCACGAGGTGACACAACAGCCCCTTTCCTCAAGCCCATTGCATGTATGGGCGCCTGCCCATACTGTTTGGGCACATGCCCATACTAGGGGCAGGGGCCACTTGCGCCCCGCGTCGGAGGGAGTCACCCATGGGTCAATTCGCCAACACCGCGCAGGCCGAGGCGTGGAACGGCTATGAGGGCGAGCAGTGGGCCCGCAGCCAGGAACGCTGGGATGCCGTCAACGACGGCTTCAACCAACCCCTCCTGGAAGCTGCGGCCATCTCGGAAGGCGATGCCGTGCTGGACGTCGGCTGCGGGGCCGGCCGCACCACCCGCCTCGCGGCCCGGCGCGCCGGGCACGGCCGGGCGCTCGGACTGGATCTGTCAGGCCCGATGCTGGAGAAGGCCCGCGACAGCGCCCTGCGCGAAGGGGTGGAGAACGTCTCCTTCCTTCAGGGCGACGCCCAAGTCCATCCCTTCGACGCCGAGGGGTTCGACGCGGTCATCAGCCGCTACGGCATGACCTTCTTCACCGACCCCGTCGCCGCGTTCACCAACCTTCACCGCGCGCTGCGGCCCGGCGGCCGACTGGCCTTCATCTGCGCGGCGGAAGCCGAGGCCAACGAGTGGCTGGCGGCGCTGGCCTCGCTCCAGGGCCTCCTGCCGCTGGGTGGCTTCGGCAAGCCCGGCGGCCCGGGTATGTTCTCGCTCACCGATCCCGACCGCCTCCGCTCCCTGCTCGCGGCGGCCGGATTCGCCGGTGTGGACGTGCAGCGGAGCGAGGTGCCGGGGAAGTGGGGTGTCGACGCGGCGGATGCCGCGGCGTTCCTGCTGGACTCCGGCCCCGGACGGCATCTGCTCGACCAGGTCGGCCCACCCGAGCAGGCTCAGGCGCGTGAGGCGCTGACGGCCGCG
The DNA here is from genome assembly GCF_017876625.1 of Streptomyces syringium. Taxonomy (NCBI): domain Bacteria; kingdom Bacillati; phylum Actinomycetota; class Actinomycetes; order Kitasatosporales; family Streptomycetaceae; genus Streptomyces; species Streptomyces syringium. The sequence continues at coordinate 1,141,560 of NZ_JAGIOH010000001.1, forward strand.
CTGTGCCGTCACGAGGCGGACGGCGCCGTGTGGCTGCGCAGCAGTTCCTGGTTGGTCACGGCCGTACGCGGCGGGGCAGCGCGGCGCTGACGGTCGCCCCGGGACGGCTTATGCGGCGCCGGGGCCGTCGAGGAACCGCAGCAGCACGGCGGCCTCCGCGCGCAGCCGCTCGGCCCGATCGGCATGCGCGGGCGCAGTCAACTGCGCCGCGGCCTCCAGCCGTTCGTCGGCCTCGGCGCGCACGACATCGACCACGGCACGTTCACTCAGCTCCCGCCGCGGTGCTTCGGTGGCGCCGGCGCCGACCGGCGCATACTCGAGGGCCACGCCGCGGAGCGCGGCCTCGTCCACGGGCACCGACTCGGCGTTGTCCAGCGCGGCAAGTGTCGAGCGCAGGGCACTCACCGCGACCTTGTCGCGGGCGCGCATCGCTTCCGGCAGTGCTTGACGCATACGAAGGCGTACAGACATGCCGATGACCCTATGGCCGTATCCGTGCACTCACAACGCGATACACGTGCGACACACATTTCCCGCCAACTGGGGTGCCGGTCCCTCGACAGGAACGCGACGATCCAGCGAAGGTAGGTCCCTCTGCGATGGGAGATCTTGTTCGCCATGGCCATTCACGGCATCTGCAGCGACCGGTTCAGCGCGGTACGGGAGGTGTTCGCCGACTCCCTGCGCAGCGGGGCGGATGTCGGTGCCTCGGTGGCGGTCCACCTCGACGGCGAACCCGTCGTCGACCTGTGGGGAGGGTATGCCGACCCGGCACGCACCCGGCCCTGGGAGCGCGACACCCTCACCAACGTGTGGTCCATGACGAAGACGATGACCGCACTGTGTGCCCTCGTCCTCGTCGACCGCGGTGAACTCGACCTGCGTGCGCCGGTCGGGAAGTACTGGCCCGAGTTCGGTACCGCAGGAAAGGACCACATCGAGATCCGGCACCTGCTCGGTCACACCGCCGGACTCCCCGACTGGGACCGGCCCATGACACTCGGCGACCTGTGCGACTGGGAGAAGGCCACCAGCCTGCTGGCCCGCCAGAAGCCCCGGTGGGTACCCGGTACGGCGTCCGGCTACCACCGGTTCACCCATGGCTTCCTCATCGGTGAGGTCATCCGCCGTATCTCCCAGCAGACCGTCGGGACGTTCTTCGCCGACCAGATCGCTGCCCCACTGGACGCCGATTTCCACATCGGCCTCCCAGCCGAAGACGACCTCCGGGTCTCCGAGGTCATCCCCGCACCCGGCCCCGCGCCCGAGGCCAACCCCCGCGTGACCATCCCGGTCGGGCCTTACGTGACCGCCCAGGACACCTGGACCCCCCAGTGGCACCGCGCCGAAATCCCTGCCGCAGCAGGCTACGGAAACGCACGATCCGTGGCCGCGATCCAATCCGTACTCACCTCCGGAGGCCGGACAGCCTCCACGCGCCTCCTGTCCGAAGCCACCTGCCGCGCGGTATTCGAAGAACAGTCCCACGGCATCGATCTCGTGCTCGGCATCCCCCTCCGCTTCGGCATCGGCTACGCCCTCAACGCCGACGACGCACCCGTCACCACAGCCAACGCCCACACGTCCTACTGGGGTGGCAGGGGCGGATCACTGATCGTCAACGACCACGACGCACGCATGACCATCACCTACGTGATGAACCAGATGAGCCACCTCGGCCTCACCGACCCACGCGGCCACAAGCTTCTCCGGAGCGCCTACGAAGCATTGACCCGCTGACCCCGGAATTCCTTGTCCAGGAAGAGTGCGTTCTTGGCGTGCGCGATAGATTCCTCCGATGCGGGGCCGCCGGGATTCTCGGTGGCCAGCGCCTGGTTGAGGGTGACGAAGGGACGCATCCGCTGCTCGTAGCGGGCATACGCGGTGCGGTGGTCGCCGTTGGCCCGGGCGAGGCAGTCGGCCAGCACATGGGCGCCTACGAGAGCCAGGCTGGTGCCCTGCCCCGAGAGGGGGGAAGGGCAGTAGCCGGCGTCTCCGAGCAGGGCCACCCGGCCTCGCGACCACTGCTCCATGCGGATCTGGGCCATGGCGTCGCAGTAGAAGTCCGGCGCGGTCCCGGCGGCCTCGGCCAGACGGGCCCCTTCCCACCGCATCGATGCGAGCTTGTCCACGACCAGCCGCCGGAGGGCGCCGCCCTCGCGGAGGTCATGGGCGAGAGGGGCGGACTCGAAGCCGAAGGCGATCCTGAGTTCGGTGTTGCCGCGTACGGGCATGATGCCGAAGCCCGTGTCGCCGTCCCGCAGCCACATCTGCCAGTCGTCCAGTCCGAGGAAGTTGTCCGCGCTGAACACCGAGAGGTAGCTGCCCAAGTGGTGGGCGAAACGCTCCTCCGGACCGAAGGCCAGGCGCCGTACGGCGGAGTGGAGGCCGTCGGCGCCGATCACGAGGTCGAAGACACGGGACGGCCCGTGCGCGAAGTCGACGCGCACGCCGGTCCCGCCCTCGTCGAGCGCGGTGATGCTGTCGCCGAAGAGGTACTCGACGCCTGCGCGCGTGTGTTCGTACACCATCCGTACCAGGTCCTCGCGCAGCACCTCGATGTCTTCGCTGTCGAGCCGGCCGCTGCTGAAGGTCGCCTCTGTGGAGCGGTCGACCTCGTGGCCGTCGGGGTCGAGGATCGACATGCCGCGCATCCGGGTGCGGACACTCCGTGCCTATTCCAGCAGGCCCATCCGCTCGACGACATCGAGGGCGACCCCCCGGATGTCCACGGCCTGGCCGCCGGGGCGTTGCCCCGGGGCGCGCTCGACGACGGTGGGCGCGAAGCCGTGGCGGCGCAACCAGTAGGCGAGGACAGGACCGGCGATGCCGCCGCCGGAGATGAGTACGGTCTGCATGAGAAGCTCCTTCAGGGCTCTGTACGGTGTACGCAACCTGAACGTACGCCGTACAGGCAACGCTCTCAACTGGCCGAATGCCCCGTCTGTACTAGGACAGACAGGCCCCATGCGACGTTGTCGCTGCTACCCTCTGCACTAGTACAGGACAGGAAGGCAGCAGGACGTGACGAGGGCCACAGATACAGTCGGGGAGCCGCCCTACCTGCGCATCGTCGCCGAGATCCGGCGGCGCATCGCGGACGGTGAACTCGCCCCCGGGGACCGGGTGCCCTCGACCCGGCAGATCGCCGGGGAATGGGGCGTCGCGCTCGCCACCGCCACCAAGGCCCTGACCACCCTGCGTCTGGGGGGACTTGTCGAGACCCGGCCACGGATCGGCACGGTCGTCGCCGGAACCGCCCCCGCCGCACCGGCGCGCAGGCGCCCGTCCCCCGTCCCCGAACCCGAGCAGGAACTGAGCCTCGACCGGATCGTCCGTACCGCCACGGAGATCGCCGACGCCGAAGGGCTCTCGGCGCTCTCCATGCGCGGCGTCGCGGCCCGGCTCGGCGTCGCGGCGATGTCGACCTACCGGTACGTCCCGAGCAAGGAAGACCTCGTCCTGCACATGGCCGATGCCGCGTTCGGCGAGCAGTCCTACCCCGCCGACGCCCCCGAGGATTGGCGTACCCGCATCGAGCTGGGCGCCCGGACCCTGTGGAGCCTGTACCGGAAGCACCCGTGGCTGGCGCAGCTCGGCTCTCTCACCCGTCCGTTGCTCGTACCCAATCTGATGGTCCACGGCGAGTGGATGCTCGGCGCCCTCGACGGACACGGCCTCGACCCCACCACGCTGTTCGACATGCATGTCCTGCTCTACAGCCATGTCCACGGCCTGGCGGGGCACCTCGAGATGGAAGCACACGCCGCGGCCTCCACAGGCCAGTCGGAAGACCAGTGGATGGACAGCCGCGCCCCCGCCCTCCAGGGACTGGTGGAATCCGGCCGCTTCCCGGCCTTCGCCAAGGTGGTCGGATCCTTCACCGACGGCTACGACCTGAATCTCGACGCGCTCTTCGAATTCGGCCTCAAGGCACTTCTCGACGGACTGACTTCCCTCATCGAAGGACAGGAAGCCGTCGCGTAGACACACTGGCATCCTGGCCGGGACTTCGTACCAGGGACGGCGACAGCAGGGTGGGAGGCAAGGTGACCGGCGGCACGGCGGGCTTCCCGGTGGCTACGGGAGACGAGGAGCCTGTCCCCGGGGGCCCCCACGAGCGTGCGGCCGCCGTCCGGCAAGCCGTTGACGCTCTTTTGCAGATCCGCCGCATGATGAACGGCGGAGCCGCCGATCCGACGGCCGTCCCGGCACCGTGGGAGCTGCTGCAACCCGTACGCGCGATCGCCCTCGCCCTGGAGGCAGCCGGCATCGCACCCTCCGCTGTGGACGCCGACGGCCGGCGTCTTTCCACCGGGTACGTCGTCCGCCGGGCAGAGCCGTCCCGGGCCACTCACCGCAGCGGCCGGCCCGAGGTGATGGCTCGCGTCGAATGGCTCGGCCCGCCAGGAAGCCGGGCTTCCCGGGAACAAGGGGACGCGCTTCAGCTCTGCACGCAGGCCCTCGGAAGGCTGGGCTGGGTCGCGCTGGAATACCGCGATTCCCGTCGGCACCGCTGGCTCGAGGTCGAACCGGCCTCCTGACGCACGGGGGCCACCCGTACCCAGTCCGGGGCGCGCCGAGTGGTGCGCCATCGTGGCGGGTTACGCGACGGATGGCGGGTGACCCCGCCGACGGCGGTCGTGAGGATGGTCGTCATGGATCCCGAACTCGAAGCCTTCATCCCGTTCCTGCCGGACCTCGACCTGAACGACCCGGTCACCGCGCGCAAGCACGTCGCCGAGCATGCTGCCGCGGTGCCGGCACCGGACACCTCGGCCATGGAGGTCGAGGACCGCACCGTGCCCGCCGATCCGGACGTAGCGATGCCGATCTACGCACGGCGGTGGGGGCGTCTTCGGCGACCTGGACATCGAGCGCCCGGTGGGCCACCGACCTTTCCGGCCTGCCACCGGCCTACATCGCCACCGCCGAGTTCTGTCCGAACCGCGACGAACGCCTACGCACTGCGCCTTCTCCAGGCCGGCGTGTCGGTCGAGCTGCACCAGTGGCCCGGCACCTTCCACGGGTCACAGGCGATACAGTCCGCCGCGGTCTCGCAGCGTCAGATCACCGACCTCGCCGCAGCCCTGCGCCGCGCGCCGGTCTAGCTCGTCGTGTTGTGCATCCCGAAGGCGTGAGGAGTCCCTCTCGTGCCTTCGGACTCATTGATCGTGAATCCCATGAAAGGCCGGATGACATGAAGATTCGACTGGTGTTCTGCGCAGGCATGGCCGCGCTGGTCGCTTGTGCGGGCACGGTGACGGCGGCTCCCGCGCCCGCCGGGGAACGGACCGTGCCGACCGGCGGCACAAGCCCGTCGGCCGGCTTCCGTCCGGCGGGGCTGAAGTCCGCCATGGACGGTGTCCACCGCGCGGGGGTACCGGGCGTGTACGGCGAGGTGCGCGACGCCGACCGGATATGGCGCGGCGCTTCCGGGGTCGCCGACGTCAGGACCGGCCGTCCCGTCGGACCCGACATGCGGCACCGCGTCGGCAGCGTCACCAAGACCTTCACCGCCGCCGCCGTCATGCAGCAGGTCGAACGGGGCCGGATCCGGCTCGATGCGCCGATCGGTGGCTATCTGCCGCATCTGGTGCCGGGGGAACGCGGCCGGAAGATCACGGTCCGGATGCTGCTCAACCACACCAGCGGCATCCCCGATTACATCCCCTACGCGTTCCCGTCCCTCAAGGCGTTCCCTTCCCTGCCGGACGTCTCGCCCAAGAGCCTGGACGACAACCGCTTCAGGCAGTTCCATCCCGCGGAGCTGATCGAGCTGGGGCTCGCGGCGCCTCCCACCGGCGAGCCCGGGGGCCCCAAGGGGGTGTACTCCAACACCAATTACCTGCTCCTCGGCCAACTCCTGGAGCGAGTGACCGGTACCCCGGCCGAGGAGTACATCACCCGGAACGTCATCGAGCGTGCCGGGCTCCGGCACACCGCGTTCCCGACCGGGCCGCGCATCGAGGGACCGCACTCGCGGATGTACGAGGCCTTCTACGGCCTGATCGACCCGCCGCGCGACTACAGCGTCTACAACATGTCCTGGACGGGCACGGGCGCCGCTCTCGTATCGACCATGGAGGATCTCAACCGCTTCTACGGCAAACTGCTCGACGGCACGGTCGTCAACCGGTCCACGCTGGCGCAGATGCAGCGCACGATCCCGGTCATCGCCCTGGACGGATCGACGATCGAGTACGGCCTCGGCCTGCACAAGGTCACCAGGCCGGGCTGCGGCATCTTCTGGGGCCACGACGGAACGGTCTGGGGGTCCGGAACGATGTCCCTGACCCGGGCCGACGGCAAGCGTCAGATGTCCGTCGCGGTCAACCTCCAGAGGTGGAACAAGCCGGACTCCTCGGGGAAGCCGCAGCCCCACCCCATCGACTACGCGCTGTCGACGCTGTACCAGCAAGCGATGTGCGGTACCGACGCCCAGGACGGGAATGCCACCTGACGCCCCCCGGGGGGACGGTCAGGCGGCACGGCAGAGCGCCGCAGGGCCGGTCGGGGCCGAGGCGCGGGCGACGGTCGCATTCACGGGACAGACCGTGGCCACGGCCTGCGAGCGGGTCCGCGCGAAGACAACGAGGCGCAGCACCACGAACCGCGCGACACCGGCGAGTGCGGAGGCGGACAGGTAGACGACCTGCTCGAGCACCGCACCGGGTGCCGCCACCAGCTGGTGCAGAGCGAGCATCGCGATGCAGGTCACCACGTACGCGGCCGCCGCGGACCCGGCCGACTGCGCGTGCTGGTGCCAGGTCGCGCGCCCGCCCCCGCCGAAGGTGAAGCGGGCGTGCAACTCGGTGGCGAGGAGCGTGGAGACCACGGTGATCAGGGCGTTGGCCAGGACCCAGGGAATCCAGGAGGCGAGGGCCGCCACGGCGAAGCTGGAGGCGAGGCCCACCCCGCCGCCGCAGAGCACGAAGCGGGCGAAGGCGGTGAAGGCGCCGGGCGCCGCTTGCTGTTTGCTCTGTGCTGTCTCCATGATCCCGCCCCCTTCCGATGATTCATCCCGCGAAATGCGCACCTCTGGCGCCATCATGGTGCACGCATGGCGCCAATGCGAGCCATTTATAGCGCCACGCATGGACGCCGTAGGCGCCCCGGCCCGGCCGTGTCCATGTCGTCTCGGTTACTTCGGGTCGCGGTTGAAAACCGCCTTCGACCAGAAGTAGCCGAGCACCGTGAGGCCCAGGCACCAGGCGACCGCGAGCCACCCGTTGTGGCCGATCTCGGTGCCGAGCAGCAGCCCGCGCAGGGTCTCGATGGCGGGTGTGAAGGGCTGGTACTCGGCGATCGGCCGGAACCAGCCCGGCATCGCGTCGACCGGGACGAAGGCGCTCGAGATGAGCGGCAGGACGATCAGCGGCAGTGCGTTGTTGCTGGCCGCCTCGGCGTTCGGGCTGACCATGCCCATCCCGACCGCGATCCAGGTGAGTGCCAGGGCCACCAGGGCCATCAGTCCGAAGGCCGCCAGCCACTCCAGGGGCGTGGCGCCGGTGGACCGGAAGCCGATGGCCACGGCCACGGCGCCCACGAGCACCACACTGGCGATCGACTGCAGCACGCTGCCGATGACGTGCCCGATGAGCACCGAGCCGCGGTGGATCGCCATCGTGCGGAAGCGGGCGATGATGCCCTCGGTCATGTCGTTGGAGACGGACACGGCGGTGCCGACCACGGTGCCTCCGATGGTCATCAGCAAGATGCCCGGCACGACGTAGGCGACGTACTCGGAGCGGTCCGCGCCACCTCCCATACCCGCGCTCATCACATCGCCGAAGACGTAGACGAAGAGCAGCAGCAGGATGATCGGTGTGAGCAGGAGGTTGAGGGTGAGGGAGGGGTAGCGGCGCGCGTGCAGGAGGTTGCGGCGCAGCATGGTGGACGAGTCGCGCAGGGAGAGGGTGAGGGAGCTCATCGGACTGCTTCCTTGGCCTGGTGCGGCTGGTTCGGCTGGTTCGGTTGGTTGGTGGCGGTGAGGGCGAAGAAGACGTCGTCGAGGTCGGGGGTGTGGACGGTGAGTTCGTCGGCCTCGATGCCGGCGGAGTCCAGCCAGTCGAGGAGGGAGCGCAGTTCGCGCTGGCTGCCGTCGCTGGGGATCTGCAGCGCCTGGGCCTCGTCGTCGCGGGTGACCTCGCGCAGGGCGGTGGCGGCGGAGCGGTAGGCGGCCGGGTCGGCGAACCGCAGCCGCACGTGCCCGCCGGGAATCAGGCGCTTGAGCTCGTCGGCGGTGCCCTCGGCGGCGATCCGGCCGCCGTTCAGCACCGCGATCCGGTCGGCGAGTTCGTCGGCCTCCTCCAGATACTGGGTGGTGAGGAAGACGGTGACGCCGTCGGAGACCAGCTCGCGGATGATCTGCCACATGTTGTGGCGCGAGCGCGGGTCGAGGCCGGTGGTCGGCTCGTCGAGGAAAATGATCCGCGGATCACCGACCAGCGTCATCGCGATGTCCAGGCGGCGCTTCATACCGCCGGAGTAGGTGGAGGCGGGCTTCTTCGCCGCCTCCACCAGGTCGAAGCGCTCCAGCAGCTCAGCGGCGACCCGCCGCCCCTCCCGCTTCGACAGATGGTGCAGATCCGCCATGAGGAGCATGTTCTCCTCCCCCGTGATCAGCCCGTCCACCGCCGAGAACTGACCGGTGACACCGATCGCGGCACGCACACCGTCCGGTGACGTGGTGACGTCGTGGCCCGCGACCTGGGCCTGTCCGCCGTCGGCGGTGATGAGCGTGGAGAGGATCTTCACGACGGTGGTCTTGCCGGCGCCGTTCGGGCCGAGCAGCGCGAAGACCGAACCGGCCGGGATACGCAGATCGATGCCGTCGAGGACGGTCTTGTCACCGTAGGACTTGCGCAGACCGACGGCGGAGACAGCGGCCGGTGACGGCCGACCGTCACCCAAACTGGATGTGGGCATGACAAAAGAAGGCATGGAGCCCTCCATTCGAAGGCTGAAGTACGGGGAAGGCGGGGCCGGTTGAGGAGGTGGTGCTCAGGCCTTGGCGCGGCGGATGTCGATATGGCCGTACCGGGTACGGGCGCGGACCTCGACGGTGTCCTCGGTCGACGCCGGGGCCTCGGACGCGGTGAGCGTGTTGCGCACCTGGCCGGAGCCCGAGTGGGCGTCGAGCCAGGCGGCCGTGCCCTCGCGGATGCCGACCTCGATGGAACCGTAGGAGGTCTCCAGCTGTACGGCCCCGCGGGCCACTTCACCTACCCGCAGGGTGCCGTGGGCGGTGGTGGCGGTGACCGAGCCCTCGGCGCGCACGATGTCGATGTCGCCGTTGGCACCACTCACCCGCAGCTCACCGGTCGCGACGCCGACGGTCGTGGAGCCGTGCGAGTTCTTCAGGACGGCGGGGCCGTCGACGAGGCCGAGGCGCAGGCTGCCGGAGCTGGTGGTGATCTCGGCCGTGCCCTCGACCCGGTCCACGGCGATCGAGCCGTGGGAGGCGGTCAGCTTCAGCGGGCCGGTGATGTCGAGACGGGCGTCACCGGAGGAGGTCTTCACGCGGACCTCGCCGAGCCGGCCCTCGCTGTGCACCTGGGTCCAGGCGCCGATCACCTCGGCGCGTGAGCCCGTGGGCAGTTCGACCGTCACGTCGACGACGCCGGTGCGGCCGAGACCGAACACGGGCTTGGGCGTCCTGACGGTCAGGACGCCGCTCGCGTACGTGACCTCGGTCTGGTCGGCCGTCCGCACGTCCCGGTCCTTCTTCGGGTTGCGGGGCCGCACCTCGATGACGGTGTCGAGGCGGTCGCCCGCGATGAACTGAATGGAACCGGCCTCCACGTGCGCCGTGGCCGAGATCGGTTCGGGAGTGTCGTAAGAAGGCATGGCTGTCCCGTCCTCATGAGTCTTTGGCTCGTCCCCGCTGGTGGGACGTGGGGTGAAGTGGTGCGGGTGCAGTGGTGCGGGTGGGGCCCGTGACTAACGCACCCAGCCCGTGATGCTCTGTCCGATGGTCTGGGCCTTCTCCGTCGCACGGGGCCGGGAGCCCCCGTCCACCGCGGCCGACACGGCGCGCACCAGCCACGCGTTGACCGACAGGCCCTCACGGCTCGCGGCCTCCTCGGCGCGGGCCTTGAGGTGGGCCGGCAGACGCAGATTGACGCGGGCGGTGCCCCCCTCGTCGCCTTCGGCCGGGGCCGATGCCTTGAACGGTTCGACGGGCGCGGCCGGTCCCGCGGGGGCGCCGCCGTCGGTGGGCGGCAGTGTCACCACGAAGTCGGGGTCCAGCCCGCGCAGCCGTACGTCGACCGAGCCGGGGGCGAGCTCGCGGGTGATCTCGTCCATCGCCGCGGAGAGCACATTGAGCATGGTCAGCCGGGTCGCCGACTCCAGAGGAGCGGTGAGCCGATCGGCCAGCTCGCGGGCTTCGTCGCCGCCGGCCTCGGCAGCCACCGCGAGTTCGCGGCGGAGGGTGTCGACATACGGGGTGAGGTCCATGACGTCATCATGGCACCATGATGGCACCACGCGCAAGCCCGGGCGGCGCCCCGTGCGGGCGAGTTCAGGGGCGGCCCGCCTTGGCTGCGGAAATGCGGCGTGGACGATCCAAGCCGTTGCGGCACCATGGGCACTCAGGCGCCATCGAGGGTCACGGATTGGCACTAGGTGGCACCGAATGGCACCACATGACACCAGAGGCCTCGGCCATCGGTAGAACGACCGATGTGCCGGAATGACCGTGGACCCTACGTTGGCCGCATGCACTCACCGAACACGCCCCAGCCGATCGACACCGGCGACGCTCCCGAGATCACACACGTCCTGGCCCGTGCTTTCGCGGACGACCCGATGATGCTGTGGCTCTTCCCCGACGAAGACGGGCGTGAGGGCCGTCTCGCCCAGTGGTTCGACGTCATGCTCACCCACAAGTACGGTCCGCTCGGTCACTGCGAGCACACCGACGCGGCAGCAGCCTTCTGGACACCGCCCGGCACGGCCGAGCAGCACCCGGACGAGGGGACGCTGGCCCGCATCAACGGGCTGTTGGGCGAGCACGTGGCCCGGCTGGGAGAAATGCTGGAGCTGGTCGGCAAGGCAGCACCCCAGGAGCCGCACTGGTATCTGGCAGTGCTCGGCGCCGACCCGGCGGTCCAGGGCCACGGCCACGGCGCTGCCCTGCTGCGTTCGGGCCTGGCCAAGGCGGACGCGGCCGGGCTGCCGACACACCTCGAATCGTCGAAGCAGACCAACATCGGCTTCTACGAGCGCTTCGGATTCACCGTGCGGGGCGAGATCCACGTACCCGGGGGCGGCCCGACGCTCTGGTCGATGTGGCGGGAGGCGCGCGGCGACGTTCGCCGGTAGTCCCGGCACGGCCTGCGGGCGTACGCCGGTGGGCCGGCGTTTCCCATGGAAGCGCCGGCCCACCGTGGCCCTCATCTTCCCGCCCGACGTCACATCAGACGGCCCTTGTCGGCTGCCCGCAGGGTTATCCGAACTGGCCGGGCTGGTAGTCGCCGGCGGGCATCTGGAGCATGACGTTCCCGCGGTTGAAGGCGTTGATGACGGTGATGACACCCACCAGGGCGCCGAGCTGGTCCTCGTCGTAGTACCGGGCGGCGTTCGCCCAGACCTCGTCCGGGACGCCGCCCGCCGCATCGGCGATGCGAGTGGCCTCCTCCGCCAGTTCCAGCGCCGCGCGCTCGGCCTCGGTGAACACCGTGGCCTCCCGCCAGGCCGCGACCAGGTTGAGGCGTTCCGCGGACTCTCCGGCGTGCACGGCGTCCTTGAAGTGCATGTCGGTGCAGAAGCCGCAGCCATTGATCTGGCTGGCGCGGAGCTTGACCAGCTCCTGCGTCGAAGCCGGCAGGGTCGACTCCTCGAGCACCTTGTTCGCGGCGATGATGTGCTTGAAGACCTTGCCCAGGACCGGGTTGGTGAAGGGGTTCAGACGTGCTTCCACGATGCGCTCCATTGCCTTGTCCGACGGTTACACACCTTCGACGAGGCAGCTCAGCGAGATGTGACATGGACGCATTGCGACCTGCGTCACTCCGCAGCGGAAACTGCGGCGGTGCGTGCCCGGCGGCATGCCGCCGGCTTGGCATCCGGCACCCCCTACCGCAGAGCGGCCTCCACGAGCCCCTGGATCTCCTCCACCGGCACCTGCCCTCCGCCGACCAGCCGGTCGAAGACGAGACCGTCCACGCAGGCCAGCAGCGTGAGGGTCCGCCCGTCCGCGTCCTCGACGCCTCGATCGGCCAGGAAGTCGCGCACGGCATCGCGAGCGGCGTTCTCCCGTGGCACGAGGATCTCCCGCAGTTCCGGATGACGCGCGCTCTCCACAGCGCAGGCGTACCGCGCGAGCGACCGCTCGCGCCCGTCCCCCGTCAGACGCGTCTCGACGAACGCGGCGATCCCGGCTGCCAGCTCATCGGCGCTCCGGGGCCTCGGCTGCTCCTCCCCGAGGCCTTGCAGTTCGCCTTGGTCACGGTCGACAAGGCGCCGCACCAGTGCCGCGAGCAGCGCCTGACGTGTGCGGTAGTACGCGGATGTGGTGCCCGGTGGCATACCGGCGGCCCGGTCCACGGCGCGGTGCGTCAGCCCCCGCATCCCTTCCCCGGCGAGAACTTGGATAGCCGCATCGGCAAGCACGGTACGTCGGTCTGTGGTCACACCCCTTTCTACACCTGTAGAGCGTGTGCACTACCCTCCTTCTACATCTGTAGAAGCACGGCTGCAGGCACGGGAGGGGCTCGGTATGGGCAACAAGGCAGTGGTGGTCGGGGGCGGCATCGGCGGGCTGGCCACAGCGATCGGCCTGCGCCGGATCGGCTGGGAGGTGACGGTCCTGGAACGCGCCCGGGTCCTCGACGACGCGGGAGCGGGCATCTCCCTGCACGCCAACGGCATCCGCGCGCTGGACGCCCTGGGCGTCGGCGCCACGGTGCGCGCGGCTGCCCGCCCGCAGTACACCGGGGCCACGCGGACTCCCCGTGGCCGTTGTCTGGCACGGATGGACGGCAGGGCATTGGAGCGCGCGCTCGGCACGCCGATCGTCGGCATTCCGCGCGCCGTGCTGCACCGGCTGCTCCGTGACGCGCTACCGCCCGAGTCCCTGGTGGCCGGCGCGGAGGCGGTGTCCGTCGACCGTTCCGTCCCGGAGCAGCCGCGAGTGCGTCTGGAGAGCGCCGAGCTCGACGCGGACCTGGTCGTGGGCGCCGACGGCGTCAACAGCCGACTGCGCGCCCAGCTGTTCCCGGACCATCCCGGCCCCGCCTACAGCGGATCGACCGTGTTGCGCGCCATCACCGAGGGTCCCTTGGCGATGGACTCCGACTTCGAGCTGACCTGGGGCCGCGGTGCCGAGTTCGGCCACATCGCCTTCGCGGACGGCCGAGCGGAGTGGCACGCCGTCCTCAACGCCCCTGAGGGCGCCCGTTTTCCCGACCCCCTGGCGGAAGTGCGCCGCCGGTGCGGCGGCTGGCACGCACCGATTCCCGCGTTGCTCGCAGTGACCAGGCCCGAGGCCGTGCTGCACCATGACATCAAGGAGCTGGTCGTCCCCGTGCCCGCCTATGCCGTGGGCCGCGTCGTCCTCCTCGGGGACGCCGCCCACGCGATGACGCCCAACCTCGGCCAGGGCGCCTGCCAGGCAATGGAGGACGCTGCCGTGCTGACCGCCGCGCTCGCCACCGAGTCCACCGTCGAAGCGGCGCTGGCGCGCTACGACACCGAACGCCGCCCCCGCAGCCAGGCGGTCGCCCGCGCGGCCCGTCAGGCGGGCCGGATGGGCCAGCAGCTGTCCCATCCGGCAGCCGTCACCCTGCGCAATGCCGCGATGCGGCTGGCTCCGTCAGGCGTGACCATCCGCGCCATCCTGCGTCACGCCGACTGGACGCCGCCGGTGCTGCGCTGACCGTGTGACGATTGCCGGTGGTGAACCGTGAGGTCATCGAGCGAACGGGCCGTCGGTGCCGAACGAGATCCGTGCGAAGTTCTCACCGATGCGCCGGTGTCCCTCGGGGCAGGGGTGGATCTCGTCGGGCAGCGGCAGCTCGGCGTAGTCGCTCTCGCCGTAGAGGTCGCGGCCGTCGAGGTAGTGCAGGTTCGGGTCGTCGGCGGAGCGCGCCGTGACGATCCGGGCGAGCTCGTCGCGGATGACGCGCAGCGTCAGACGTCCGGTGGCGACGTCGGCCGGGTCGCCGGTGGCCGTGAACGTGAGCGTGCCGCCGGTGAAGTCCGGGGCCAGGGGGCCGGGGGTGTCCTCCTGGACCGGGCACCAGGTGGGAGAGACCACCAGGAGCGGTGTGGTGGGGTGGCCCTCGCGGATGGTGTCGAGGAAGCCGTGCACGGCGGGGGTGAAGGCGCGCAGGCGCATCACGTCGGCATTGACGAGGTTGATGCCGATCTTGGCGCTGATCACGTCCGCAGGGGTGTCACGGATGGTGCGGGCGGTGAAGGGGTCGAGGAGGGCGCTGCCGCCGAAGCCGAGACTGACCAGCTCGACACCTGCTCGGTGAGCGGCGAGGGCGGGCCAGGTGCCGGTGGGACGGGTGGCGTTCGAGCCGTGACTGATGCTGCTGCCGTGGTGCAGCCACACCCGCCGCCCGGAATCGTGGGCAGGGTGGACGGGGGCGTCGCTGCGCAGGGCGATCAGCTCGGTGATCTCCGTGTGCGGCAGCCATATCTCGATGTTCTTCATGCCCGGGGGCAGGGTGGTGAAGCGTGCGGTGCCGGGCTCACCGTCGTGGAGCTCGGCGGCCCCGGTGGACATGTCGATCTGAAGGAGCTTGCCGCCGCTCACGGTTGTCTGCGCGGTGAGGCTGCCGTCCACCAGCAGGTCGTACACGCCGTCGGCCGGCGCGGGCATGCCATGGTAAGCGCGTTTGGTCGGCAGCGTCTCCAGCTCGATGACCGTGGCCTCCGTGCGGAAGGCCAGGCGTACGCCGGAGGGTTGGGCCTCGGCCATGGCGAGCCGGCCGTCGGGGATCTGCCGACGGGCCCGGGCGGGAAGGCGGTGCGGGAGCAGACCGCGCTCGGTGCGCTCGGTGTCCAGGGCGCCGCGCAGCATGCCGGGGGTGATGGGCGTCAGTATCACGGGGTGGTCCAGGTGCGGAGAAGGCGGTCGAGGGAATCGATGGTCCAGGTCCACGACTCACCGGGACCAGGGGTGCTGTGGGCGAAGGAGCCGGCGAGCTCCAGGGCGGTGAAGCCGTGGAAGACGGCCCCGAGCAGACGGACCGCGTGGGTCTGTTCGGGCTCGGGCAGGTCGTAGCCGCGCAGCACGGCCCGCATCATCTGCGCGTGGCGCACCCCGGCACTGGCGGCCGCGGTCTGCGGGTCGAGCTGATGGCGGGCGGCCTCGTAGCGGCCCGGGTGCCGGCGGGCGTAGTCGCGATACACGGTGGCGAACGCGGCCAGGGCGTCCTTCCCGGAGCGCCCTGCCACCGCGTCGGCGGCCCGGTCGGCCATCTCCTCCAGAGCGAGCAGGCAGATGCGGGTCTTCAGGTCCTGCGCGTTCGCCACGTGGGCGTACAGGCTCTGGACCTTGACGCCGACGTGCCGGGCGAGGGCCGAAGGGGTCACCTGGTCGAAGCCGATCCGGTCGGCGAGTTCGGCGCCGGACCGGGTCAGCGTGGCCGGAGTCAGTCCTGCTCTGGCCATGTGGGTGCTCTCCTCCGCTCTGGCGAATACCATCATGCATTTACCTGAAGGCTTCAGGCAAATGCATTTCGTGATCACCTCGGCGCCGGCCGACCGGACGGCACGAGCGTGCGGCGGGTACGTGTGCGGATGGCGGGCAGGGAGTCGGCCGGCAGGCCGGTGACGATCCCCGGCCTCTCACTGCCCGGGGACAGCGAGGCCGGGGCGTCCGAGCCGGGCCGTCTCCTCGGCGCTGAGGACGAGGTCGGCGGCGGCCGCGGAGTCGCGGATCGACGCCGCGCGGCGCGCGCCCGGGATGGGGACGACGGCCGGGGACAGGGCCAGCAGCCAGGCGAGGCAGACCCGTTGCGGGCTCACGCCGCGCTCACGGGCGACCTCGTGGAACGGCTCGTACGTCGCGTGTGCCGTACGTCGATCGTCCGCCACGGGGCCCTCCAGGACGCTTCTGGAGATGCCTCCGAGCGGGCTCCACGGCAGGAACGCCACCCCGAGTTCCTCACACAGCCGCAGCTCGGGGGCGCTGTCGCGGACCGCCGGGGAGAAGCGGTTCTGTACGGATGCCAGGCGGCCGCCGAGTACGGCGTGGGCCTCGCGGATCTGCTCGGTGCCGACGTTGGAGATGCCGGCCGCACGGATCCTGCCCGCGTCGAGGAGTTCGGCGAGGGCGCCGACGGACTCGGCCCACGGGACCCGCGGGTCGGGCTTGTGGAGCTGGTAGAGGCCGAGCGTGTCGACGCCGAGGCGTCGGCGTGAGGCGTCGCAGGCGTTCTTGAGGTGGTCGGGCGTGCCGGTCACGGTCCAGGAACCGTCGCCGGGTCTGCCGCGCCCGCCCTTGGTGGCGACCAGGACCGATCCGGTGTCGCCGCCGTAGCGGGTCAGGGCGCGGGCGACGAGCGACTCGTTGTGTCCGGTTTCGCCCGCGTGCCAGTGGTAGGAGTCGGCGGTGTCGATGAGGGTGACTCCGGCGTCGAGGGCCGCGTGGATCGTGGTGATGGCCGCGTCCTCGTCTGGCCTGCCTTCGACGGACAGCGGCATGGCGCCGAGGCCGATCGCGCTGACGTGGACATCACCCAGGCGGCGTGCGCGCATGAGGGAAACCTCTCTGTACTCGGGTGGGGTGGTGGGATAGCGGCTTCGGCGCTTCAGGCCATCAGTGCTTCAGTGCTTCAGCGCGGCGATCTGCTCGGAGATGGCGCCCGGCAGCCAGTCGGCCGTGTCCGAGAAGCGGAAGCCGAGCCTTTCGGCTCGGGAGTTGTCCATGCCGTAGTAGCGGTCGAAGGCGAACGGCGATGCCTCGCTCCCCGGCTCGACCGTGCGGTAGGCCGCCGCGCGGGTGCCTTGTCCGGCGATGCGCGCGCAGAGGTCGGTCACGTCGAGTTCGCCGTGGGAGCGGGCGTTGACGGGGCCGAGGAAGTCCGCGCCCGCCGTCCAGACCAGGAAGTCCGCGATCTCGTGTTCGCCGATGAACGAGGACGGGTGGTTCACGCGGTGGATGTCGACGGGCCTTCCGGTACGGACGCGCTCGACGTAGTGGCGCAGCCTGCCGGTGAAGTCGGCGTCGCCGCCGCCCAGGACGTGTCCGGACCGGACGGCGACGAAGGGGAACGCCGGGTCCCGCGCGAACTCCGCTTCCGCCTGGCGCTTGCCCTCGCCGTAGTGCCGGTTCCGGAACTCCCCTTCGTTCCAGGGAAGTTCGTGGCGGACGGGCCAGGAGGTGGGATCGA
Organism: Streptomyces syringium; assembly: GCF_017876625.1. Classification (NCBI taxonomy): domain Bacteria; kingdom Bacillati; phylum Actinomycetota; class Actinomycetes; order Kitasatosporales; family Streptomycetaceae; genus Streptomyces; species Streptomyces syringium. Next base: position 1,158,917 of record NZ_JAGIOH010000001.1, read on the forward strand.
TCGCCTCCTCGGGGACCCCGCTGCCCGGCGTTGCCGGGTCGATGGCGTCGGAGGAGGCCGGGTCGTAGACCTCGATGGTCGAGGTCATGACGTAGCGCGGGGTGCGGTCGTGAAAGACGCGGCGGGCGACGGCGGCCTGCCGGGGTGTGTTGCAGACCTGGTCGATGACCGCGTCGAAGGTGCGGTTCCCCAGCGCCGCACCCAGAGCGCTCTCGTCGTCGCGGTCGGCGATCACGTGGTCGACGCCGGGCGGCGGGGCCGACGAGCCACGGTTGACGACCGTCACCCGCGCCCCCGCGTCCCGGAGCCGCAGCACCACGTGCCTGCCGAAGTAGCGGCTGCCGCCGATGACGCCCACATGCTTCATGTGTCCTCTTCCCGGAGTGCTCGTCTTGCTGTGTGCACGAGCCTGACGGAATGCGATCATCAGCAGAAGTGGTGACTTGCTTAACCCGTATGAAGGGCGACTGATGATCGATGTCCAGCGGCTCCGTACGCTCCGCGAGGTCGCCCGGAGCGGCAGTTTCAACAAGGCCGCGGCCGCCCTGCTGCTCACACCGTCCGCCGTCTCCCAGCAGATCGCCGCACTGGAAAGGACACTCGGCGCCCAGGTCGTCGAGCGCAGCACGCGGGGTGTTTCCCTGACCGAGCCGGGGCGGCTCCTCGTCGAGGCCGCCGAGGCGATCTCGGCGGAGTTGTCGCATGCCCGGGAGCAGATCGACCGGCTGGCGACGGGGCGCACGAAGCTGACCGTGGCGACGTTCACCAGTGGTGGTCACCGGCTGCTGCCGCCGGTGCTGACCCGCTTCGTCGCCGAGCACCCCGAGGTGGAACTGACCGTGCTGCAGAAGGAGCCGGAGCACAGCCTGCCGCTGGTGCGCGAGGGGCGGGCCGACATCGCGCTCGCCTATCACTTCGACGGCCCGCTGCCGGTCCGGCCCGGTGACCGGTCCGGGCTGGACTGGGTGCCGCTGATGGACGACCCGATGTCGGCCGTGCTGCCGGTGGGGCACCGCCTCGCCGGCCGGGCGAGCCTGGACCTGGCCGAACTCGTGCGGGAGCGCTGGGTGATGGGATGCATGAGGGCCCAGGCCTTCATGCACCGCTATGCCGAACTCGCCGGCTCGGAGTTGCGTGTCTCGGCCGCCACCACCGACTTCTTCTTCGCGCAGACCCTGGTGGCCGCGGGTGTCGGCGTCTCCCTCGTCCCGCGGATCGCCCTGGATCCGTCGGTCAGCGGTGTGGTCGTCATCCCCATCGACCCGCCGCGCCCCGCACGCTACATCGGCGTGGCCACCGCCTCCCGGCATCGCGCCCGGCCCCAGCCGCACGTCGAGGCGTTGCTGTCCGCCCTGGTCGGGTCGGTGCCGTAGCCGCGGGCAAGTCACGGTCCGGCAGCGCGCATCACATCAGGGTCAGGAGCGCGGCATCTCCTTTTCGCGCGCCTCCACTCCCGCATCTGCGCCGGACGCCTCGTCCGGTGCGCGGCCGGCGCCGCGGAGCCGGTCCATCTCCCGCCATTCGGGGCGCAGCCCGGCCAGGCTGGTCGTGAGGAAGTACGCCGCACCGCCCGCCACGAGCACCGGTACGAGGCCGAACGAGGCCACCGCCGCCCCGGCCAGCAGACCGCCGAGGGGAATGCCCGCCCAGGCCAGCGAGCCACCCAGGGCCCGGACCCGGCCCAGCAGTTGGCGTGGTACGCGTTCGAAGGAGATCGCTCCGAGAATGGGGTTGAGGAATCCGCCGCCGAAGCCGCCGACGGCGAAGACCGCCAACACCGCCCACATCGGCGCGCCGGAGGCGAGGACCAGGAACCGTGGTGCGCCGACGATCAGGAAGCCGGCGAAGAACACCAGCCGGCGGCGCAGCCGGTGGGCCACGGCGGCCGCGACGAGGCTGCCGAGGACCGCGGTGACGCCGGCGACGCTGCTGATCAGTCCGATCGCGGCGGGGCCACCGCCGGACTCCTTGGCCCAGACCGGTACGAGGACGGTCATGAAGGCCGCATCGAGCAGATTGGTGATGCCGACCGTGACGATGATGGTGAGCAACAGGGGTTCACCGCGCAGGAAGGTGAAGCCCTCGCCGAAGCGCCGCCAGTAGCCCGGCCCCTTCCCGCCTTCCGGCGTGGCGGGCGACTCGGCGGCGTGCCCCATGCCACGGGGCAGGGCCAGCCCGACGATCACCGAACCCAGGGCGAAACAGGCGGCGTTGACCAAAAGGCCCGCTTGCGGGCCGAGCAGGGCCACCAGCGCGCCGCCCGCCGCCGGGCCGACGGTGGAGGCGAGCCGTTCGGTCACACCGGAGATTCCGGTGGCCCGTTCCAGGGGGACCGCGCTGCGTTCGGCCGCCTCCGGGACCATGATGTCCTTGGCCAGATCACCGGGGCCGCGCACCGCCCCGATGACGGCCACCAGGACCAGCAACAGCCAGAAGGGCAGCAGGTCCACGGCGTACAGCAGGGGAACGAGGCCCGCGGCGACCGCACTGAGCGAGTCGGTGGTCCAGGAGACGACGCGCGGGCCGACGCGGTCGACGAGCGGCCCGGTGAGTGCCTTGGCGACCACGTACGGGGTCATTTCGCAGAACGCGACGAGGCCGGTCCGGGTGGCGCTGCCGGTGGTGACGAGCACGAACCACGGCAGGGCGATGGCCGAGACCCGGGTGCCGGTCAGCGATACGACGGTGGCGGCGAGCACCGCGGCCAGCGGCCGGATACTGCGCCGGCCGGATATGCCTCCCGCCCACCGGACTGCCTTGGTCACGGCGTCTCCCCTGCCGACTCGGCGGCGGCGTCCACCTCGGGCAGGATGTGTGTGATCAGTACGACGCGTTCGGCGCCTTCCGGCGCACCGGATCCCGCTTCGGGCGCGTCCCGGCGGTAGCGGTTGACGACGGCTCTCAGCTCCTCCCCCAGGCTCGCGGCCTCCTCGGGAGTGAGCCGCAGGGACCAGTCGCTCAGGTTGAGGTTGTCCCGCCAGGGGCGCGGCATGACCTCCAGCGCGTCCAGTGTCAGCCGGGCACGCTGCGCATGGGCGTCGGCCACCGACCGCCGGTAGGCCGTCATGGCCTCGGGTTCGCAGTCGGCAAGGCCCTTGTCGGTCAGCCAGGTGCCCTGGTGCACGGCCCGCCACCAGCGCTCCCGCGCGTTGCCGCAGTCGGTGTCCTCCTCGACGAATCCGGCGGCGCCGAGCTGTCTCAGGTGATAGCTGGTCACTCCCGAGCCCAGGCCCAGCCGTTCGGCGAGGCGGGTGGCCGTCGACGGACCGTATGCGCGCAGCAGTCCGACCAACTGCACGCGCACCGGGTGGGCCATGGCGCGCAGGCCCTTGGCGTCCAGGACCACGTGAGTCTCGGGGTGCGGGCCGTCCGCCCGCTCTCGCTCTTCCCTACTGACTTCTGCCATGCCGATCACCCTAAACCGCCAAGAGTTCTTCGCAAACACTTCTTCGCGAAGAACTCTTCGCAGTTTCGGGTGATCTCCCGCCGGCACGCCCCGAGCTGCGAAGGGCCCCCGGCTGGGCAAGGCTGGGCGGCGTGACCCGCACCCGCGCGGACCGCGGGCGACACGGAGAAAGGCAGTGACATGAGCGGCAGCAACCAGTCCCTCAAGGGCAAGGTCGTCCTGGTCGGCGCCGGGGCGAAGAACCTGGGCGGCCTCATCAGCCGCACCGTCGCCGACCAGGGCGCGAACGTGGTCGTGCACTACCACTCGGACGGCACCAAGGACGACGCGGTGGCCACCGCGAAGGCGGTCGAGGCGGCCGGCGGACAGGCGGAGACGATCCAGGGCGACCTGACCAAAGTGGACGTCGTGGAGGATCTGTTCACCACCGCCAAGGAGCGGTTCGGCGGGATCGACGTGGCGGTCAACACCTCCGGGATGGTGCTGCGCAAGCCGATCATGGAGACGACCGAAGCCGAGTACGACCGGATGGCGGGCGTGAACGCCAAGGCCGCGTACTTCTTCATCCGCGAGGCGGGGAAGCACCTCAACGACAACGGCAAGGTCATCACCATCGTCACATCACTGCTGGCGGCCTTCACCGACGGCTATTCCACCTACGCGGGCTGCAAGGCCCCCGTCGAGCACTTCACCCGGGCGGCGGCCAAGGAGTTCGCCCCGCGCGGCATCTCCGTGAACAACATCGCCCCCGGTCCGATGGACACCCCCTTCTTCTACGGGCAGGAGACGCCCGAGCGCGTCGAGTTCCACAAATCCCAGGCCATGGCCAACCAGCTCACCAAGATCGAGGACATCGCGCCGATCGTGACCTTTCTGGCCACCGACGGCTGGTGGATCACCGGCCAGACCCTCTTCGCCAACGGCGGCTACACGACGCGGTAGCGCGCGAGGGCACGTCCCTAGCGGACGGCTTCGTACGCGCCCAGGGCGATCCTGGCGAAGTTCCGCAGCGACTGCGTGCCCGGCGCGAAGTAGCCCGAGTGGCCGTGGGCGCCGGCGGAGGAGACGACCCGGGCGCCGAACTCCGCCGAGGTGGGGTCGGCTCCGTGGCCGAGACCCAGCAGCCGGACGTTGGGGATGTTGCCGATCCAGTCCCCGCTGTCACGGCGGACCGCCCAGACCCGGGCCCCCGTGCGCAGGTCGGCCGCGGAGTCGGCGCGGACGCCGGGGCTGCCGAGGACGACGAGGTCGGCCGCCTCGGCGCGGTCGAGGTTGGGGGCGGCCAGGCCGCAGACGACCGAGCCGTAGCTGTGGCAGAACACCGCGGGCGCGGTGGAACCGAGGGCCGCGAGCCCGCCGAGGAAGCGGTCCAGGCGCGGTGCGCCCGCCTTCGCGAGACGGCCGGTTGCGGCGTCCAGTCCGACGCCGACGGGGGTGGTGTACCCGGCCCAGGCGATCACGGCGGTCGGGACACCGGGCGCCTGACGGGCCATCTCGGCCCGCAGCGAGGCGGCCATCCCGGCCGGGGCGCCGTACCGGTCGTGCGTGCGGTCGAAGGAGGCGAGGTCGATGTCCGAGCCGGGCACGACGACCGCCGTGCGCTTCGCCGCCGCCCAGTCGCCGTAGACCTCGGCGACCTGGCCGCGGCCGCGCGGGTCGAAGGCGAGGATCTGCCGGCCCGGGGCGAGGAGCCGCGCGTAGCGGTCCGCCAGCTCGCCGGCGCGCAGCCGCTCGTACTTCGCGAGTCCGGGGTCGGCGGCCCGGGCGCGCTCCTTGGCGCGCTCGGCCGCGATCGCCCGGGCGTTGGCCGCGTAGCGCAGCGCCACGGGCGCGCCGTCGAGGTTGCCGACGACCAGCGGGTGGCGGACGGCGAGTTCGGTGCGCCGCGCTTCGGTCAGGGAGGCGAAGAAGCGGGCGACGTCGGCGGGGGCGGCGGTCGCGGGGTCGGGCAGCGGGCGGTGCAGGGCGTCGTCCGCGCGCCAGGCGGCGGTACCGGCCGGCGGGCCGGTGACAGCGGTCTGCTCGCTGCCGGTGGCCCAGCCCGCCGTGCCCGCGACGACCGTCGTGGCGAGCGCGACGGCGGCCAGTGTGCGCTTGAAGCGGCGCATGGATGACTCTCCCTCTTCCGGTGCTGCGGAGGAGGGAAAGGTAGGAAGAGGACGGCTGACACCGCGTCACACCCCGGAGCCAAACCGGGGGTGATACCCGAGTAGGGGGTGGGGCAGGTGTGACGCCATACCGGGCAGTGGACGCCGCCGCGCGCTACCGGTGCGGACGCCGCCGCGTGCACTACGGGCAGCGGGTGCCCGTAGTGCACGCGGCCTGGGAACCCGGTGGCGTCACGACCGGTTCACCGGTGACGCCACGCCCGGTTCACCGGTGGTGTCACGCCCAGTTCTGCCGCTGCAGCCAGAGGTTCCGCGCGGTGCCGGAGCCCTGGGTGAACACATACAGCAACCCCACCCGGTTCATGATCACGGGGCTGACGTGGACGTCGCCGATGACGCCCTCCAGGGTCTGGAAGGCCTCGTAGGCGGCGGCGTTCTCGGCCGTCTGGACCGTGACCCACAGCTTTTTGTCGGTGCCCTTGACCAGGACGTTGACCCGGCCGTCCTGGCCGAGGCAGGCGGTGGGGCGATCGATGATCTGGCCCTTGAGCGACGCGGAGGTCTGCCAGGCGTCGTAGTCGTCGCTCTGCCCGACGCGCCAGGCCGAGCCGTCCGAGCCGCGGTAGAAGATCTGGACGCGGGAGGCGGCGTCGATGACCGCGGACGGCCGGGTGGTGACTCCGGTGGTCTGCTGCTGGAAGGCGTCCCACGCGTCGGCGGCGTTCGATGCCTTCTGCTGGATGGTGTACAGCGTGTCGTTGCCGCCCTTGACGGCGACGACGAGTCGGCCGGAGCCGTCGAGGACCGGGGAGGGGGTGGCGTGGATGCCGCCGCCGAGGGACGTGGGCGCGGTGTAGGCCTCGTAGGCCAGGCCCTGGTTGCGCGTGTACCACAGGGCGCCGTCGGTGCCCCGGAAGAAGATCTGGATGCGTCCGTCGCCGTTGAGCGCCGCCGCCGGGTCGCCGCCGATGTTGGTCACGATCCGCTGGGGCGCGCCGAAGGGGGCGTTGACGGCGGTCTGGGTGACGACCTCGAGGTGCTGGTCGGGGGTGCGGTAGAAGACGCGGATCTTTCCGTCCCTGCCACGGAGGGCATGGGGTACGCCCTCGATGCGTGAGCCCTCGATCTTCTTCCAGGGGCTCCAACCGCGGTCGCGCGTTTCCCAGATGGTCCAGAGCGCGTTGGCGCCGCCCTGGACGAAAGCCTGGACACGATTGTCGGAGTTGAGGGCGGCGGAGGGCTCGGCGAAGATGCCGCCCTCCAGGTTCGTCCAGTTGCCCCACTTCGTACCGGGTGCGGTGGAGACGGGCATGCAAACTCCTCGATCGAATGGTTGCCGAGTTGTCGCGCCGCGTCCCAACTTATCCATGGCCGCGAGGAAGGACAGAGCTCAGTTTGAGCTGGCGCGATATCGGCGCTCAGGCCGGACAAACCGGACTGGCCCGTCCGGCCGGTCCCCACAAAACGGTAGTGGTGCCACCGTTTTCACTGTTACGGTCGAAATCCGGTAGCCGTACTGCCGTTTCAGTGGAAGAGCGACCCGAGCGAACCGCACAGGAGCCGTCATGCGCGCACTCACGCCCACCGGGCGACCCGGCCGTCTCACCGAGATCAGCGACGTCGACGCACCACGCCCCGCCGCCCACGAGGCCCTCGTCCGCGTGCGCACCTTCTCCCTCAGCCGGCTCGACCTCCTCTGCCTGAGCGCGCCCGGCACCCACTACCGCCCGGGCATCGACGCCGTGGGGCACGTCGAACGACCGGCGGCCGACGGGAGCGGGCCCGCCGCGGGTGTGCGCGTCGTCCTCCATCTGCCCTCCGGCGGGGCCGCGGCCCAACTCGCCGCCGCGCCGGCCGCGCGGCTGACGCCCGTCCCGGCCGGTGTCGACTCCCCGGCCGCGGCGGCCCTGCCGCTGGCGGGACTCATGGCCCGCCGGCTGCTGGCGGAGGCCGGACCGTTGACAGGCCGTCGGCTCCTGGTCACCGGGGCCGGTGGCGGGGTCGGCGGGCTCCTCGCCCAACTCGCCCTGGCCGGTGGTGCCGAGGTCACCGCGGTCATGACGGAGCGAAACTCCTGCCGGTACATGGCCGCGCTGGGCGTCAGGGTGCTTCACGACGTGGACAGCCTGCCGTCGGGCGGCTTCGATATCGTGCTGGAGTCCGTCGGCGGCGCGCTCGGCTCGACGACCTCCCGCGCCCTGCGCACCGGTGGGCGGATCCTGTGGTTCGGCCAGGCGGGAGGCGAGCCGCTGACCCTCGACTTCTTCGGCCTCCTCGACGGCGGCCCGCCGTTGACGCTCCGTCACTTCAGCCGCCCCGTAGGAGGAGCGGAAGCGGACGCGCGCGAGGTGGCAGGCCTGCTGGACCTCGCCGCGGAAGGCCGGCTGCGGGTGGAGATCGGCCACCGCGGTCACTGGGGTGAGACAGCGGCGGTCCTGGAAGACATGGCGCACGGCCGGCTGCCGGGCAAGGCCGTGCTGACCGTGGGCTGAGCCCCGCCCGGCCGCCGTCATCCGCGACGGCCGGCCGGGGTCAACACACCGAGAGAACTCAGGCGCTCCCGCCGCTGCCGTACGGGCGCGTGATCAGCTCCAGCGCATGACCGTTGGGATCGAGGAAGTACACGCCCCGGCCGCCGTCGTTGGTGTTGATCTCACCGGGGAACTGCTGACGCGGGTCCGCCCAGTACATCAGCCCGCGCTCGCGGATACTGGCGAAGGCCGCGTCGAAGTCGTCCTCGCTCACCAGGAACGCGAGGTGCTGGCAGCGGATGTGGTCGGCGCCCGGCTCCGCGAAGTCGAGAGTGACGTCATTGTCGAGCTGGACCGCTACGAACACCCCGGCCGCCCGGGGTGGCGTCAGACCGAGGATCTCGGTCAGGAACTGTGCCGACGCCCACTTGTCATGGGCTCCGACGATGGTGTGATTGAGCTGAACCGCCATGGAAATCCAATGTCCCCGCACCTCCATGCCCCGGCACTCCTGCTCGGCGACACGCGACGCTGACGATATTGAAAGCCCGGCGCCCCGCGCGGTCAAGTCCCGGGCGTCAGACGCCCGTCTGCCGCTTTCCCCGGTCCGAGGCGACACATATGGCTATGCCCAACACCGCGAGCACGATGCCGGCGTACAGCTCGTAGCCGTCGAGGAAGCCGATGTGCCGCACCACGCCCCAGTTACCGAACCAGTCGGTGACCTGGTGCAGGACGGCCATGGCGCCCTGCACGACGAGGATGAAACCGAGGACTTCGAGGATCTTCTTCATGTGTCCGATCATCGCCCCTCTCCCCCGCCCCGGTCATCGCCCGAAGGGCTGCGCTTCGTCACACCGAAAGTAGCCCCGCAGACGATGCATCGGTCCGAAAGTCTCGACCCGCGCGACTTTGGTCGCCGCTCACCGGCCGACGCCCCCGCCGCCCGGCACCGGTGGGTAGATTGACCGGCATGGACGGCAGGCGATCGGGGAGCGTGACGGGTGCGGATTCGGCGTATCCGTGGTTGCTCCCGTCCGCCGTCGCCGACCCCGGCACCGCCGGCGACGGATCGCGGCGCACCGTGCGCGACTGGGTCGTCGACATCTGCTGCCTCGCCGTCGCCGGCGTGGTGGGGCTGCTGGTCGTGGAGTCCCTGCGGCACGATCCGGACGTCCCCGGCGCCCTCCTCCTCGCCGATCAGCTCATAGGAGCCGCGGCCTGCACGGCGTTGTGGCTGCGCCGCCGGTGGCCGGTGGGGCTCGCGGTCGTCCTCGTGGTGCTGTCCGTCGTGGCACCGTGCGCGGCGGGCGCGATGCTGGTGGCGGTGTTCACGGTCGCGGTGCACCGGCCGTTCAAGGCGGTGGCCGCGGTGGGGGCCTTGGCCCTGGTCACGGCCCCCGTCTCGGCCGCCGTCCGGCCCGACCCCGATCTGACGTTCATCGTGTCGGCCGTGGCCGGGGTGCTGCTGGTGCTGACGGTGATCGGCTGGGGCATGTTCCTGCGCTCGCGCCGCCAGTTGGTGGTGTCGCTGCGCGAGCGTGCCCGGCGTGCCGAGGCCGAGGCCGGGCTCCGTGCCGAGCGGGCGCAGCGCCTCGCCCGGGAGGACATCGCCCGCGAGATGCACGATGTGCTGGCGCACCGGCTGTCTCTGCTGTGCGTCCACGCGGGGGCGTTGGAGTTCCGCCCGGACGCGCCGCCGGCCGAAGTGGCCAGGGCCGCCGGGGTGATACGCGACAGCGCGCATCAGGCGCTGCAGGATCTGCGGGAGGTGATCGGTGTGCTGCGTGCCCCCGGCGGTGTCGACGGTGCCGAGGCGGGCCGGCCACAGCCCACCCTCGCGGAGTTGGACGATCTGGTGGAGGAGTCACGGCAGGCGGGCATGGTGGTGACGTTCGACAGCCGGGTCGTCGATCCGCGGAGCGTGCCGCCGGCCACGGGCCGTACGGCCTACCGGATCGTCCAGGAGGCGTTGACCAACGCCCGTAAGCACGCCCCGGGTGCCGAGGTGGCCGTACGGACCGCCGGTGACCGGCGGCAGGGGCTCACGATCGAGGTGGTCAATCCGGCGGGCAAGGAGGAGAGCGGTGCCGTGCCCGGTTCCGGCCAGGGTCTGATCGGGCTGTCCGAGCGCGCGACCCTCGCCGGGGGCCGACTCGCCCACGGACCCACTGCCGACGGCGGCTTCCGGTTGCACGGCTGGCTACCGTGGCGGACATGAACGTGCCGCAGACCCCGCCGATCCGCGTCCTGCTCGTCGACGACGACCCGCTCGTCAGGGCCGGGCTGTCGTTCATGCTCGGCGGGCTGCCCGACCTGGAGATCGTCGGTGAGGCGGCCGACGGCTCGGAGGTCGCCGCTCTGGTGGACCGGCACTCCCCCGACGTGGTGCTGATGGACATCCGGATGCCGTCGGTGGACGGGCTGGCGGCCACGGAGGCGCTGCGCCGCCGGGAGTCTCCGCCGGAGGTCATTGTGCTGACCACGTTCCACGCCGATGAGCAGGTACTGCGGGCGTTGCGGGCAGGGGCCGCGGGCTTCGTGCTCAAGGACACTCCGCCCGCGGAGATCGTCGAGGCGGTGCGCCGGGTCGCGGCCGGTGTCCCGGTGCTCTCCCCCACGGTGACCCGGCAGCTCATCGAGCGGGTGACGGACCGGGGGCCGGATCGCGGCGCGGAGGCGCGGGAGCGGCTGGCGCGATTGAACGACCGCGAGCGCCAGGTGGCGATCGCGGTGGGGCGCGGCCGGTCGAACGCGGAGATCGCCGCCGCCCTCTTCATGAGCGTGGCGACCGTCAAGGCCCATGTCTCGCGGATCCTGACCAAGCTCGACCTGAACAACCGGGTGCAGATCGCGCTGCTCGCGCATGACGCCGGGCGGCTCGACGCGGAGTCCTGAGCGGCCGCGGGGTCTCCGCCGCCCGGAGCGAGGCGTCACGCTGCGTGTTCCCGCGCGTCTTCCCCGTCGCGTCCGGGCGGCCCGGCCCTGACCCCGATTACCCAGCTCAGGGCCGGTGCGCCCGCAGCACCGGCAGACCCGCCGGCCCTCCCGGCGTGACCCCGAGGCGACCCACAGTGATCATCGGCGTACCCCGCGCACCGTGTTGCGCAATCGCCTTGGAATCTATGCCCGGCCGTCGCACGGCTGTTACATAACAGCGGGGAAACAGCGCGTTGAGGGTCGTAGGATCGAACTCATGATCAATGGGTGATTAGTTCGCTTCGCCCCTTTCGTTGTACTACCGCGCGCACTTGGCGCAGGAGATAGGAGACCCCTGTGCCGGGGCACATACCGCGTCGACGCATGCTCCAGATCGCCGGCGGTTCGCTCGTCGTCGGTACGGGCGCGGTGGGTGCCTGGCAGTGGCTGGCACCCGAGGCGAAGCAGGTCACCAAGCAGGGCAAGTTCCCGGCGCGCCAGGCGAAGGCCCGGGCGACCGAGTCGTTCGTGCACGTCATCGCGCACCCCGACGACTCCCTCTACTTCATGAACCCGGAGCTGGAGCAGGCCATACGCAGCGGCGCCCCGGCCGTGACGGTCTGCCTGACCGGCGGGGAGTCCGACGGGCGCAACGCCCTGACGCACAGCCCCCATTACATGAAGCTGCCCGAGCGGCGCGGTGACTTCGTCCGGGCCCGTTTCAACGGCTTCCGCGAGGCGACCGCCCGGATGGCCACCGGCAACTGGCTCAGCCCCTGGGACGTGGAGACGCTGACGCTCCTGCCCGGCTTCGAGGTCGAGCTGCAGACGCTGCGGGCCGCCCCCCAGGTCCAGCTGATCTTCATGGAGCTCATAGAGGCCCGCACCATGCGAGGGCCGCGCAAGGACAGTCTGCGCGGGCTGTGGCTCGGGGCGACCCCGAAGCTGACGACCCTCAAGCCCACCGGGAGTCCGGTCCGGCGCACCTTCCACTACGGCCGCCAGCAGCTGATCGACTCGCTCGCCGCCGTCATGGAGCGCTACCAGCCGACCGTCGTGCGGACCCTCGACCCGAACCCCACCCACATGCCGCAGGACCCGCACTACCCCAACACCCCGCCGGCGCTCCAGGGCATCGGGGCGTACTACGACCACCAGGACCACACCTCCTCCGCCCACTTCGCGCAGGCGGCGCTCGCCGAGTACTGGGGCCGCAAGCACGCGCGTCCCACCGCCGTGGAGAGCTACGTCGGCTACGAGGTCGGAAACCTGAAGCTGCCCGCCAACCTCGACGCGGCCGCCATCGCGCACAAGATAGAGCTGCTGGACATCTACGGCTGGGTGGACGGCAAGGACTGCGGCGACCGGGCCGGCTGCGGTGACCGCAAGGTCGGCGCCCGTTCCAAGAACTCCCCCTGGTCCAATCACCTCCGGCACCGGGCGACGGGCACCCAGCGCTGGGTGCAGCCGCTCCCCGACGGCCGGCTCGCGGCGTTCGCGGTGCTGGACGGCACCGCGCAGTGCTGGACCGAGCGGACGCCCGGCAGCGGCATCTGGTCCACGCCCGCCCCGGTCGGACCCGCCCCGGTCCGCGGCTCGATGCTGGAGGGCCAGGTCCAGGCCGTGCGGCTGCCCGACGGCACCCTGCGGCTGTTCTCCATCCGTACCGTGCTCCCCACGCCCGGCAAGGAGCACCACCGCGAGCTCGTCACCTCCCTCCAGACGGGCAGGGTCACCGGCGGCGGCACCCCGCTGTTCGGGCCCTGGGAGTCCCTCGGCTCGCCGGAGGCGGACGACCCGCAGCGGTCGATGGAGATGGGCTACCCGGTCGCGGTCGTGGCCAAGGACGGCAAGGTCCACGTCTTCGTCAAGGACTGGGCGGGCGGTGTGGCCTTCCGCACCCACGCCGCCGGGGCCTGGTCGGACTGGGCACCCCTGCCGGCGGATCCGGGCCGGATGCTGAGGCTGGAGGACGGCCTCGACGCCGCGCTCGACGAGAAGGGCCGCCTGCACGTCGTCGCCGCCGACATCAAGACCGTCCACCACTGGGTGTCCGAGGACGCCGACGGTCCGCTGAACCTGTCCGAGCCGACGCGGCTGCCCGCCACCACCGGCCCGCTGACGCTGGTCCCGCTGCCCGGCGGTGGCATGCGGATGGCCACGCGCCGACCGGGCACGGCGCGCGTGATGATCGCCGACCGGCCCGCGGAGAAGGGCAATTGGCGGCAGACGGCCGAGTGCGCCCCGATCGGCGGATACGGCCGGGTGGCCATGGCACAGGCCGGGAACACGGCCGTGCTGGCCGCCCGCGACGACAAGGGCCTCGTCCGGGTGTCCACGGGCTCGGGCCGCCCCGGTCCCTGGCAGGAGGCGGGCGTCCCGCACCGGGGCACCGCCGGGATCACCCAGGACGCCCAGGGGCGGACGGTCGCCGTCGTCCTGGGGTCGGACGGCCTGCTCAGCAGCACCCGCGGCAGCGGCTCGGGGACGACGGACTTCGCGGACTGGATCTCCCACGACGGCAAGCCGCTGAGCGACCTCCAGTCCTCGTAGAGCCGACGTCCTCGTAGAGCCGACGTCCTCGTGGAGCCCCGGCCACCGGGCGCTCGTACGAGTGGGGGGCGTGACCTGTCGGTCACGCCCCCCACTCACTTCACCTCACCACGTCAGGAGGCGGTGATGTCCTGCTTGATGACACGCTCGATGTTCCGCTCGGCCAGCGCCGTGATGGTCACGAACGGGTTGACGCCGATGGAGCCGGGGATCAGGGAACCGTCGGTGACGTAGAGGTTCTTGTAACCGGCGACACGGCCGTAGTCGTCGGTGGCCTTGCCCAGGACGCAGCCGCCGAGCGGGTGGTAGCAGAAGTCGTCGGCGAAGGCCTTGAGCTGCTTGCCGAAGAGGTCGTACCGGTAGATGGTGGTGTTGGCCTTGTTGATCCGGTCGAAGAGCGACTTCGCGGCGGCGACCGCGGGCGCGTTCTGTTCCCGGGTCCACCGCAGCTTCGCCCGGTCCGTGGCCCTGTCGTAGACGAAGGTGCCGCGCTCGGGGTTCTTGGTGATGGCAAGGTAGAGGCTGACCCAGGTCTCCAGACCGGCCGGCATGGGCGCGATCTCGGCGAAGACCGGGGCGTCGGGGTTGTCCCAGTCGTCGATGCCCAGCGCGGGTATCGACGACTGCTTGGTCCCGGTGGGGTTCCACATGTGGTTGGCACGGGCGGTCATGATGTTGCCGTTCGGGCCCCAGCCGGTGCCGATCTCGGCGTTGAGGTTCGGCAGCGTGCCGGTCTCGCGGGCACGCAGCAGCAGTTCCGTGGAACCGAGGCTGCCGGCCCCGAGGAACAGGTGCTTGCAGGTGATCTCCTTGCTGGCGAGCACCTTGCCGTCGACGTTCTTCTGCTCGACGGTCAGCAGATACGTGCCGTCCTTCTGCTGCCGGATCGTCTTGACCTCGTGCAGGGTCTCGATGGTGACCTTGCCGGTGCCCAGGGCGCTCGCCAGGTAGCTCTTGTCCAGCGAGACCTTGCCGTGGTTGTTGCCGTAGATGACCTCGGCGGCCAGCGCGGACTTGGGCACGGAGCCGTCCGCCTCGCGCCGCATGTAGTCCCAGTCGTAGACATTGGGCACGAAGGTGGTGCCGAGGCCCGCCTTCGACGCCTGCTCCCGCGAGACCCGGGCGAACTTGTACCAGTCGGTCTGCTCGAACCAGCTCTTGTCTATGTTGCCCACCCGGAGCGTCTTGTTGGCGCGCGGGAAGTACCGGTCGTACATCTCGGCGGCGTCGACCCGGGGCAGCACCTCCTCGAAGTACGAGCGCCTGGGGGTCACCGCCATGCCGCCGTTGACCAGCGAGCCGCCGCCCACCCCGCGCCCGACGTACACGGACATCTGGTCGAAGTTGACCCGGTCCAGGACACCGGCGTAGGGCTCGATGTCCCGGTTGGCGAGGTCGAGCCAGAGGAAGGAGCCGAGCGGCGCCTCGGTGCGGGTCTTGAACCAGCTGGAGCGCTTGTCGGGCTTGAGCATCCCGCTGTAGACGTTCCCGTCCGGGCCGGGCTGGTTCCACAGCTGGCCCATTTCGAGCATCAGCGTCGGGACGCCCGCCTCACCGAGGCGCAGGGCGGAGACGGCCGCGCCGTAGCCGGTGCCGATCACCACGGCCGGCACGAACGTACCGCCGGCCACGGACTTGTCGGCGGCCGCCGCGCGGGAGGCCGAGGAGATCGTGGTCGCGCCGGCGAGGGCGGCGGCGCTGAGGGCCGCCATGCCGAACAGCCGACGACGCGACAGGTGCTGGTTTTCTACCACGCTGGTTTACCTGACCTTTCCGGCACTGCACTGTGCTGGATCAATGGGGGATTTACGGGGGATTCACTGATGTGTCCGGGTCCCTCGCGGGCGGGGGTCCCGGGCGTGGACCGTGCCGGTCCACGGGCCTGGGGGCTCCGCCGGTTACCAGGCCACCGGGGCCCGGCGGACGCCGCGGACCGGCGCGTCGTGGCGGAGCGGGAGCTGCCGCAGGGGCACGGGCGCCCGCAGGCAGGGGAAGCGCCGCAGCAGGGCGCCGAGGGCGACGCGCAGCTCGATGCGGGCCAGTTGCCGTCCGAGGCACCGGTGGGCGCCGTGCCCGAAGGCCAGATGGCCGGTGGCGTCCCGGGCGGGATCGAGCGCGGCGGGGGCGGCGAAGTGCTCGGGATCGTGATTGGCGGCGGCCAGCGAGACCATGACGATCTCACCCGCCCGGACGAGCCGCCCGTCGATCTCGACGTCCTCCAGGGCCGCGCGGGTGGGCCCGTGGTGGACGACGCTCAGATGGCGCAGCAGTTCCTCGACCGCGCCGTCGATGAGCGACGGATCGGCGCGCAGCGCGGCCAGTTGCCCCGGGTCCTCCAGCAGGGTGAGCACGCCGAGGGCCAGTTGGTGGGCCACCGTCTCGTGACCGGCCGCCAGCAGCAGGAAGGCGATCGAGGCGAGTTCCTCGTCGGTCAGTGCGTCGTCGGCGGCGATCAGGCCGCTCAGCAGGTCGTCGCCGGGGTGTGCGCGCCTTCGCGGCACCAGCCGGTGCAGATACGCGTTGAGGCTCGCGAAGGCGCCCAGTACGGCCTCGGCGGTCTCCCCGAGGCCGCTCCACACGGCGCTCGCGCGCTGGAATTCCTCGCGGTCGGCGTCGGGCACCCCGAGCAGCTCGCAGATCACCAGGGAGGGCAGCGGCAGCGCGAAGTGCTCGAGGAGGTCGGCGGGGGCGCCGTGGCGCTCCATCGCGTCGAGCAGTTCTTCGGCGCTCTTCTCGATCCATTCGGTGAGCCGCTGCATGCGGTCGTCGGTCAATTGGCCGAGGAGCAGCTTGCGGTAATGCTGTTCCTCGGGTTTTTCACGCATATTTTCTTGCCGGTTGAACATTCCGGTCGGTGCGGCCGGGGATTCCCCGAGGGTGGGTGCGCGGGGCACCGGCGGGTGGTGCCGTTCCCCCTTGGCACTGAACCGGGGGTCGGCGAGCACCGCCCGTGCGGTGGAATACCCGGTGACGAGCCATCCCGGCCGGCCGTCCTCGAAGGTCAGCCGGGTGATCGGCGGTTCCCCGCGCGCTCCTTGCGGGCACTGCGGCAGGCCGCGGGCGTTCTCCCGGACGGTGGGGAAAGACACCGACGCGAGTTCGGTCATGTCCGCCCTTTCGATGACGCTCTTCACCTGCCCGCGAGCCTTTTCGCCTCCGTCGGCGCGGCATGTTCCGCACGGGCCGAAGGGCTGTTGGAAAAGGACGTTATGGACGCGGTGCGAAGCCTGTCAACGAATTCATTCCGCGGGGCGCTAACCCTGTGGTGAGCATCGTGGGAGGTACGGGTTACCGAGGGTTCACGCCATGCTTCGGTTCGGTTCCGGACTCTTTGGTTCGGGTGAGTTCGGTACGGTTCGGCGCGGTCGTTCCGCTGGGGGTGGTCAGGGTCGCCCGGGGTGCCGGCGGCTCGGCCGTGGTGTCGCCCAACAGGTGGCCCAGCTCGGCGAGTTGCGCCCGGCCCGTCACATTGAGCTTGCGGTAGGCGTGTGTGAGGTGCTTCTCCACCGCCCGTGAACTCACCTCGAGCCGCTCGGCGATGTCCTTGTTCGCCTCTCCGGCCGCGGCGAGGGCGGCGACGCGGCGTTCGGCCTTCGTCAGGTGCGCGACGGCCGCCGAGCTCCTGCCGCGGGAGAGGTTCCCCAGCTCACGCGCCGCCCGCTCGGCGAGCCAGGTGGCACCACAGCCCTCCGCCTCCTCCCGGGCCCGGCGCAGGTGGGTCTCGGCCTCGGCCTGCCCGTCGGCCCCCAGCCGCCGGCCGAGCAGGAGGGCGGTCCTGGCCCGCTCCAGGGCGTTGATGCCGCCTTCCAGGGTCTCGGCGGACTCCCGCAGCAGCGCGATGCCGCGCTCTCCCTCGGCGATGGCCCCCCGGACCCGCTGGGCCCGGCCGATCGCCACCCGGGTGCCCCAGGCCAGGGCGCGGGCGTACTCCTCCTCGATGAGGTCGTGGGCCTGTGCCGTGTTGCCCATCCGGTGGTGCAGCCCGGCCGCCCAGGCGCGCCAGGGGAAGACGGCGGGGTTACGCCAGTCGGCGCGCTCGGCGGAGCGCCCCCAGTCCAGGAAGTACTCCAGGGCGCTCGGCGCGTCACCGCGCATCGCCGCGGTGACGCCGCGCACGAGCTGCAGGGAGGACGGCCGGTAGCCGTGGTCGGCGCCCTCACGGCGGTAGGACAGCAGCCGCCGGGTCAGCTCCGGGTCGCGGCTCTCGATGGCGGTCACGACGACGGCGGTCATCGACTGGAGGGTGGCCCACTCGGCGCCGCCCAGGGCGAGCACTTCGTAGGCACGCGCGCGTGCCTCTTCGAGGCGGCCCTGGGCGAGGGCGACGTGGGTGAGCTCGATGCCGATCACCGTCTGGGGGACGGTGGCGTTCTCCCGGCGGGCCTGTTCCCGGGCGGTCTCCAGCCAGGGTCCGATCGTCTCGAAGGAGTCCGCCGCGATGAGGCTGTGGGTCAGCAGCGGCAGGGCGGTGTAGGCGTGGTTGGGCGAGGCGGGTTCGTACTGGAGGATCCGGTTGGCCAGCCGGGCCACGTCGGCCGCCCGCATGCCCTGCGCCATGGTGGCGCCGTGCAGGAGCACGGTGACCAGCTCCCGCTCGGCCGCGGTCCGCAGGGACGGGTTCGGCCCCATGGCACGCAAGCGGTCGGCGCAGCCGGGCAGTTGGCCCGGACCGCTCACCGCCACGTGCCGCAGCCGGGCTTCGAGCCGCAGCGCCAGGTCGCGCTCGGCGCCGCCGAGGCGCTCGGGATCGCCGAGGTCCTCGGCCGTGCGGGCGACGAGTTCGACGCACGGCGGCGGGCAGGAGCCGAGCATCGAGGGCGGGATGCGGGTGGCCGCCATGGCGCGCTGCGCGGCCGACGGGAGCAGCAGCAGCGCCTGCGAGATGTGCCGCATCGCGGCCAGCGGGTCGAAGGCCCGCTCGATGGTGGCCAGGTCGACGAGGAGCGTGGCCCGCTCCCCTCCGGTGGGTGAGCTGCCGAGCAGGGCCCGCCGCAGATAGCGGGCGGCGTCCTCGGGTGCGCCGCGGCGCAGGGCCGCGTTGGCCGCGGCGCGCAGCACCTCGACCGCCCAGCCGTCCTGGCAGGAGGTGGCGGCGAGGAGTTGCGCCGCCGCCTGCTCCGCGGGGTGGCCGCCGTTGTGCAGGAGCAGGGCGGCGTAGATGTGGATGTCCTCCTGCTCGGCGGGGGTCATCAGTTCCTCGACGGCGTCGCGCACCGCCGGGTGGGCGAACCGGGGCACGGGGCCCGCGGCCAGCAGCCCGAGACGGGCCAGGCCCCGGACGGCCGCGTCGCGGCCGGTCTCGTCGAGGCCGGCGAGCCTGCCGACGAGCACGGGATCGGCCGGGTCGTCGAGGACCGCCATCGCCTTGGCCATGTCCCGCACGGGTCCGGGCTGGGAGCGCAGGGCGACGACGAGCCGCTCGCGCAGCGCCGGCAGCCGCAGCCCGTGGACGGCTCCGGCCCGGGCGGCGACGGGCTCGTCCGTATCGGCGAGGCCCGCCAGGGTCGCGGTGAGGAAGAGGGGGTTGCCGCCGGTGGCCTTGTGGCAGGTGGTGACGAAGGCGGGGGCGCCGGGGCGGCCGAAGCGGGCGGCCACCAGCTCGGCCGTGCCGCGCGCGGACAGCGGGCCGGGGCGCAGTGTGTGCGCCGCGCGGTCGGTGACCTCGTGGACGCGCGGCTCCTCGGCCCGGGTGTCGCCGTCGCGGACGGTGACGACCACGGTGACGGGCAGCCGCGGCAGTCTCTTGGCCAGGTGGGCGAGCCAGCGCAGCGAGGGCGGGTCGGCCCACTGGAGGTCGTCCACCAGCATCAGCAGCGGTCCGCGCGCACTGTGGTGGTCCACCAGCGCGAGGAGTTCGCGGTGCGGTTCGGCGTCGACGGCCGCCCCGGTCGCGTCGGCGGGCGGCTCGACGCAGGTCTCGGGCAGCAGGGGCTCCAGGAGCTGGGAGACCACCCCGAACACGAAGTCCGCCTCGAGGAGGGCTCCGCTCGCGCGCAGGACGGTGGTGCCGCGCGCCTCCGCGAGGGCGGGCAGGGCGCGGAGCAGGGCGCTCTTGCCGACGCCGACGCCACCGGTGACGACGACCAGCGAGCCGCTGCCCCCTTCGGCCGCCGCCATCGCCGCCGCGATCACGTCCAGTTCGCGTCGGCGGTCGAGCAGGGGTGTCATGGTGTCTCCCTCGGTGCGCGCCCGAGGGCGGCGGCCAGCTCCGCACGCCCTGAGATGCCCAACTTGCGGTAAGCCTTGGTCAAGTGCAGTTCGACGGTGCGCAGGGTCACCGAGAGCTCGGCCGCGATGGCGCGGTTGGCCAGCCCGCCCGCGGCCAGGGCGGCGACGCGCAGTTCGGCACCGGTCAGTCCGAGGGACGCCGGGTCCGGTGCGCCGCCGGGGGCGCGGGGTGTCCCGGCCGGTGCCCGCCGGGGACGGGCCGGTGCGGCCCGCCCGCCCTGTCCGGTCTGCCCGGCCTGTTCGCTCCGGTCGCGCTGCCCGGTGCGGCCGGTCCGTTCGGTCGCCGGTGTGTCGTCGGAGAGCAGGGTGTCGATGGTGTCCGAGCCGCTCAGCGGCGTGGTCCCCAGGGCGAGGAGCGCCTGCCGGTACTGCCAGGTGGCCGGTGTCCGGGCCGTGGGGGCGGCGGACTCGGGCCACGGCCGGCCGGGCCGGCGCCCGGGGCGGGCCGGGTCCCCGGCCCGCGCCCCCACGGTGTGCAGGGCCGTTCTCACCGCGCTCGGCGCGCCCCAGGCCAGGGCGAGCCTGCGCTCCTCGGCGAGCAGGGCGATGGCCTGGGCGTCGTCGGTGCGCGGGCCGCGGGCCTGCGCGGCGGCCGAACGCCAGGGCAGCAGGGCCGGGTTGGTCACCTGGCGGGCGAGCAGCAGCCGGCCGCATTCCAGGAAGTCCGCGAGTGCCTTGCCGCGTTGCCCGAGGGCCAGCCGCAGTCTGCCCCGGGCGTACAGCAGGTGGGCCCAGGCGAGACCGCCCTCGGCGCCGCCGGGACGGGCCAGCGCGACGGAGCCCTCGGCCCCTTCGAGGTCCCCGCGCTCCAGTTGGACGAGGGCGCGGAAGGCCGGGGGGCCGGGGGCCATGAGGGGGTGCCAGCAGTGCTGGGGGACGGTCTCCCGGGCCCGGTCGAGGGCGGTCGCGGCCCGGTCGGGGCGTCCCTGTCGCAGTTCCGCCGTGGCGTCGACGAGCAGGGCGAGGCCGGTCACCGCGCGGGCGTCCGACTCCTCGGCACGCACCAGGACGGCGTCCAGGGCGGTGCGTGCCTCGGCGAAGTCGTCGGCGAGGACGAGCGCGTGACAGGCCGCCAGCTGGGTGGTCAGGGGGGTGGTGTCGCGCGCCGACGGGGCGAGGGCGGCGCGGGCCAGTGCGCGGGTGCGGGCGATGTCGTGGCCGCCGAGGGCGCCGCGCCAGGCGACGACGCCCGCCTCGGCGGGGTCGGTGGGCGAGGTGGGCAACGCCGTCATCCGGGGCTGGTCCAGCTCGTGCGTCGCGCCCTGCTGGCTGTGTTCGGCGAGCCAGTACAGCGCCCGCAGCGCCGCGTGGTCCGCCGGGCGGGTCTCGCTGCGGGCGGCGGCCTGGGCGATCAGCGGCTGTGCCGCGACGACGTCGCCGCGGGCCACGAGCAGTTCGGCGGCGCGGACCCACGAGGGGCCGACGCTGCCGTCGGCCGGGGCGACGAGCAGCGCCTGGCGCAGATGGCGGTCGGCGGCCTCGGGCGAGGTGGGCAGCACCACCGTGCTCAGCTCGATGAGGATGCGGACCCGCAGCGGTGGGCGGACGGGTTCGCGCAGGGCGCGCCGCAGCAGCCGCACCGCTTCCTCGGGGTGTCCGGCGGCGCGCCGCCGGGCGGCTTCCCGGCGCAGGACCTCCACCGCCCAGGGGTGGCCGATGACGCGCGCGCCGAGCAGCATCCGGGCCAGTCCGCCGTCGGGTACGGCCGTGCGGTGGGCCCATTCGGCCACGCGCGCGTACAGCTCCTCGCGGCGCTCCGCGCCGATCCCGGCCAGCGCCGCCTCGGCCGCCTTGGGTTCGCCGAAGGCGGGGCGGTCCCCGGCCGTCAGCAGGCCGGTGCCGGAGAGCAGTTCCAGGGCGCGGGCCGCGCCGAGGGTCCGCAGCTCCGCCAGGGCGGTGATCATCTCGGGGGTGCAGTACCGGCCGGCCACCGCGATGACGCGCAGGACGCCGAGGAGTTCCTCGGGCAGGACGCCGAACGTACGGATCGCCCGGTCCCCGATCGCCTCGGCGGCGGCCTCGGTCAGCTGCGGCAGCCGGTCGGCCGCCGGTGGCCGGCCGTGGCCCGAGAAGCGGCCGATCACCGCGCGCAGGACGGCGGGGTTGCCCTCCACGGCCCGGGCAGCCGCCCGGACGAAGGCCGGGTCGGCGGGCTCGGTGAATGCGCGGCCGAGCATCTCGCCCACCCCGGCCGCCGACAGGGGAGCGAGGTGGAGGGTGTGTCCGGTGACGGCCGGAGCGTCGGCCAGCGGGCACAGCTCGATGCGGTCGTACGGGCCGCCGGGCAGTGCGTCGCTGCGCGCGGTGAGCAGCATCAGGGGGGCGGAGTCGAGCCTGCGGGCCAGTGCCTGGAGCCATCGGCGCGAGCAGGGGTCCGCCCACTGGACGTCGTCGACGACCAGCAGCAGGGGCTGCGCGCGGGCCGCGGTGAGGAAGACCCGGCACAGCTCCACGGTGCGGTCCGCCGGCTCGTCACCCGCCGGGAGCGGCGTGCGGCCCGCGCCGGTGGCCGGGGTGAGGGCGGCGAGGAGTTGGGCCACCACGCCGTAGCGGAGCCCGGACTCCTCCCAGGACGCCTGGGCCGCGGCCACCCGGACCCCGGCCCGGTCGGCGAGTTCCGCGGCCCGGCTCAGCAGGGCGCTGCGACCGCTGCCCGGGACGCCGCGGACCTCGACCGCCGCCGACCGCCCGGAGCGCAGGCCGCCGAGCAGACCGGCGAGGAGCTCCTGCTCCTTCTCCCGCTCGACGAGCTCGCCCTCGGCGAGCCGCGTCGGCGCGCCGGCGGAGCCGGTCGCGGGCGGCCGGCGTTCCGGCTTCTCGTCCCGCGAGTACGACACCTGTCTCACCACCGCCGACCTCCTACCGGCCCGGCCGCCGCGGCTGCCGCCCGGGCGGCGGGCCGTACGCGGCGAGTTGTGCGGGCAGGTCGGCGCGGCCGCGCACGTCGAGCTTCCGGTAGACGTTGGTCAGGTGCATCTCCACCGTGCGGGGGGTGACGAACAGCGCCTCGGCGATCTCCCTGTTGCTAACGCCGCCCTTGGCCAGCACGGCGATCTTGCGTTCGCTGTCGGTGAGGGAGTCGACGGGGCTGGACGCGAGCTGCGGCATCCGGCCGCCCGCGGTGACGAGCAGCTTGCGCGCCCGCTCGCTGAGCATCGGGTAGCCGCAGCGGGTGGCGAGTTCGATCGCCTGCCGCAGATGGCGGCGCGCGCCCCGGGCGTCGTCGTGGCGCAGCAGTTCGCTGCCGAGCTGGTACGCGGCCTTGGCGTGCTCCAGCCGGGCCGGGGAGCCGGCGAGGACGTCCACGGCCTCGGCGAGCAGGTCCAGCCGGGCCCGGCCCTCGGCGACGATGCCCGCGGCGAGCAGGCCGAGCCCCTCGGCGCGGGGGGTGCCCCAGCGCCGCACCCAGGGGGTGGTCCGGGCGACGAGGTCGGCGGCTTCGCCGGTGCGGCCCAGGCCGACGAGCGTGTGGGTGGCCGGCAGCCACCAGGGGGCGAGGACGGGGTTGGTCACCCCGGCCTCCTCCAGGCTCCGCCCGCAGTGCAGCCATGCCTCCAGCGCGCCGTCGAGGTCGCCGCGCTCCCGGCGGGCGCGGCCCTTGGCGTAGAGGTAGTGGTGCCACTCCCAGATGTGCCGCTCCAGTCCGGGCCGGGCGGCGCGGTCGAGCGCGGCCTCGGCCCGCTCGGTGCGGCCCTGGGAGAGCAGTACGGTGCCGAGCGCGATGTACGCGAGGGGGGCACCGGGGGCCCGCTCGCCCTGTTCGGCGTATTCGACGGCGGTCCGGGCGTCCTCGGCGGCCGCGGCCACGTCGCCCGTGCCGTGCCGGACGAGGGACCGTCCGGCGAGGGCGCCGAGGTGCATCCACGGTTCGTGGCGTGCGCGGCTGCCGGTCAGCG
This sequence comes from Streptomyces syringium, assembly GCF_017876625.1. Classification (NCBI taxonomy): domain Bacteria; kingdom Bacillati; phylum Actinomycetota; class Actinomycetes; order Kitasatosporales; family Streptomycetaceae; genus Streptomyces; species Streptomyces syringium. The sequence continues at coordinate 1,182,498 of NZ_JAGIOH010000001.1, forward strand.
AGCGGTCCAGCCCCGCCAGGGCCTCGTCGACCTCGTCGGCGAGGGCGAGGACCAGGGAGGAGCCGAGCACCCACCAGCCGCCGGGCGCGGACTCCTCGACCCGCAGTGAGCGCCGGGCCAGCGCCGCCGCCTCGTGGGCGGGCCGGCCGTCGAGCGCGGCGAAGCCGCTGAGGGCGGAGAGGAGTTGCCGCTCGGCCGGGCTGTCCCCCGCCGGTGCGGCGGGCCGGGTGCCGGTCCGCTCGCGGACCGCTGCCATCGCACCCTTCTCGTTCACGGCGGTGATCAGCAGGGCGGAGGTGAGGGAGGTGAGCAGCTCCCGGTCGGCGGGGGTGGGGTCGTCGCCCAGTTCGGCGGTCAGCGCGTCGAGGGTGCGGCCCAGCATCCGGATCGCCTCGGGGGCGCTGCGGCTGCCGAGGGCCGTCATCCCGTATTCCACGGCGATGGGCGCGCGGTCCCGGGCGGTGGTCGCGTCGCCGAGGGCCTGGCGCAGGTGCCACAGCGCCATGGCGGGTGCCACCTGGGCCGAGGCCCTGGCCAGTTCGATCCGTACGTCCTTGCGCTGGCCCTCGGTGAGTTCGGCGGCCAGGGCCCGCTGGAGGTACCGCACCGAGGCCCGGGAGGTGGTGGTGCGCGCGGGTGCCTCGGCGGCGGCGTCGCGGAGCACGGCGAGCATCCACGGCTCGGTCAGCTCCTTGAGCAGCACCAGTTGGTCGGCGACCTCCCAGGCGGGGCGCCCGGCGTCGTTGAGCACCCGGGCCGCGCGGGCGCGCAGCCATTCCAGCTTGGGGGCCGCGAGGCCGTCGAGCACCGCCGAGCGCACCGCGTCGCACATGGCGCCGGTCGTGCCGGGCGCGATGACGTCGTTGCGCCGCAGGGCGTCGAGGGCGGAGGTCATGCGCTTGAGGGGTACCCCGGAGAGGGCGCTGAGGGGTTCGGCGTCGTCACGGCCGAGGACGGCCAGGGCCCGGGCCACCTGCCGCACGTGGTGGGGCTGGCCGGCCAGGTAGGCCGGGACCCCGGCGGCGACGACGCCCTGGCCCACCACCTCGAGTTGGTGCAGCCCGCCGGTGTCGGGGCGGACACCGGCCTCGCGCAGCCCGGCGAGCAGCCGGTGGAGGAGCTGGGGGTTGCCCCCGGAGAGTTCGGCGCAGCGTCGCACGAAGCGCTCGTCGGGCGGGCCGGACAGGGCGCCGGTGACCAGACGGGCGGTCTCGTCCTCGCCCAGCGGGCCGAGTTCCAGCAGGCCGCAGCGGTCCTGGGCGAGGATCTCGCCGAGCATCGGGGCGCCGGGCCCGCCGCATTCGGTGCGCTGGGCGAACAGGACCAGCAGCGGCCGGCCGGCCGATCTGCGGAGCACGAAGTCCACGCATTTGAGGGAGGCCTCGTCGCACCACTGCGCGTCGTCCAGGACGAGCGCGAGGGGGCCGGTGGCCAGCAGGGATACGGCGTGTCCGTAGAGCCGTCGCTGGGCGGCGTAGGCGAGGCAGGCGGCGGAGGCCCCGGCGGGCGCCGTGCCCCGGGCGCGGGGCGCGGGGCGTGCGGGGGCCGGGGTGGGTGCCGCCCCGAAGAGTTCGTGCGCAGCCTGGTACGGCCGGGGCCGTACGGCGGTCTCGCGGCCGGTGAAGGAGCGGACGGCCATGCCGTCGGAGCGCAGCCGCTCGGTGAGGGAGGACAGCAGGCTGGTCCGGCCGATCCCGGCGGGTCCGCGGACGAGGACCGCCCGTGCGGCGCCGTCGCGTGCCTTCGCGGCGTGCCGTGCCAAGTCGTTCAGCTCGGTGGATCGGCCGACCAGGAGCCGGGTGGCGCCGTGACCTATACCGCTGCTGACCGCCACGCGTTCTCTCTTTCGTGAAGCCACACTCGACCTCTGGTGATCCGATGTGACAGAAGAACAGCTCCGATGAACCGACTTGCACGATCAAGATCGGAATCGACGGTAACAGGACGGGTCATGGCCACCCATCACATTTCAGCCAGAATGGCGACTATGCATGGCCAACGCTGGACGGTCTGTTCCCGGCTGCCTACAGGGTGTGCCCGCGCGCCCGGCCGCCATCGAACAGCCGCACGACGCAGGGGCGATTGAACCGAAAATGCACGTCGCCCTCGGGCATGACATCCGGCCTCCACACGACTCCTGTAGCCTGCCGCGTTCTGTCCCGACAGCCCCAGCCCGCTCCGGACCGATCCTGATGGAATCTTGACATCCGAACGTACTCACGTCGGCCGGCCCCGTGCAGTTCCGCACATTCTCGCCATCATGTGCCCCTCCGGCGGCATCGACGGCGCGCGCCGATCCGCGCGCGCCGCCAGCCACAGCACCGCGAGGCCCGCGGTCATTCCGCGGCGCCGGCCCGGGGAGCGGGATCCGGCCGCGACGCGGACGCCCTTCAGCGGCCCGGCGCCCCGTCCTCCCACGGCCAGCGGGCGTGCCGCCCGGCCTCCAGCAGCGGGATCATCCGGAACGCGGCGTCGGTGAGGCCGCCGAGCGCGTGCCGACTGCCGCTGCCCGACGGCATGGCCCCGGGGCGGTAGCCCGCCATGTTCCACATGTACACCGGCACATCACCGGGGATCAGATCGTCGATCCGCGTCTCGGGCAGCCCGCCGTGGTTCGCGCAGTTCGACGGCAGCCAGCCGGGGCGGGTCTGTTCGTCCGTCACCACGACCACCCGGTCGTGCCGGTCGTAGTGCTTCTTCACGGCCGTCGGGATGTCCGTTCCGTCGATCCGGCCGAACTCCCCGACGAGACGGAGCATGCTGCCGCCCTTCGGCACCCGCACCTCCGCGCTGCGCATCCCGAACTCGACGAGCGTCGGACTCTCGGCCCGCAGCGCCAGCCCGGCGCCGAAGACGGCGGCCTGCTCGGCGAGCGTGATGTCGGACCGGTTCGGCGTGGAGTACCAGGCGCCGGGGAACATCGACGGCGACCGGTCGACGAGGATCAGCGTCCGGCCGGACAGGGCGGGCAGGTTGGCGAGCGAGGCGTCGAGGGCCCGCTCCAGGCCGTGTGCCCAGCGCAGCGACTCCGTGTGCCTGTACGCAGCCCAGAACCGGAAGGGCAGCATCCGGGACTTCGCGATCTGCTCCGGGTCGCGCAGCCGCGCCACGATCCGCTCCGCGGCCGCCTCGCCCACCCCGGCCTCGTCGAAGTTGCGGAGGTTGCGGACGAGGGCCATGAGCCCCATGGAGGGAATGACGGATTCCCACGCGGCGGCGTCCATCGGCCCCTGCAGCCAGCCCGCGAGGGCCTCCCACGTCATGCCCGCGCCGTCGAGCGGATTGCCCTCCCCCGCGTCCAGGAGCAGCTTCCGCCGGCTCTCCACCGGCACGGCCATCAGCTCGGCGCGCCGGCGCAGCGTCGTCAGCGACGCGGGGATCGCCTCGTCGCGGCCCTTGCGGCGGTCGAGGGCATGCCGGAACAGGTCGCCCTGCCAGGGCTTGTCGGCGGCGGGCGCCGGGTGCACGAGGTTGAGGACGTCGCCGAAGCGGTAGCCCTTGGCATCCGTGTCGTACTTGAGCAGCGCGCGCTCGGTGTACAGGCGGCGGACGGCGTCGGCGATGCCGCGCTTGACGGGCTTGGGCAGATTCCGCCCGTACCGGCTCGTCCAGTAGCCGAGCAACTCGCCCGGCTCGTCGGCCCGCTGGAGCACCGCGTCGACCGCCTGCCGCGAATATCCCGGGGCCTGCCGGCGGATCCGCTCGGCGGTGAACTCGGCGGCGCCGACGAGGGCGGCGGTGCGCATGCTGCCCGGACCCCGCAGCCAGCGCAGGAAGTCCACGGTCCACCCGGGGTCCGTCATGGCCAGTTCGCGGACGAGCCGGGCGTAGCGGTCGTCCCGCTCGCCGGCCTTCTCGTAGAAGGTGTCGGTGCCGACGAGATTGCCGACGGCGAGGAGGAAGAGCTCGCTCTTCGCCGGGCGCGCGTACCCCGCGGCCCCTTCGTACGTGCGCGTGGAGGGGCTTTGTTCGCTGACGACCGGCGACGTCGCGGCGGGGCGGGTGGTGCGGGTGTTGAAGCGTGCCATGAAAAATCCCCCCACGGCGGAGGGGAGGCACGACAGCGGGGCCCGGCGGTATCCCGCCGGGCCCCGCTGTCGTGCCTCCCGAGATCAAGGACGGGGCCGGTGCTTTCATCACAAGAAGGAACCGGACCCTGCGCACCGGGAGGTGCGTATCGGGTCGAGGTGTCCAGAGATCAAGGTCGGCGATCGTGACAAAGCGCTCTGGGCCGCTGAGCCACCGGTGTCCGAACACACCGACCGGGATTCGAACCCGGGTCTCTCTCTGGGAAGGAGAAGTAACGATCACCTGTCGCACCTGGACGGACACCACTGTAATGGCGGACGCCGAGGGCGCAACGTCATTTGTTTCCGGGCCTCTTCCTGGCCGGCTCAGCGGATCGGCACGCCGGAGACCGCCCGGGCGATCACCAACCGCTGGATCTCGCTCGTTCCCTCAAAAATGGTGTAAATGGCCGCATCGCGGTGCATGCGCTCCACCGGGTACTCCCGCGTATAGCCGTTCCCGCCCAGGATCTGCATGGCCTGGGCGGTGACCGTCTTCGCCGTCTCCCCCGCGAAGAGCTTCGACATCGAGCCCTCCGCCGAGGTGAAGGACTTGCCCGTGGCGGCCATCCAGGAGGCCCGCCAGACCAGCAGCCGGGCCGCGTCGATCCGGGTGCGCATGTCGGCGAGCTGGAAGGCGACGCCCTGGTTGTCGATGATCGGGCGGCCGAACTGGACGCGGGTGCGGGCGTAGTCGAGGGCGACCTCGTACGCGGCGCGGGCGATGCCCACGGCCTGGGCGCCGACCGCCGGGCGGGAGGCCTCGAAGGTGGCCATCGCGGCGTTCCGGCCGCGCTCACCGCCCTTCGCGGCACGTTCGCGGGCCCGGGCCAGGCGCTCGTCGAGCTTCTCCTTGCCGCCCAGCAGACAGTGGCCGGGGACCCGGACGCCGTCGAGGACGACCTCGGCGGTGTGGGAGGCGCGGATGCCGTGCTTCTTGAACTTCTGCCCCTGGGACAGCCCCGGGGTGTTCGGCGGGACGATGAAGGAGGCGTGGCCGCGGGAGCCGAGCGCGGGGTCGACGACCGCGACGACGACGTGGACGTCGGCTATGCCGCCATTGGTCGCCCAGGTCTTGGTGCCGGTCAGCACCCATTCGTCGGTGGCCTCGGCGTAGACGGCCCGGGTGCGCATGGCGGCGACGTCCGAGCCCGCGTCGGGTTCGGAGGAGCAGAAGGCCGCGAGCTTCACATCGTTCGCGTCTCCGTACATCTGCGGCACCCAGGTGCCGATCTGCTCGTCGGTGCCGTTGGTGAAGACACCGATCGCGGCGAGACCCGTCCCGGCGATCGCGAGGCCGAGACCCGCGTCACCCCAGAAGAGCTCCTCCAGGGTCATGGGGATGCCGAGCCCCGTGGGGTCGAGAAACTGCTGCGCGTAAAAATCCAGTGAATACAGGCCGATCTTCGCCGCTTCCCGGATGACGGGCCAGGGGGTCTCCTCGCGCTCGTCCCACTCGGCGGCGGCCGGGCGCATCACGTCGGCCGCGAAGCCGTGGATCCAGTCACGGACGCCCACTTGATCCTCGTTCAGCTCCATGGTGAACTCCGCCATGACCCCTCCAACGCGATCGTTACTCCCGGTAACGCGAGTCTGTTACCCGTCAGTAGGCGTGTCAACTCCCTCGCCCCTCGGATCCGCTGCGTGGTGCGGGTGTTACGTTGCGCAGGCGTCACAGAAGCACGGGGGCGGGGAGGCACGTCATATGGAAACCACTCAGCGGGACGATCAGCAGCGGGCGGCGGAGCAGCGGCGCAGGGAATTGCTGGAGGCTGCGGACCGGGTGGTGCTGCGGGACGGTCCGGGGGCGTCGATGAACGCCATCGCGGCCGAGGCGGGGATCACCAAGCCGATCCTCTACCGCCACTTCGGGGACAAGGGAGGGCTCTACCGGGCCCTGGCCGTACGGCACACGGACGCGCTGCTGGACGGGCTGCGCTCGGCGCTGGACGCGCCGGTGGCCCGCCGCGAGCGGGTCGAGTCGACGCTCGACGCCTATCTCGCGGCGATAGAGGCGCGCCCCCAGGTGTACCGGTTCCTGATGCACCCGGCCGACGAGGACCAGCCCTCCGAGCAGGGCTTCGACGTGGGGCGGCACTCCGCTCCGCTGCTGCGGCGGATGGGCGAGGAGCTGGCCCGGGTGATCGCCGAGCGGGTCGACCTCGGGCCGGGCGGCGAGGACCTCGCACGCACCTGGGGCCACGGGATCGTCGGCATGATGCACGCGGCCGGCGACTGGTGGCTGCGCGAGCAGCCGTTCCCGCGCGCCCAACTGGTGCGGCACCTCACCGATCTGCTGTGGGGCCGGCTGGCCGTGGCGGGCGACCGCTCGGACGGCCCCGGCTTCTGACCCCCGGGGCCGCCCGGCCCGGGGTCCCTACGCCTCGGTGCGTACGGATCCGGGGCGGCCGGGGCGGCCGGAGCCGGTACCGACGGACGTGTCCGCCGTCGCGCTCCAGGCCGATTCCGCCGTACCCGGCTCCCACCACGGCGCACGCCGCGCGGCCCGCAGCGCACGGCGGCGGCGCAGCCCGGTCACGTGGTCGATGTAGAGCCCGCCGTCGAGGTGGTCGCACTCGTGCTGCAGACAGCGGGCGAAGAAGCCGGTGCCGCTGACGCGCGTGGGCGAGCCGTCGGCGGTGAAGCCCTCCACGACGGCGTGGTCGAAGCGCGGGGTGCCGGCTTCGAGGCCGGGCAGCGAGAGACAGCCCTCGGGGCCGGGAAAGACGTCACCGTCGGCCGTGACCAGCCGCGGATTGACGAGGTGGCCGAGGTGGCGGCGGTCCTCGTCGTCCGGGCAGTCGTAGACGAAGACGCGCAAGGGGACGCCGATCTGGTTCGCGGCGAGGCCCACGCCCCGGGCCGCGTACATCGTCGCGTACATGTCCTCGATGAGTTTCGCGAGCTCGGCGCCGAAGTCCGTGACCTCCTCGCAGGGGGTGCGCAGGCCTTGATCGCCAAGCAGCCGCATGGGTCGTACGTGTCCGGAGCTGCCGGGGATGAGACCTTTTCGCATCCCCCCAGCGTACGTTCACCGGACGGCGGGTTCGGGCCCACGGCGGGATCTCGATAGGCTGCACCCCGACCGAAGCCTCCCGGCTGGCGATTCGGCGCGGAGGGGGCGTTCCACCGGCGGACCAGGGACAGGCGCGGCGCCGGATGCAAGGAGGATCTAGGACGATGGCAGGCAACACGGGGCCGCTGTCGCCGCGGGCCAAGCTGGCCGTGACGGCGGGCAAGGCTGCTGCGGCGGTGTCGCGAGCCGCGGGCCGCGGCAGCGGATCAGTGATCGGTGGAAAGGTCGCGCTCAAGCTCGACCCCGATCTGCTGGCGCGGCTGGCGACCCACCTGGACGTGGTCCTGGTGTCGGCGACGAACGGCAAGACGACCACGACCCGGCTGATCGCCGAGGCACTGCGGGCCAGCGGCCCGGTGGTGTCCAACGCGCTGGGCGCGAACATGCCCGCGGGCATCACCTCGGCCCTGGCCGGTGGCTCGGACGCGCGCTACGGCGTGATCGAGGTGGACGAGAAGTACCTGGCGGGAGTCGCCCGGGATGTCTCGCCCAAGGCCATAGCGCTGCTGAACCTCTCGCGCGACCAGCTCGACCGCGCCGCGGAGACGCGGATGCTCGCCGAGAAGTGGCGCGAGGGTCTGGCGGGCACGAAGGCCGTGGTCATCGCCAACGCCGACGACCCGCTGATCGTATGGGCCGCCTCCTCCTCGCCGAACGTGGTGTGGGTGGCGGCCGGTCAGGAGTGGAAGGACGACGCCTGGTCGTGCCCGTCGTGCGGTGGCGTCATGCAGCGCCCGGGCGACGACTGGTTCTGCGGCGAGTGCGGCTTCCGCCGCCCGACCCCGAGCTGGGCGCTGTCGGGCGACTACGTCCTCGACCCGCACGGCAGCGCGTGGCCCATCCACCTTCAGCTGCCGGGCCGGGCCAACAAGGCGAACGCCACCACGTCGGCGGCCGTCGCGGCCACCTTCGGGGTGCCGCCGCAGGTGGCCCTGGAGCGGATGTACCAGGTGCAGGCGGTCGCGGGCCGGTTCGACGTGGTCACCTACATGAACCGCGAGATCCGGCTGCTGCTGGCGAAGAACCCGGCCGGCTGGCTGGAGACGTTCTCGCTGATCGACGGCCCGCCCGCACCGGTGATCCTGTCGGTGAACGCGCGGGGTGCCGACGGCACGGACACCTCCTGGCTGTGGGACGTGGACTATCCGCGGCTCGCGGGGCACCCGATCTTCGTGATCGGTGACCGCAAGCTGGACCTCGCGGTGCGACTGGAGGTCGCGGGCCTGGACTTCCGGGTCTGCGAGAGCGTCGACGAGGCGGTGGCGGCGGCGCCGCCCGGCCGGATCGAGCTGATCGCCAACTACACCGCGTTCCAGGACGTCCGCCGCCGCGTCGGCAACTGACCCCACTCAAGACTGAGGATTGTGAGCATGAGCCAGAACAGTCTGCGTTTGGTGTGGGTCTACCCCGACCTGCTCAGCACCTACGGCGACCAGGGCAACGCCCTGGTCCTGGAGCGGCGTGCGCTGCAGCGGCGCCTGGATGTCCAGCGCGTGGACGTACGGTCCGACCAGCCCATCCCGACCTCCGGGGACATCTACCTGATCGGTGGCGGTGAGGACCGGCCGCAGCGGCTGGCGGCCGAGCGGCTGCGCCGCGACGGCGGTCTGAACCGGGCCGTCGCCAACGGCGCGATCGTCTTCTCGGTCTGCGCCGGTTACCAGATCCTGGGCCACGAGTTCATCAACGACCTCGGCCAGCGCGAGCAGGGCCTGGGTCTGCTGGACGTCGTCAGCACCCGCGGTGAGGGCGACCGGTGCGTCGGCGATGTGCTGGCCGACATCGACGCGCCGCTCGGCCTGCCGCCCCTGACCGGTTTCGAGAACCACCAGGGCGTCACCCACCTCGGCCCGACCGCCCGCCCGTTCGCCCGGGTGCGCTTCGGCCAGGGCAACGGCACGGGTGACGGCACCGAGGGCGCGTACAACGAGACGGTCTTCGGTACGTACATGCACGGCCCGGTCATGGCCCGCAACCCGCACATCGCGGACCTGCTGATCAAGCTGGCCCTGGATGTCAACGCCCTGCCGCCGGTCGACGACCGGTGGTACGACGCGCTGCGCGCCGAGCGGATCGCGGCGGCCAGCCAGCCCGCGTAACGGCGCAGGCGCCGTGCGGGCCCCGCGAGGGCCCGCACGGCGACCGCATGATGGATGGTCGCGGCCCCCGTCACCCCTCGCGAGTAGGGTGGCGGGGATCCAGCCGGACGACGGGGTCCGGCCTCAAGGCCCCTGTTGCGAAGGTTCCCTGTCATGCGCATTGGTGTACTCACCTCCGGCGGCGACTGCCCCGGACTCAACGCCGTCATCAGGTCCGTCGTGCACCGAGCCGTCGTCGACCACGGCGACGAGGTCATCGGCTTCCACGACGGCTGGCGAGGTCTGCTGGAAGCCGACCACCGCAAGCTGGACCTGGACGCGGTGGGCGGCATCCTGGCCCTCGGCGGCACGATCCTCGGCTCCTCCCGGGTACAGCCCGCCCAGTTGCGCGACGGCGTCGAGCGGGCCAAGGGGCATGTGGCCGAGCTCGGTCTGGACGCCGTCATCCCGATCGGCGGCGAGGGCACGCTGAAGGCGGCCCGGCTGCTGTCGGACGCCGGACTGCCCATCGTGGGCGTCCCCAAGACCATCGACAACGACATCGCGTCGACCGATGTGACCTTCGGCTTCGACACGGCCGTGGGCGTGGCCACCGAGGCCCTGGACCGGCTGAAGACCACCGCCGAGTCACACCAGCGGGTGCTGATCGTCGAGGTGATGGGGCGGCACACCGGGTGGATCGCCCTGCACTCGGGCATGGCCGCGGGCGCGCACGCCATCGTCGTGCCGGAGCGCCCCTTCGACATCGACGAGCTGACGAAGGTGGTCGGGCAGCGCTTCGACGCGGGCAAGCGGTTCGCGATCGTGGTGGTCGCGGAGGGCGCCAAGCCGCGCGAGGGCACGATGGCCTTCGACGTCGGCGCCACGGACGTCTACGGCCATGAGCGGTTCGCCGGTGTGGCCCGGCAGCTGGCCGTCGAGCTGGAGGGGCGCCTGGGCAAGGAGGCCCGGCCGGTGATCCTCGGCCATGTGCAGCGCGGCGGTACGCCCACGGCGTACGACCGGGTGCTGGCGACGCGGTTCGGCTGGCACGCGGTGGAGGCGGCGCACCGGGGGGCGTTCGGGATGATGACCGCCCTGCGCGGTACGGACATCACGCTGGTGCCACTGGCGGCGGCCGTCGAGCATTTGAAGACCGTGCCGCAGGAGCGGTACGCCGAGGTCGAGTGCGTGCTGTGAGCTGACTCCCACGCCTTTTCCCGACCGTTCCCGGGCAGCTCACGGGGCATGTGCGCGACAGCCGCCCCCGGCCGGAGTCCCGGCCGGGGGCGGCTCTACTCTGGTCCCGGCGCATTGGTGCGAAATGGGAGAGAGCGGATGGATCACAGCGGGCACGGCATGATGATGGATCTGCCGCCGTTCACCCTGGGACGGGGTCTGGAGTTCAGCGGCGATCCGTTCTTCATGATCAGCTGCTTGCTGGGGCTGGGCCTGTACGGCTGGGCCGTGGTGCGGCTGCGGCGGCGGGGTGACGCGTGGCCGGTCGGCCGTACGGTCGCCTTCGTGCTCGGTGTGCTGACGGTCGCGCTGGTGATGTGCACCAAGCTCAACGAGTACGGCATGGTCATGTTCAGCGTGCACATGGTGCAGCACATGGTCATCAGCATGCTCTCGCCGATCCTGATCCTGCTCGGTGCCCCGGTGACACTGGCCCTGCGGGCGCTGCCGGCGGCGGGGCGCGGGCGCAAGGGGCCGCGCGAGTGGCTGGTCGCGCTGCTGCACAGCCGCTACATGCGGATCATCACGCACCCGGCCTTCACGATCCCGCTGTTCATCGCGAGCCTGTACGCCCTGTACTTCACCCCGCTCTTCGACTTCCTGATGGGGAGCAAGACCGGGCACATCGCGATGATGGTGCACTTCCTCGCCGTGGGTCTGGTGTTCTTCTGGCCGATCATGGGCGTCGACCCGGGCCCGCACCGGCCGGGATACGTGATGCGGATGCTGGAGTTGTTCGCCGGCATGCCCTTCCACGCCTTCTTCGGCATCGCGCTGATGATGGCCTCGGAGCCGATGATCGGCACGTACACGAACCCGCCGGCCTCGCTGGGCATCGACCCGCTGTCGGACCAGCAGGCGGGCGGCGGCATCGCCTGGGCGTTCAGCGAGATCCCCTCGGTGGTGGTGCTGATCGCCCTGGTGTACCAGTGGTACCGCTCCGACCAGCGCCAGGCACGGCGCTCGGACCGGACGGCGGACCGCGACGGTGACAAGGAGCTGGCGGCCTACAACGCGTATCTGGCCTCGCTGCGCACGCGGGAGCAGTGAGCGGGCGGCGCCGGCGGTATGGCGGTACGGACCGCGGCCGGGAGACGATGGTCTCCTGGCCGCGGTCCGCGCGTTCACGCCTGTCGGTATCGACGTCGGGGCCGCCGTGAGGAGGTGCGGGGCATGCCCGGATCGACGAGGACGATGGCGGGGCTGACGGTGGGCGGGCTGGTCGTGGTGACCGCCTATTCGGTAACCCTCGGCAGCAATGGCTGGCTGTGGTTCACCTGGGTGGTGCTGATGCTGGTGACCCTGGGGGCACTGGCGGCCCGGGGGTCGTGAGCGCCCCGGACAGGTCTTCCTAGAACCGGAAGACGTGTCCGGTCGCGGATTCGAGGGCGCAGGCGTTGGGGAAGGTCTTGCGCCAGTGGACGGCACGGCCGTGCCAGGTGCCGTCGGCGCCGGCGGTGACCGGGTCGTACTCGCGCGTGCACAGGTGCCGGTCGCCGGTCAGGGCGCCGGGGTCGCCGTGGGCCCGCTTCAGGCTCGCGCAGGCCTCGCGTGCGTGGGGGTGGTGGCCCGGCCCCGGGCAGGCCAGCTGGAGGCCGCGGATCCAGGTGTCGCGGGCGCCGGAGACGGTCAGGAAGAGCCGTCCCTGACCCGGCTCGTCGGCGGCTGCCGGGGCCAGGGGGAGGATGGTCAGCGCGGCGGCCGTCGCCACGACCACGGCGGTACGTACGGACATCGGTGCCTCCTGGGGCGCGGGCGCGGGAGTGCCCCCGTCCAGGCCACCCGCCCGGGCCGGGGCCGGCAAGCTGCCGCACCGGCCGGTAGGCCGGGTGGCGGCGCACGATCACCCGGTCGGCGGCCGCGGCACGCGAAAAAGACATGGCCGAAAATCGGCCCGCCCCGTACGCTCGGCGCTCCGTAATGATCATCGCAAGGGAACCATGACAAGGAATCGCATATGAGCGCCCGGCTGCGCGGCATCGCCAAGGAGACCGAGGAGATCGTCGCGACCGGTGGCTACACGTCCCCCGCCGGCCGGACCGTCGGCCTCGCGGAGGCGATCGGCCGGGCGGTACGGGGGACCCGGCTGTACGGGCCGGAACCGGTGGCCGTGCCGGAGCCGGGCGACGGGGCGGCCGGGGCGACGGTCTTCGAGGTGACCGCCGAGGGCAGCCTGGACGCCGCGCGCCGGATGGCGGCCGGCGGCACGGTCGCGGTGCTCAACTTCGCCTCCGCCCGCAACCCCGGGGGCGGCTACCTCAATGGCGCGCAGGCCCAGGAGGAGGCGCTGTGCCGCGGCTCGGCGCTCTATACGTGCCTGCGCGAGGTACCGGAGTTCTACGCCGCGCACCGGGCCGACCCCAGCCCCTTCTACAGTCACCGCGTCATCCACTCCCCCGGCGTGCCGGTGTTCCGCGACGACCGGGGCGCCCTCCTCGAGACGCCCTTCACGGCGGGGTTCCTGACCTCTCCCGCCCCCAACGCCGGCGTGATCGCCCGCCGGGAGCCGGAGCTCACGGCACGCGTCCCGGCGGCCCTGGCCGTCCGGGCCGGGCAGGTGCTGGAGGTGGCGGCGGCGCACGGCTACCACCGGCTGGTGCTCGGCGCCTGGGGCTGCGGGGTCTTCCGGAACGACCCGGCCCACGTCGCGGCCGCGTTCCACGGCCATCTGACCGGTGAGGGCCGCTTCGCGGGACGCTTCGAGCACGTCGTCTTCGGCGTTCTGGACCGCACCGCCGACTCCCCGACCAGGGCGGCCTTCGCGAGGGCCTTCGCTCCGCGGGGGCGTTGACTCCTCCGGCGGAGGGTGGCGGCGGAAGAACGAGCCGGGCCCCGCTCTCCCCTCGTCCTGAGGGAAGACCGGGGCCCGGTCCCGTGTGGTCGTCGCCCGCCTTACTTGGCGGCGGCGGCCTTCGGCGGCTCGGGGGTGGCGTGCGGGGCGCACGTCACGTCCTTGGCGTCGAGCTTGCCTTCGATGAGGTAGGCGTCCACCCGGTCGTTGATGCACGGGTTGACCAGGCCGACGACGCCGTGCGAGCCGGCGCCCTTCTCCGTGATCAGACGCGAGCCCTTGAAGCGCTTGTGCAGCTCGACCGCGCCCACGTACGGCGTGGCGGCGTCACGGTCGCTCTGGACGATGAGCGTCTGGGGCAGACCCTTGTGCGTGGCGACCTCGAGGGGGGTGCCCTGCTTGGACTTCCAGGTGGCACACGGCAGGTTCATCCAGGCGTTCGCCCAGGTCATGAACGGCGCCTGCTGGTGGATACGGGTGTTGTCCCGGTCCCACTTCTTCCAGCTGGTGGGCCACTTGGCGTCGGCGCACTCGACCGCGGTGTAGACGGCGTTGCCGTTCTCCTTGGCGGCGTTGCCGACGGTGTCGGAGAGGTCCGGGCCCGCCGCCTCGACCAGGGCCTTCTCGTCACCGGCGAGGTACTTGCTCCAGGTCTCGGCGACCGGGACCCACGCGGAGTCGTAGTACGCCGCGTCCTGGAAGAAGCTGATCAGCTCGGCCGGGCCGACGACCCCGCCGATGGGCTTCTTCTTGGCGGAGGCGCGCAGCTTCTCCCACTGCTTCTGGACCTTGGCCTGGGTGTTGCCGAGGTGGAAGGTGCCGTCGTGCTGGGCGACCCACTTCGTCCAGTCCTTGAAGCGGCCCTCGAAGGCGACGTCCTGCTCGAGGTTGGCCTCGTACCAGATGTTGTCCTGCGCGGGGTTGACGACGCTGTCGACGACCATGCGGCGGACGTGGCTCGGGAAGAGCGTGCCGTAGACGGCGCCGAGGTAGGTGCCGTAGGAGATGCCCAGGAAGTTGAGCTTCTTCTCACCGAGGGCGGCGCGGACGACGTCCACGTCACGGGCGGTGTTCATCGTGGTGAGGTGCGGGAGCAGCTTGCCGCTGCGCTCGTGGCAGCCGTCGGCGTACTCCTTGGCCTTCTTGCGCTGGGCGCGCTTGTCGGCCTCGCTGTCGGGCACCGGGTCGGCCTTGGGGGCCGACACGAACTTCTGCGGGTCAGTGCAGGAGATCGGGGCGGAGTGGCCCACGCCGCGCGGGTCGAAGCCGACGAAGTCGTACGCCTTCGACGTCTTGGTCCACAGCGGGTTCTTGGTCGTGACCCGCCGCGGGAACTTCATGCCGGAGCCGCCGGGGCCGCCGGGGTTGTACAGGAGGGCGCCCTGGCGCTCGCTCGCCTTACCGGTGGAACGGACCCGGTCCACCGCGATCTCGATGGTGCGGCCGTTCGGCTTGGTGTAGTCGACCGGGACGGTGACGAAGCCGCACTGGATCGGCTTCTCCAGGCCCCAGGCGGCAGGACAGTCCTGCCACTTGATGCCCTTCTTCGCCGCCTTGGCGGCGGCGATCTGCACACCCTTCGCCTCGGCCGCGCCGCCCGGTACCCGCTCGCCGGCGTCGGCCGCCGGTGCGGCCAGGAGCCCGGCGACGAGTGCGGCCGTCACCGCGGTGCCGGCCGCACCGAATATTGCTGTAGGTCTCACGTGGTTTTCCCCCTGCTGATGCGCCGCGTACGCGCTGATGCGCCGCGACGATGATCACGGAGCTGCAGGGGGATCCTTTCGCCTCCATTGCCACAAAGGACAGGTCGCACGGACGTTCTTTACTAATCTGTAAGGATGACGAAACCCGGGGTGGCACCTGTGGCGCCGGCAGCCCCCGGTTCACCAAAACGCCCGTACCCCGTCATCTCCGTCGAAGACGGCCGCAACTCCCGCATCCAGCAGCCTTCGTAGCCGCAGCGCGTCCGGGGCCACCGCGCTCACCACGACGGCGGGCCCGGCGAGCGGGGTGAGCGCGGCGGTCGTACCGAGGAGGCGGGGCCGCACCGGGTGTTCGGCGAAGGCCGGGTCCACGACGAGGAGTTGCCCGACGGCCCGGTGCCCGCCCAGCACGGCGCCCCCGTCCCAGCCGGGTGCCCCGGGCCCGTACGTCAGCTCCTGGTCGAACAGCGGGCGGCCCGCGCGGCGCACGGTCAGCCGGGCGGACAGCCGTCCGGGGTCCTCGCCCGCGCGGCCGAGCACCTGCTCCTCGCGGAGCACCAGACGGGCCGTCGGGGCGAGTTCGACGCGGGTCGTCGTCCGCAGGTCGCTGCCCCGGGCGGAGATCAGCTGTTCGGGGAGCCAGCGCAGCGTGGCGCCGTCACCGACGTGGATCCGGGTGTCGTACGCGGCGGGCGCCCCGGTGCGCCCGGGCAGGGCGATGGTGGCGGCAGTCGTCGAGAACCGCAGGGCGGCGCCGTCCGCCACCTCCACGGTGAGGCCGAGCAGATCACCGCCGAGGGGCGCGCTCATGGCCCCCACGAGGCGCACATGGGCCTCACGCCCCTGCGGCCGCAGCCTGCGCAGCGCGAACGGCCCCGCGCCGTCCAGCGTGGGAAGCCCCGTGCCGCCCCGGCCGTCCGGCGCCGCGACGACGTGCGCCGCGGCCCGCAGCCCGGCGTCCACCGCAGGACCCGCGGCGAGGGACGTCACGGCGAGACCGCGGCCCAGCCGGCCAGCCGCTCGCGCACCCAGTCGGACACCGGCCGTACGCCGCCCTCGGCGACGAGGGAGGTGAAGACGACGGGCAGGTCGCCGCGTTGGGCCTTGGCGTCGCGGGCCATGCCCTCCAGGTCGACGCCGACGTAGGGCGCGAGGTCGGTCTTGTTGACGACGAGGAGATCGGCGGTGGTCACCCCGGGGCCGCCCTTGCGGGGGATGTCGTCGCCGCCGGCCACGTCGATGACGAAGATCTGCGCGTCGACGAGCCCCTTGGAGAAGGTGGCGGTGAGGTTGTCGCCGCCGGACTCCACCAGGACCAGGTCGAGCGGCCCGAGGGCGTCCTCCAGGTCCTCGACGGCTTCGAGGTTGGCGGAGATGTCGTCGCGGATCGCGGTGTGCGGGCAGGCCCCGGTCTCGACGGCGGTGATCCGCTCGGGCGGCAGCACGGCGTGCCGCAGCAGGAATTCGGCGTCCTCGCGGGTGTAGATGTCGTTGGTGACGACGGCGATGGACAGCTCGTCGCGCAGCAGCCGGCACAGCGCGGCCACGGTCGCGGTCTTCCCGGACCCGACGGGCCCGCCGAGCCCGATCCGCAGGGCACGGCGGGTGCCGTCGGCGCGGCGGGGGTCCGCCGCGCCGTAGGTGTGGCGGTGGGGGTAGGCGTCGGGGTGGTCGAGATGCATGGTTCCTCCGGAGGTTTCGGTGGTTGACCGCGCTGCGCGCGGCGTCCTCAAGCGCCGGACGGGCTGGAAGTTCCGCCGGTCCGGCGAGACTTCCGGTCCGGGCCCGGGCAACAATCCAGCCCGTCCGGCAATTGAGGACCGGGGTCCGGGGCGGAGCCCCGGTTGCTTACGAGGCGAACAACCGCACGGGCCACGCCGCATGCTGCTCGGCGGCAATGTCGAGCAACGGCGCGGCCGGAGCCGGTAGCGCGTCGAGCCCCTCGTACCCGGCGCGCCGCGCCGCCGTCGCGGCCTCGTGCGCGACCCGGTCGAGTGCGGGCGCGAGCCCGGCCAGGACGGCGGTCGCGTCGAAGGGGTCCAGGCTCAGCAGCCGCACGGCCGCCGTGGCCGGCCCGCTGACCGCTTCGTATCCGGCGGCGTACGCGGCGTCCAGCGGGGTGAGCCCGGCCGCGCGGGCGGCGAGGCCGAGGACCACGGGCTGGTGGGCGCCGCGCGGCCGGGCCGCGGCGAGGGCGTCGAGGGCGGGTGACGGCCAGGCCGCCCGTGCGGCCCGCATCATCTGGCGGCCGAGTCTGCGCGCGGCGGCGCGCAGGGCGGGCGAGGGGGTGCGGGCGTCGGCCGCGTCGTCCAGGTCGAGCGGATCGAGCCCGGCCGTCGCGGCGGCGGCCAGCCCGGCCGCGGTGAGACCGGCGGTGTGCAGCCGCCCCCGGCAGAACACCTCCAGCGTGGCCGCGTCGCGGATCCGCCCGGCCTTGACGGCCGCCTCGGCCCCGCCGGAGTGCGCGTGGCCCCCGGCGGGGAACCGCCCGTCGGCGAGGACGAGCAGGGCGGCGCGGGCGGCGGGTGACCCCGCGGCACCCGGGTCGTAGGAAGGGGTTCCCATGATCAGAAGAGGAAGTACCGCTGGGCCATCGGCAGTTCCGCCGCGGGCCGCGGATCGACGGGATCGCCGTCGATGGTGACGGTGAAGGTGTCGGGGTCGACTTCGACGTGCGGGCGGGCGTCGTTGTTGCGCATGTCGGCCTTGCCGACGCCCCGTGTGTCCCGGATCGGGACGAACCTCTTGCCGAGGCCCAGCCGTTCGGGGAGACCGTCGTCGAGGGCCCACTGGGTGACGAAGTTCAGCGAGTTGGCGGCGGGAGCCCGGCCCGTCGCGCCGAACATGGGGCGCGGCAGGACCGGCTGCGGGGTGGGGATGGAGGCGTTGGCGTCGCCCATCTGCGCGTAGGCGATCTGGCCGCCCTTGATGACGAGCTGTGGCTTGACGCCGAAGAACGCCGGGTCCCACAGCACGAGGTCGGCGAGCTTCCCGGCCTCGACGGAGCCGATCTCGTGGTCGAGCCCCTGGGCCACGGCCGGGTTGATGGTGTATTTGGCGACGTAGCGGCGGGCCCGCGCGTTGTCGGCCGGGCCGTCGCCGGGGAGGGCGCCGCGCCGTTTCTTCATGACGTGCGCGGTCTGCCAGGTGCGCAGCACGACCTCGCCGATGCGTCCCATGGCCTGGGAGTCGGAGGAGATGATCGAGATCGCGCCCAGGTCGTGCAGGAAGTCCTCGGCGGCGATGGTGCCGGGCCGGATGCGGGACTCGGCGAAGGCCAGGTCCTCGGGGACGGCCGGGTTGAGGTGGTGGCAGACCATCAGCATGTCGAGGTGTTCCTCGACGGTGTTGACGGTGTGCGGCCGGGTGGGGTTGGTGGAGCTGGGCAGGACGTTCGGCTCGGAGACGACGGTGATGATGTCGGGTGCGTGGCCGCCGCCCGCGCCCTCGGTGTGGTAGGCGTGAAGGGAACGCCCGGCGATGGCGGCGAGGGTGTCGCCGACGAAGCCGGCCTCGTTGAGCGTGTCGGTGTGGATGGCGAGCTGGGCGCCGCTCTCCTCGCAGACGCTCAGACAGGCGTCGATGGCGGCGGGGGTCGCGCCCCAGTCCTCATGGATCTTGAAGCCGACGGCGCCCGCGCGCAGTTGGGCGCGCATGGAGTCGTAGCTGACGGTGTTGCCCTTGCCGAGCAGTCCGAGGTTGACGGGGTACCCCTCCATCGCCTCGAACATCCGGGCGAGGTGCCAGGAGCCGGGGGTGATGGTGGTGGCCTTGCTGCCCTCGGCGGGTCCCGTCCCGCCGCCGAGGAGGGTGGTGACACCGGAGGCGAGGGCCGCGTCCACGGACTGCGGGCAGATGAAGTGGACGTGGGCGTCGATGCCGCCGGCGGTGAGGATCTTGCCGTTGCCCGCGATGATCTCGGTCTCGGGGCCGATGACGAGGTCGGGGTGGACGCCGTCCATGGTGTCGGGGTTGCCGGCCTTGCCGATGCCGGTGATCCGGCCGTCGCGCAGACCGACGTCGGCCTTGACGACGCCCCAGTGGTCGAGGACGACCGCACCGGTGATGACGGTGTCGGGGGCGCCCTCGGCGCGGGTGACGCGGGACTGCCCCATGGACTCGCGGATGACTTTGCCACCGCCGAAGACCGCCTCGTCTCCGGCGTGGCCCGGCCCGCCGGAGCGGTCCTCCTCGATCTCGACGAGAAGGTCGGTGTCGGCGAGCCGGATGCGGTCACCGGTGGTCGGCCCGAAGAGATCGGCGTAGGCGACGCGGCTGAGTTCAGACATCGAGGGGGCCTCCGCACTCGCCGCGCAGTCCCTCGACGATGCGCTTGCCGCCGATGGGGACGAGGCCGACCTCGACGGGGATGCCCGGTTCGAAGCGCACGGCGGTGCCGGCGGCGATGTCGAGGCGCTTGCCGTGGGCGGCCGCCCGGTCGAAGTCCAGGCCCGGGTTGGCCTCGGCGAAGTGGTAGTGCGAGCCCACCTGCACGGGCCGGTCGGCGGCGTTGAGGACGATGAGGCGGGTGAGGGGGGAGCCCTGGTTGAGGCGTACGGGCTCGGCGGCGTGCAGGATCTCTCCGGGAATCATCCGCGCGTCTCCCCCGGTCATCCGATGGGCTCGTGGACGGTGACGAGCTTCGTACCGTCGGGGAAGGTGGCCTCCACCTGGACGTCGTGGATCATCTCGGGGATGCCGCTCATGACCTCGTCGCGGGTGAGCACCTTGCGTCCGGAGGACATCAGCTCGGCCACGGTACGGCCGTCCCTGGCGCCTTCGAGGATGTGCGCGGTGATCAGCGCGACCGCTTCGGGGTGGTTGAGGAGCAGTCCGCGCGCCCGCCGGCGCTCGGCCACGTCGGCGGCCACATGGATGAGCAGGCGTTCCTGTTCATGCGGGGAAAGTTGCATGCGTCCCACCTCACTGACGAACCAGGACCTCCCTACCGAACACGGTGGAGGCACACCTGAGTTCTACACACTGTTGACCTGGGCTTCTTCTCCCGAAGGCCTGGGATTGCAGATTAGGGCGCAAGCTTTTCCAACGCGTTAACTGACTCTTTGCAAAGCCGTGGCCAGAGGTCACCGGTGGTGGGTCGCCGGCCCTCTCAGTGCCGCGGCGGCGCGTCGGGGGCCCGGTGCTCGGCGGCGATGCCGAACCGGCCCCGGTCCTCGGCCACGGACGGCAGGGTGCGCATGGTGGAGACCGTGCTGATCACCTGCTCCTCGGCCCCGGTCTCCGCCCCGGCCTCGCTCTCTTCGAGCCGCTGCAGGTCAGCGGCGGACACCAGGGCGACCAGCGGCTTCCCGTGGCGCGTGACGACCACCCGCTCACCGCCGTAGACCACGCGGTTGATCAGCTCCGCCAGCTCGGCGCGGGCTTGCGTCACAGGAATTTCGTAGGCCATGCCCACCAGCTTAATTGCCTGCCCCGATGTCCGCGGGATCCCTGGAAAGCAGGGAAATACCAGGTCAGAGGCTTCGGGCCGGCCCTCGCGCGCAAAGTCCGTACACCGCGGGGACCGGCTGAGCGCTTCCCGGCCCCGGCCGGGAAGCGCTCAGCCCATGATGTGTCGCCCCTTACTCAGACGAGTTCGGGCTGCGGTTCCGGTTGCCGCACCGGTGCGGCCTTCGGTTCCCACAGTTTGGTCGTCCGCATATAGCCGTAGACCACGGAGACCATCGCCAGCAGGACCAGCGGTCCGAACACCCACGGGTATTCGGCCATCTCCATCGACAGATAGCGGTACGACACCAGGAGCGCGGCGAAGACCGCGGTGCCGTAGCCGACCAGCTGGATTCCCGACCGGTCCCAGCCACGGTCGAGTGCGCGCAGCGCCGCCTCGATCGTGAACGCGAACACCACGCCGGCCACGATGTCCGCGCCGTAGTGGTAGCCGAATCCCAGCGTCGCGCCGAGCGTGGCTATCAGCCAGAAGGTGCCCGCGTAGCGCAGAACGCGGGGGCCCCTGCGGGAATGGATGAAGATCGTGGTGGCCCACGCGGTATGCAGGCTGGGCATGCAGTTGCGGGGGGTAATCTCGTCGAACGGCATCCCGTGCGGGGCGGTGATCGGCGGCGGCGTGTTCGGCCACAGGTCGGCCACCGCCCAGTGCCCGCCGTCGGCGCCGTAGGCGAAGATCGGTCCGACCACCGGGAAGATCATGTAGATGGCCGGGCCGAGGAGGCCGATCACCAGGAAGGTGCGCACCAGATGATGGCCCGGGAAGCGGCGCTCGGCCGCCACGTGACGCAGCTGGTACAGCGCGACGATGACCGCGGCCACCGCGAGCTGGATGTAGACGTAGTCGAGAACGTGCTCACCGACCGTGCCGGTGGCCTCGACGATCCGGCCTGCCAGCCACGACGGGTTGCCGAGCGCGTGATCGGCGGTCGCCACGTACTGGTCGAGCACCTGCGGGCGGGTCTTCGACGTGATGAGCAGCCAGGTGTCGCCGGTCTTGCGGCCGGCCACCAGCAGCAGGCCCAGCCCGACGCCCTTCAGCAACAGGACACGCTCACGGCCGGTGCGGCGCGTGACAGCGATGACGGCGCAGGCCAGAATCACCCACAGCGCGCCGTTGCCGAACATCATCTTGGCGTCGACCGCCCACCGCACCAAAAAGAAGGCGATGTCGATACCGACCGCGGCACCGGCCGCGATGAACCGCTCCCGCCAGGTGAGCACCACCATCATCAGCGCCATGCTGGCG